>NZ_JBICYJ010000003.1:0-311638 GCF_043200835.1 Kitasatospora sp. NPDC048365
TGGGGGTTGAGCTCTCTCCCGTCACCCCCGGGGCACAGGGGGCGGGGCGGGCCGCCCACCAGGGCAGCCGGCCCGGCCGGGCGTCTCCGCCGAGGAAGGCACGTACCACCGATGAACCCACCCACCCCCCAGCCCGGCGGAAAGCTGCTGCGCCTCGGCCTCGGCGCGGCCGCGCTCGGCGTGCTGGTGCTCTACAACTCGGTGGACGCCAAACCGGTCGACGGAGCCTCCGCCCCGGCCGCGTCCACCTCCGTCTCCGCCCCCGCCACCCCGTCCGCCGCCGCGGCCGCCCGCGGGCCCCGGACGCCCGCGCTGCCGCGCTCGCAGCCCACCCGGATCCGGATCCCGCAGATCGCCGTCGACGCCCCCGTCACCCAGCTCGGCCTGGAGGCCGACGGGAGGCTCGCCGCGCCGCCCGTCGACAACCGCAACCTGGTCGGCTGGTACAGCGGCGGCGCCGCCCCCGGGGAGGCCGGCAGCGCCGTGATGGCGGGCCACGTGGACACCAAGAACGGGCCGGCGGTCTTCCTGCTGCTGAGCCTGCTGATCCCGGGCAACGCCGTCGACATCACCCGGGCCGACGGCTCGACCGCCACCTTCGTCGTCGACAGCGTGGAGACCTTCGCCAAGAACGCCTTCCCCGACGACCGGGTCTACGGCGACACCCCCGACGCCCAGCTGCGCCTGATCACCTGCGGCGGCGTCTACGACCACAAGGCCAAGGACTACACCGCCAACGTGGTCGTCTTCGCACACCTGAAGGCGTGAGGCGGCAACGCCGGAGGGGCCGCGCACGGCGCGGCCCCTCTCGCGTTGCCCGGGTCGGTCAGACCGTGCACTCGAAGGCGTGCAGGTACGGGTTGACGGGCTCGACCGCGTGCAGCCGCAGGCCGGACTGCTCGATCAGCGCGGTCATGCTGGCGGTGGTGTGCTTGGCGCCGCCGACGTTCAGCAGCAGGAGCAGGTCCATCGCGGTGGTGAAGCGCATCGAGGGGGTGTCGTCGACCAGGTTCTCCACGATCACCACCCGGGCGCCGGGCCGGGCCGCCCGGATCACGTTGGCCAGGGTGCGGCGGGTGGAGCCGTCGTCCCACTCCAGGATGTTCTTGATCAGGTAGAGGTCGGCCCCGACCGGGACGTCCTCCCGGCAGTCGCCCGGGACCAGCCGCGCCCGGTCGGCGAACTCGCCGCCGGGACGCAGCCGTTCGTCGGCCTGGGCGACCACCTGCGGCAGGTCCAGGAGCGTGCCGTGCAGGCCCGGGTGGGCGGCCAGCAGGTTGGCCAGCACCTGGCCCTGGCCGCCGCCGATGTCCGCGACCGAGGAGACACCGGTCAGGTCAAGGAAGGCGGTCAGGTCCTCGGCGGACTGGCGGCTGGACTGGCTCATCGCCCGGTCGAAGACGGCCGCCGAGTCCGGGGCGTCGTCGTGCAGGTACTGGAAGAACTCCTTGCCGAAGGTGTCGGTGAAGACGCTGCGCCCGGTGCGCACCGCGTCGTCCAGGCGGGACCAGGACTGCCAGGTCCACGGCTCGGTGCACCACAGCGCGATGGCCCGCAGGCTGCCCGGCTCGTCCTCGCGCAGCAGCCGGGAGAGCGGGGTGTGCGCGTAGCGGCCGTCCGGGGTCTCGGTGAAGACGCCGTAGCTGGCGAGGGCGCGCAGCAGGCGGCCCAGCGGGCGGGCCTCGACCCCGAGCGCGGCGGCGAGTTCGGCGGGCGTGGCGGGCTGCTCGCCGAGCGCGTCGGGCAGCCCGAGGCGGGCGGCGGCGCGCAGGGCGCCCGCGCAGGCGGCGCCGAAGACCAGCTCGCGCAGCAGCATCGAGGGCGGGGCGGCGGCGGTGGTGTCGGGGGCGGTGGCGGTGGCCATGGGGTGCGGCCTCCTTCGGTCGTGGGCGTGTCGTGGGCGTGGCGTGGCGTGTCTGGGTGTGGCGGGGGGTGTGGCGTGGGGGTCCGGGGCCGGTCAGCAGTGGCCGGCGGGCAGGGAGGTGCGGCAGGCGTTGCCGTCCAGCAGGTTGCCGGAGCCGGTGTCGCGGTCGGCGAGGTCGGCCGGGCCGTTGCCGCTCAGCAGGTTGCCGGTCACCGTGGCACCGGAGTTGGGCGCACCGACCAGCGAGTGGAACAGCACGATGCCGCCGGACATCGGCGAGGCGCCGGTGTTGCCAGTCACCCGGTTGCCGGTCACCACGGTGTCCTCGGTGCCGGTCAGCAGGATGCCGGTGCCCTGGATGAAGTCCAGGCGCGGATTGGGCGCGCAGTAGCGGTTGTTGGCGTCCACCGTGTTGTCGCGCACGGTCAGTGCGCCGGCCCGGGGCACGCCCTCGTCGCCGACCACGAACACCCCGCCGCAGTTGTCGCCGATCAGGTTGGCCTCGACCGTGATGTTCCGGACCCGGCGCAGCACCACACCGATCCGGTTGCCGGTCAGCCGGTTGCCGGAGACCTCGCTGCCGCCGGTGTCCAGGGCGCCGCCCTCGTGGTCCACCGAGTTGGCGACGAAGATGCCCGCCTGCCCGTTGCCGCTCGCCTGCACGGCGGTCAGCAGCGAGCCGGTGGACGCGTCGGTGGAGACGCCCTGCTGGCCGTTGGCCCGGGCGGCGACGGCGCGGACGGTCAGGGCGTCGGTCTGCGAGGCGTGCAGACCGTCCTTGGTGAAGCCCTCGACGGCCAGCGCCTCGATCCGTACGCCGTGCACCGGGCTGCCGGGCAGGCCGGTGACGCACAGCCCGTGCCCGGCGGCGGCGCAGGCACCGGTCGCGCCGGCGTCGGGGCGCAGCACCGTCCGGGCGGGGCCCTGGCCGCGCAGGGTGAGCCGGTCGACGGAGACGGTCAGGCCGCCGGGCACGGTCCCGGCGGGAAGTTCCACGGTGTCGCCCGGACGGGCGGCGTCCAGCACGGCCTGGACGGCCTGCGGGGTGACGCCCGCCCGCAGGCGGTGGACGGTGGGACCGGCCGCCTGGGCCGGTGCGGCGGGGAGGGTGAGCAGTGCGGCGGCCAGCAGGGCGGCCGGGGCGAGTCGTGCAGTCATGGGCGGATGACCCGCTTCGCTTCGGAGACGTGGGAACGCGGCCCGGTCGGGGCCGCCAGGTCGAAGCTAGGGTCGCCTCCGGGCGGGTTGCCACTTCTGTACAGCCGCAAGGGCGCTGCCGGTACCCCGGTCCGGCGCGTCATACACCCGATCGGGCGTCACCACGGCCCCGTTCCGGGCAGTGACGGGCGATCGGAGGGATCATGGGTGCATGGACACGCACAGTGGACGGGTCATCGACGAGCAGACCGAACTGGACGGCCTCCTGGCCACCTCCGCCTCCGAAGCCGACGCCGAGCCGGGTCTGGAGGCCCTCGCGGCCGACACCCTCCCGGACGTCGGCGACTACGAGGACGTCATCCTCCGCTCGGTGAACTGACCCTCAGCAGTAGACGCAGACCAGCTCGACGACCGGGGTGTCCCCGAGCATCCCGCCGACGGTCTCGCTGTACGGCTGCCCCGCCGCGATCGGCCGGTGGCAGTCCGAGCAGGCCAGACCGCCGGGGAAGTCCTCCTCGGTGACGAGGGCGTACGACAGCTGCACGGCGGTGCCTCCTTCGGGCGATGGGCGGACAACGGTTCGTCCACCCACGTAAGCAGGCGTGCGGCGGCCCTGTCGAACGCTCGGGCCGCGATGTGAGCAAGAGCTCAGGCGGCGGGTCACCGCGCGCGCCGCGCCGCCTAGGATCGTGCCCTGTCAGAGTGGGGAGCTCGGCGGGGGAGGCGCGGCGTTGCCGACAACGGGTACGACAGCGGGTACGACGACGGGTCCGGCGGCCGCGCCGGTCGAGGAGCGGGTGCGGGCGGCGTTCGCCGCCGGGGCCGCGATCGACCTGCGCGAAGGCCCGGACGAGGACGTCAGGGCCGGCGGAGGGTGGGGCGAGGAGCGGACCGTACCGGCCCGGCTGCTGCGGGAGTTGCTGCTGGGGGACGCCCCCGGGGCGCTGCGGCTGGCCGGGGCGCGGATCACCGGGGCGCTGGACCTCGGTGACGGCGCGGTCGCGCACGCGGTCATGTTCACCGGATGCCACTTCGAGGAGCCGGTGGTGCTGCGCGGGGCGTCGATGCGCTCCACCGGGCTGGTCGGTTGCCTGGTCCCCGGGCTGGACGGCTGGCTGCTCAAGGTCGACGGCAACCTGTTCTTCGAGAACTCGGTGATCGACGGGCGGCTCACCCTCACCCGTGCGCACGTCACCGGCGAACTGCGGCTCAGCGGCGCCCGGCTCACCGCCCGCGAGCTCCTGGACGGCGGACAGCCCGCCGAGGGCCAGGACGTGTGGGCGCTGTGGGCCGGCGGCATGGTGCTGGACGGCGGCTTCTTCGCCCGGCACGGGTTCGTCGCCCGCGGCGGACTGCGGCTGGTCGGTGCCCAGTTCAACGGCGGGCTGTTCATGGAACGGGCCGTGCTCGACAACCCCGGTCGGGAGGCCTTCAGCGGCGACGACCTGAGCGCCACCACGATGGTCCTCGCCGACGGCTTCGTCGCCCGCGGCGCCGTCCGGCTGCCCGGGGCGAGCGTGCGCAGCCTGCTCTCCCTGGACCGCGCCGTGCTCGACGGCGGGCTGCACGCCGGCCGGCTGCAGGCCGGCGACCTGCGGCTCACCGTCGCCGCCACCCCCACCGGGCCGGTCGACCTGGAGGAGGCGCAGGCCGCCGTGCTCCACGACAACGAGCACAGCTGGCCCGCCGACACCCGGTTGGACGGCTTCACCTACACCTCCATCCACCGGCCGTCCGGCGCGAGCGACCCGGTCGGGCGGCGCCTCGCCTGGCTGGCCGCACTGCCCGGGTACGCGCCGCAGCCGTACGAGCAACTCGCCGCCTGGTACCGGAAGATCGGGCACGACGACGACGCGCGGCGGGTGCTGCTGGCCAAGCAGCGCAGGCGGCGGCGCACCCTCGGGCCGCTCGGGCGGGCGTGGGGGCGGCTGCTGGACGTCACCGTCGGGTACGGCTACCGGCCGTGGCAGGCGGGGGTGTGGCTGCTGGTGCTCACCGCCGCCGGCACCGTGCTGTTCCGGCATGGGCACCCGACGCCGGTGCAGGCCGGGCAGGCGCCGCCGTTCAGCGCCTTCGTGTACACGCTCGACCTGCTCGTGCCGATCGGCGGCTTCGGGCAGCGCACGGCCTGGTACTGGACCGACTACCACCAGTCGGTCGGCTACGCACTGATCGCCGCCGGCTGGGTGCTCACCACCGCCGTCCTGGCGGGCGTCAGCCGCTCGCTGAACCGCGCCTGACGGACGCTCACGGCGCCCCCAGCAGGCCCTCCAGGAGCGGCGCCGCCACCAGCGCCGGCACGCCGGCGGCGGCCGTGAGGACGGCCGCCGTGACGCCGAGGACCAGGATGCCGGTGAACCCGCCGGGCGGGACGTCCTCCGGTACGGCGAGGTCGGGGCGGCCGGGGCGGTGCCGGACGGCTACCCGCGCACCGGGCGGGTGGCGGTGGGCGGTGCGGACGTGGTGCTGCTCGCCGTCCGGGGAGGTCAGGCACAGGGTGTCGGGGGCCACCGCGAGGGCGACGGCGCGGACCGAGGTCGCGGCCCATCGCCGACGCTCGTTGCGGACCCAGGCGACGGTGCCCACGAGCAGGACCGGCGCCGCGGCGAGGGCGGTCCAGCCCGCCACCGCGAGGGCGGTGGGAACGGTGTGCACGACTTCCCCCCTCCGGGCCCGGCGGGCCGCACGGGTTCAGTGTGCGGCGGCCGGGCCGGGAGGGGGAGGGGTCAGGCGACGAGCTGCCTGTTCTCGGCGGGGGCCGGGTCGGCCGGGGTGGCCGGGGCCTTCGGGGTGCGCAGGAAGTGCCAGCAGAGGGCGGCCGCGGCGAGCAGCAGGGCGGTGGCCAGCCAGGCGGCGACGTTCATGCCGTGGACGAAGGACGTCCGGGCGCCGTCCAGCAGCTGGTCGGCGAGCGGGCCGGGCAGGGTGCCGGCGGCCTCGACCGCACCGCCCAGCGACTCCCGGGCCTGCTCGCCGGCCTCGGCCGAGGCGCCCGCCGGGACGCTGAAGCCGCCCGCGTAGATGGCGGTCACCACCGAGCCGACCAGCGCGATGCCGAGCGCGGTGCCCAGCTCGTACGCGGTCTCCGAGACGGCCGAGGCCGCGCCCGCCTTGTCGGCCGGGGCGGAGCCCAGCACCAGGTCGGAGGCGAGCGTGTAGACCACGCCCTCGGCCGTGCCCACCACCAGGAAGGACGTGCCGAACAGCAGGTACGCGCTGTCCTGTCGGATCAGGCCGAGCAGGGCGATGCCCGCGCCCATCGCGAACAGGCCGCCGGCCAGCGCCGCCCGGGTGCCCGCGCGCCGCGCCAGCCGGGCGGTCAGCAGACCGCCGACCACCGCGCCGACGAAGGCCGGCATCTCGGCCAGCCCGGCGGTGAGCGGGGTGTAGCCGCGGACCAGCTGCAGGTACTGCGAGACGCAGAAGATCACACCGGACAGGCCGATCAGCGCGGTCAGCGAGGCCACCACGGCCGCGGTGAAGCGCCGGTCGGTGAACAGCCGGACGTCCAGCAGCGGGGTCTCCAGCCGCAGCTGGCGGCGGACGAACCAGAGCAGCGCGCCGGCGCCGAGCAGCAGCACCAGCGGGGACGACCAGGAGGACAGGCCGTCGGCGGCCAGCTCCTTGATCGCGTACACCACGCCGATCACACCGGCCATCGAGAGGAACACGCTCAGCACGTCCCAGCGGCCCGGCCGCGGGTCGCGCGACTCCGGCAGCAGCCAGGCGCCGAACACCAGCAGCAGGGCCAGCACCGGCAGGTTCAGCAGGAAGACCGAGCCCCACCAGAAGTGCTCCAGCAGCACGCCGCCGACCAGCGGGCCGAGCGCCGCGCCGGCGGTCGCGCCGGCGCCCCAGATACCGATCGCGGTGGCCCGCTCGCGGGCGTCCGGGAAGAGCGTGCGGATCAGGGAGAGGGTGGACGGCATGATCGTCGCGCCGGCCACGCCGAGCAGGGCGCGGGCCAGGATCAGCCAGCCCGGGCTCGGGGCGTACGCGGCGAGCAGCGAGGCCGCGCCGAACGCGGCCGAGCCGACCAGCAGCACCCGCTTGCGGCCGAGCCGGTCGCTGAGGGCGCCCATGGAGACCAGCAGGCCGGCCAGGACGAAGGAGTAGATGTCGCCGATCCACAGCAGCTGGGTGCCGCTGGGGCGGAGGGTCTCGCTGATGGACGGGATGGCAAGGGACAGCACCGTGGCGTCGACCGCGACCAGGGTGACGGCCAGGACGAGGACGCCCAGGCCGGCCCAGCGGCGGTTGGTGACGGGCAGGTTGGTGCTCATGGTGTATCGGGTCTCCGTAGGCTGCCGCCGAGGAAGAGCTCGGCGAGCGAGAAGGCACTGTCGCGCGGGGCGAGGCGTCCGTCCTGGACGGCCCAGCCGATGCCGGCCACGAGGTCGAAGAAGGCCTCGCTGAGCCAGCCGGTCGAGAGCTCCACCCGGAAGACGCCCTGCTGCTGGCCGCGCAGGAAGAGCGCGCGGACCCGGGCGTCCTGGAACTCCCAGAGATCGTTGATCTCCTGGTCGTCGTAGAGCTGGTTCTCGCCGGCGAGGAAGGCGCACAGTGCGGCGTCGGGCACGACCGCGTCCACCAGGCGGCGGAAGGCCTCCTGGGCGTCGCCCTCCTCGATCCGGGCGGTGTCCAGGGCGGCGGCGAAACGGCGCAGGCCGAGCGCGCCCACCTCGCGGATCAGCGCCTCGCGGCCCGGGAAGATCCGGTGCAGCGTGGCCCGGCTGATGCCGGCCGCGCGGGCGATCTCGTCGAGGTGGGCGGTCGGGCGTCGCGAAAGCACGCCGACGGCGGCCTCCAGCACCGAGTCGCGGTCAGTAGCCATGAGACCAGTGTAGGGCAGATGAGACGTCTGTGTCTCATTTTATTGATGCGGGTCTCAGGGGAGACTCAGGCGGTCGCTGTGCGGTAGTCGTGCAGGGTGCGGTCGAGGGCCTCGTCGAGCGGTGTGGCGCGGCCGCCGAGCTCGGCGCTGAAGCGGGAGCTGTCGACCACGAACGGCTCGGCGAACTCGTAGCGCATCTCCACCAGCTCGCGGACGGTCCGGTCGACCAGGCCGAGGGCGAACAGGGCGGCGGTCGGGACGGTGCGCAGCCGCACCTCCGGGCGGCCGGCCAGGCGGTGGACGGTCGCGACCAGCTCGCGGGTGGTGCGGGTGGCCGGGTCGTTGGGCAGGTGCCAGATCCGGCCCGGCGCGGCGGGATGGGTGGCCAGGGCGGCCAGCGCCTCGCCGATGTCCGGGACGAAGGAGTAGGTGTGCGGCTGGTCCGGATCGCCCAGGACGGACGCCGGGCGGCCCGCGAGCACGGGCGGGAAGACCCGGTCGCCGAGGTTGGACTGGGCGCCGCCGCCCGGGCCGAAGTAGTCCGAGGCGCGGCCGATCGCCACCTCCACCCGGCCCGCCCGGTGCGCGGCGAGCAGCTCGCCGGCCATCCGCGAGCGCAGGCGGCCCTTGCGGGTGGTGGCGTCGTCCGGGCTGTCCTCGGTGAACGCGCGGCCGGCCGGGCGGCCGTACATGTAGACGTTGTCCATCGACACCAGGCGCGCGCCGGCTGCCTCGGCGGCCGCCAGGACGCCGGCCTGGAGCGCCGGGAACTCCTGCGGCCAGCGGTGGTACGCCGGGTTGAGGATCTGGTGGACGACGGTCGCGCCCGCGGCGGCGGCGATCGTGAAGCGCGGGTCGCGGGCGTCGCCGGCCACCACCTCGACGCCGTCCGGGACGGGGGCGCGGCCGGAGCGGTTCACCGCGCGGACGCGCTCGCCGCGGCGGTGCAGGGCGCGGACGGTGGCCAGGCCGACGGCGCCGGTGCCGAAGACGACGTGGAGGGGGTCGGTCCGGCGGGTGGTGCTGCTCGGGGCGGGGCGGTTCACGGGGTGGGCTCCGTTCGGGGAGTGGCGGCGGCGGTGGTGGCCGTCGTCGCTGTCGGTGCGGTCCGGGCGGGGAGGAGGGGGTGGGCGAGCAGGGTGACGGTGAGGGCGCCGGTGGCGCCGAAGACGGCGTAGTGGGCGTCGACGTCCACCCCGGCGAGGGTGGTGACCGTCCAGCCGAGGGCCCACAGGGGCGGGCCGGCGAGCGCCCAGGCGGCGCGGCGGCGGGTGCGGGTGCCGGGCGGCAGGGCGAGGGCCTGGGCGAGGCCGAGCGGGATGCCGGTGAGGGCGCCGGCCGCGGCGAGGGCCGGGAGGGTGGTCCGGTAGCCGGTCAGCGGGGCGGCGAGGGCGAGCCCCACGGCGAGGCCGAGGGCGGTGGCGGGGATCCAGCGGCGGGCGTCCAGGCGGCTGCCGGCGGCGAGCGACTGGCCGACGCCCAGCAGCAGGCCGGCGACGGCGCCGCCGAGGGCGGCCGCGGCCGGGTCGGTGATCGGGCCGGCGGCGGCCCGGGCGGCGAGGCCGGCCACCGGGAAGGCGAGGAAACCGGCGGTCCAGCGGAGGTTGAAGGTCCGGCGGAGGGTGGAGGTGGTGGCGCGCATGGCTGTCACGCTCATTTCTGTACGGCGTGCAATTTGTGCTCTCGCTCGCAAATGTACGGCGTGCAAAAATGGGCGTCAATCGGTGGTGGCGCATGAAGGGCGGCGGCGGTGGCGGAGCACGGCGAGGCGGCGGCAGGGGCGGCGACGGGTGCGGCGGCAGGGGGCGCTGCGGCGCGGGGCCGGGGCCGGCCGGGCCGGCGGCGGGTGCTGAGCGAGGCGGAGATCCTCGACGCGGCGCTCGGGCTGCTGGGGGAGAAGGGCGCGGAGGCGGTCTCGGTGCGCGGGATCGCGGCAGCGGTCGGGGTCGCCCCGAACGCCGTGTACACCTACTTCCCGGACCGGGCCGCGCTGGTCGGGGCGCTGGTCGAGCGGATCCTCGGCGAGCTCGACCGCGCCGCCTTCGCCGACCCCGGACGCCCCTGGCGGTACCGCGTGCACGCGGTCGCCGCCCAGTTGCGCGAACGGCTGATGGCCCGGCCCGGCGCCGTCGACCTGCTGCTCTTCGGTCCGATGGACGGACCCAACGCGCTGGCGCTCGGCGAGACCCTGCTGGAGATCCTCGCCGAGGCGGGCCTGACGACGGAGGACGCGGCCCGCGCCTCGTACCTGCTGATCGTCCAGGTGCTCGGGTTCGTCGCACTGGAGGCCGCCGAGGTGGACCGGGCGGCGCCGGTGCCGTCCGAGGCGGAGCGGGTCGCGGCCCGGGCGGCGGCGCTGCGCGCGGTGCCGGCCGAGGCGTACCCGAGGACGGCCGCGAGCGCGGGGACCGTCGCGCGCTACGTCACCGGGGAACAGTTCCGCTGGGGCCTGGACCGGGTGCTGGACGGGCTGGTCGCGGGCCGCTCGGTCAAGTAGCGCGCCGGCCGAGCGTGGGGGCCGGGGCATGCGTGAAGGCCGGGCGCCGCGTCAGGCGGCCCCCGGCCCGGGGTGGTGAGGGCGGGTCAGCTCTGGTTGTAGAAACCGGAGTCGTCGAGCGGGCGGTCGATCACCATCACCTCGACGTCCGCCGGGGTGAGCAGGAACACGCGGCGGGCGATCCGCTCGATGTTGCCGCGGGTGCCGAAGATCAGGCCGGACGCGAAGTCGACCATGCGCTTGGCCTCGGCCTCGTCCATCTCGGTGAGGTCCATGACCACCGGGGTCGCGGCGCGGATGTGCTCGCCCACGGTGCGGGCGGCCTCGAAGCCGGTCGGGCGCAGCGAGACGATCCGGGCGGGTGCGGGCTGGGCGCTCGGCAGAGTGTCCTCACCGTCCCACTGATCCTCGTACACGGCGGCCGGGTAGCTGCCGGAGGGCATCAGCCATCCGTTGTGGTGCTCGTCGCGCAGTGCTCCCATTGCCGCGGCCTCCCTGTCTCGTCCCGTACTGGTCCCCCGGGGCGACGGGTCGTTTTGACACGTCATCCACTTGTTGGAACTGTCCGAGTATCGCACTGATCATCGCTCTGGTGCCCGCTCGCGACCGCCGGACGGGTCGTGGCGTGCAGGAAATACCGGAAAGTCCGGACAAAAGCCTGTGACGCCGCTGGTCGCCCGACGGTTGCGCGCGTAGACCATATCGGTGGAGGTCAGACCGCAGTTGACTGTCTGTCAACAATCACGTAACGGGTTCACTCCCCGGTGGCGCCGTCGATCCGCTCGCGGAGCAGGTCGGCGTGTCCGTTGTGGCGCGCGTATTCCTCGATCATGTGCACCAGGATCCAGCGCAGCGAAACCTTCTCGCCGCGCCGCTCCCGCTTGCCGACGGCGTCCAGCGGCAGGCCGGCGGCGGCCGCGCGGGCCAGCTCGATCTGCTGCCGCCACACCGCGAAGTCGGCGGCCGGGTCGGCGGTGTCGACGTTGTTGAAGTCGCCGTCCTCGTCCTCGCGGGTCCAGTAGATGCCGTCCTCGCCGAGATCCTGCCCGTCCAGGATCGCCAGGAACCAGAACTGCTCCACCTCCGCCATGTGCCGGACCAGGCCGAGCAGGGAGAGCGTGGACGGCGGGGTGGATCGTTCGCGGAGCTGCTCGTCGCTCAGGCCCTCGCACTTGCGGGCGAGCGTCGCGCGGTGGAAGTCGAGCCAGCTGGTCAGCATGGTGGTCTCGTCGGCGGACAGGGGAGGGTCTACGCGCTGCGTCGTCGTGGTCATGACGGCCAGTCTGGGGCAGGTGGCGGGCGTCCTGCCAGTGGATTTGCCGGGAGCCCCTATCCTGTCCGGGCGCCGGCGGCGAGGGACCGGCCGGCGCCCGGACGGGGAACCGAGGGGGAGCTGTGCGAGGAGTACTGACCGGGGTCAACCTGGTGGGACGTTTCCTGCTCGAACTGGCGGCGCTCGCCGCCCTCGCGGTCGGCGGGTACGCGGTGCCCGGGCCGACGGCAGTGCGGGTGCTCGTCGCGCTGGCGCTGCCGGTCGGCGCGGCGGTGCTGTGGGGCCGCTACGCGGCGCCCAAGCGGTCGGTGCCCGACGCGGTGGCCGCGTGGTACCTGACCCAGGCGGTGGTGTGGGGCGGCGCCGTCGCGGCGCTCGCCCTGAGCGGGCACGGCACCTGGGCGGTGGTGCTGGCGGTGCTGATGGCGGTCAACACGGTGGCGCTGTGGGCGCTCGGGGAGTGGAGTCCGTCGGTGCGGCGGTGAGCCGACGAAGCGGGCAGGGGGCAGGGGTCAGGCTGCGGTCGACGCCGTGGTGGCCGGTGCGGTGGTGGTTGCTGCCGTGGTGGCGGTGCGGCTGCGGCGCCGGGCCCGCCAGAACGAGTAGCCGCTGAACAGGAACATCGCGACGATCACCGAGGACGAGATCAGGAAAGCCGGCGAACCGGGGTGGCCCGCGCTCGCGCCCGCCACCACGTGCGCGGTCGTGGTCGGGATCACGCCGAGCGCGGTCGCCGCGATGTACGGCAGGAACCGCACGCCGGAGAACGCGCAGACGAAGTTGCCCGCCTGGAACGGCGCCCCCGGGAACAGGCGGATCAGCAGGACGCTGCGGAAACCCTGATCGGTGAGACCGCGGTCGATCGCGGTGAGCACCCGGCCGCGCAGGAACCGGCGCAGCGCGTCCCGGCCCAGCCCGCGCCCCAGCCAGAACGACACCGCCGCCGCCAGGACCGAACCCGCCACCGCCAGCGGCACCCCCCACACCGCGCCGAACAGCAGGCCCGCCGCCGCGTTCAGCGCCGGGCGCGGCAGGAAGGCGACGGTGCCGAAACCGTACGCCGCCAGCGCGATCGGCATCCGCCACGGGCCGGTCGCGGCGGCCAGCACCTGCGCGGGATCCCAGAGCAGCAGGGAGGCCGCCGCTGCGGCGAGGACGACGAACAGCAGCGCGAGACGCAGCCAGGGGGAGCGGAGCACAGGCGTGAGCCTAACCCGGGCGGGAAGCCGGCCACGTTCCGGGGAAGGCGGTGGCACCGTACCGGCCGCTACGCGCGGAGTGACTTGAGGGTGGCGATGTCGCGGGCGTGCAGGGCGCCCTCGACCCGGTCGGGGTCGTGACGGCCGTCCGGGGTCTCGATGACGAGGGGCACACCGGCGGTGGCGGGGTGGGCGAGGAGCTCCCGGAACGCGGACCTGCCGATGTGGCCGGCGCCGATGTTCTCGTGGCGGTCCTTGCGGGCCCCGGCGACGTCCTTCGAGTCGTTGGCGTGGATCAGCCGCAGGCGTCCGGGCCCGACCGCGTCGGTCAGGGCGTCCAGCATCGCCGCGACACCGCCCGGTGCGGCGAGGTCGTGGCCGGCGGCGAACGCGTGGCAGGTGTCCAGGCAGACGCCGAGCAGCGGATGGTGGTCCAGCGCCTCGGCGTACGCCGCCAGGTCCTCCATCCGCGAGCAGAGCGAACTGCCCTGGCCCGCGGTCGGCTCCAGCAGCAGGCGCGGGGCGTCCGGGCCGAGCCCGTCCAGTTCGTCGAGCAGCGGCAGGACGCTCTCGCGGACCATCGCCAGCGCCTCGGCGCGGGTCCCGCACAGCGCGGAACCGGTGTGCACCACGGCGCCCTCGGCGCCGATCGCGTGGGAGCGGTGCAAGGAGTGCCGCAGCGACTCCGCGGACCGCTCGCGGGTCGCCGCCGAGTCCGAACCGAAGTTGATCAGGTACGGCGCGTGGACGAAGGAGCGGATGCCCTGCTCCGCGCACGCCGTACGGAACGCCTCGTCCTGCGAACGGTTGCCCGCCGGAGTCGCCCAGCCGCGCGGATTGGCGACGAACACCTGCACCGTCTCGGCGCCCACCCTGGCCGCGTACGGCAGGCCGGTGCCGGCCAGACCGCGTCCCGCCACGGGGATGTGGGCGCCGATCGGATTGCGCAGTTCAGGGCTGTTCACGGCGGTGAGCATCGCACGGGGCACGGCCGGCGGGGGAATCGGGTGGTCAGTGGTCAGTGGGCGGCGAGGCGGTGGGTGGTCCAGGCGGTGTGGCGGGCACGGAGGTCGGCGGTGGTCAGGTCGATCCGGCCGAGGTCGTGGTAGTTGGGGAGCCACGTCTCGACGGAACGGTGGGAGTTCGCCAGGGCGAACAGGTCCCACAGGGCGAGGTCGGCGACGGTGGTGCCGGCCGCGCGCTGGTAGGCGGCGAGGAAGGAGCCGGCGACGTCCGGGCCGTGCAGGACGGCGAGGTCCAGGCGGCACCAGCTGACGTCGAAGCCGCGAGGGGCGCGGCAGGCGCCGGACCAGTCGACGACGCCGGTCAGCTCGGGGCCGGTCCACAGGACGTTGCCGGTCCAGAAGTCGAAGTGGGTCAGGACGGGCGGCTGCGCGGCCAGCCGGTGCCGGCCGGCGGCAACCGGCGGGCCCGCCGGGCCGGCGTCCGGGGCGGGGCGCTGAGCGGTGTTCGGGGCCGCCATCGCGTCGCGGAGGGCCGGGAGGCGGGAGAGCGGGACGGCGTGGACCCGGGCGAGGGCGGCGCCGAGAAGGGCGGCGGCCGCGTGCGGGTCGCGCGGGGTGATGTCCGCGCGACCGCGCAGCCGGGAGATCAGTACGGCCGGGCTGCCCGTCCGGCTGCCGTCCGGGTCGGCGGCGACCAGGCGCGGCGCCCAGCCGTCCAGGCCGTCGAGCCCCCGCAGGACCAGGGCCTCCTGCACGGCCGCGGCGTCCCCGGCGGGGAAGCGGCGCAGCACCAGGTCGGCTGCGCCGATGCGGAGCAGGTGGGTCGCGGCATGGGCGCCACCGGCGAGTCGGCGGACGGTCGAGGCTGAGCCGGGACGGCCGCCCACGGCTTCGGCGGCCCAGGCGAGCGCCGCATCGGACGGCGGGGAGACGATCACCCGAGCATGCTGCCCCGCGGGGCAGGCCGGTGGCCAACGGGTTTCGCGGCGCGACGCGCTGCCGTTCGGCGTGCAGGGTGTGGGCCGGTCTTCGGCCCGGGGCCGCACAGGCCTGGGAGGGCAGCCCGCGGGTGGCGGCAGGTGGGGCTGGTGAGGGCGCCCGGCGGAGGGCCTGGGCGGTGGGGGAGGTGGGGAGCTGGGCCTGGGTGGGAGCTGTCGCGGGCGGGTGGCCGTCGGGTACCGGGGTGTAGGCCGGCCTCCGGCCGGGCGGCCTGGGCCTGGGAGGGCGCCTGCGGGTGGCGGCGAGGTGGGCCTGGGGTGGGGAGGCCCGGGTGGACCGGGCGGGGCGGGGCGGGGCGGACGGGGTGGGGAGTTGGGCCCGGTCGGGGGTGGGGGCGAGGTGGCGCCATGGGCCGGCGGGGTGGGTGGCGGTCGGGCGGGTGGTCGGCGGTGGGGGCGTGCCTAGGGTGGGGGGAGGTGAGTGGGAGGAGCGACGGATGGGTGGCGGGCTGGGGCGGGTGCAGCGGGAGCACTGGCAGCGGACGTATGCCGAGCATCCGGGGATGTACGGGGAGGAGCCGTCGGAGGCGGCGGTGTTCGCGGCGGGGGTGTTCGCGCCGGGCGGGGTGGTGGTGGAGCTGGGGGCGGGTCACGGGCGGGACGCGTTGTTCTTCGCGCGGGAGGGGTTCGCGGTGCGGGCGGCGGACTTCAGCGCGGTGGGGCTGGCGCAGCTCGCGGAGCGGGCGGCGGCGCAGGGGCTGGCGGTGGAGTGCGCGGTGCAGGACGTCCGGGAGCCGTTGGGGTGGGCGGACGGGTCGGTGGACGCGGTGTTCGCGCACATGCTGCTGTGCATGGCGCTGTCCACGGCGGAGATCGAGGCGCTGGTGGGGGAGGTGCGGCGGGTGCTGCGTCCGGGCGGGGTGTTCGTGTACACGGTGCGGCACACCGGGGACGCGCACTTCGGGGAGGGGGTGTCGCACGGGGACGACATCTGGGAGCACGGCGGCTTCGCGGTGCACTTCTTCGACCGGGCGCTGGTGGACGGGCTCGCGTCGAAGGGGTGGGCGTCGGTGGACGTCCACCCCTTCGAGGAGGGTGCGCTGCCGCGCCGGCTGTGGCGGGTGACCCAGCGGCGGGCGTGAGCCTCAGACGCGCTCGGGGACGTTCGCGGCGACCGGGCGCTCGCTGCTGCGGCGGCGCAGGGCGGTGGCGCTGGGGACCAGGGCCGCGGTGAGCACGGTGACCACGGCGAAGGAGACGGTGAGGGAGGTGGCCTGGGCGATGCCGCCGATGACGGCGGGGGCGACCAGGCCGGAGGTGTAGGTGATGGTGGCGACGCCGGCGATGGACTGGCTGGGGTTGCTGCCGGCCCGGCCGGCGGCGGCGAAGGCCAGCGGGACGACGACGGCGATGCCGATGCCGATCAGCGCGAAGCCGGGGATGGCGAGGTACGGGGTGTCGGCGAGGACGACGAGCAGGCCGCCGGCGGTCGCGACGGCGCCGCTGATGCGGACGGCGCGGACCGGGCCGAGGCGGCGGACCACGGCGTCGCCGCAGAGCCGGGCGAGGGTCATGGTGGCGGCGAAGGCGGTGTAGCAGGCGGCGGCGGTGGAGGCGGAGGAGCCGGTGACGTCGCGCAGGTAGACGCCGGACCAGTCGGCCGAGGCGCCCTCGGCGAACACCGCGCAGAACCCGACCAGGCCGATCAGCAGTGCCTCCTTGGGCGGGAGGGCGAAGCGCGGCGGCGCCTCCTCCTCCGCCGCGGGGCGGACGTCGAGGACGCCGCGGCAGACGATCTGGGCGAGCACCGTGAGGACGACGGCGGTGACGGCGAAGTGCACGCGCGCGTCGAGGTGCTGGTGCGCGGCGAGCACGCCGAAGGCGGAGGCGACCAGTCCGCCGAGGCTCCACATGCCGTGCAGGCCGGACATGATGGAGGTGCCGAGCCGCTCCTCGACCTCGACGCCCTGGGCGTTCATCGCCACGTCGGACATGCCGGCGGTGGCGCCGAAGAGGAAGAGGCCGAGGCAGAGCAGCGCCAGGTTGGGCGCGAGGCCGGGCAGCACGATGGCCAGGCACCAGAGGGTCAGCAGGCCCTGGAGCGCGGCCCGGGCGCCGAAGCGGTGGACGATCCGGCTGGCCAGCGGCATCGCGAGCGAGGCGCCCACGGCGGGGAAGACCAGGGCGAGGCCGAGCTGCCCGGGGCTGAGGTCGAGGTGGTCCTGGATCCACGGGATGCGGGTGGCGAACGTACCGGTCACCGCGCCGTGCACGGCGAAGACCAGCGCGACGCTCACCCGGGCGCGGCGTACGTCCTTCAATGCGTCACCCATGGCTGGGCTTTCCCCCTACTGCGGTGCTTGTGGGTGGTTGTGATGCCGATAAACTATCAGGAAGGGATCCTGATAGAAACCTCTGGAAGGATGCAGGCTCATGACGACCGCGCGTACGGCCACGCCGAGCACCGCCCGCGCCATCAACGACCGGCTGGCTCTCGACCTCCTGCTGGAGCGGGGGCCGCTGACCGCGTCCGAGCTGCGCACCCTGACCGGGCTCTCCCGGCCCACCGTCGCCGACCTGTTGGAGCGGCTGCAGCGCGGCGGCCTGGTCGCCCCGGCCGGGGAGAGCGCGCAGCTGCGGCGCGGGCCGAACGCCCGGCTGTACGCGCTGGTCGCCGACCGGGCGCACCTGGCGGGCATCGACGTCCGCTCGACCGGCGTGTCGCTGGTGGTCGCCGACCTGACCGGGCGCACCCTCGCCACGGCCGAACTGGCCGCGGAGGCCGACGACGCGGACCTGCCGGAGCGGGCGGTGAAGGCGCTGCTCGCCGCCGCGGAGGATGCGGGCGCGCGCGAGCTGCACACGGTGGCGGTCGGCATCCCCGGGCTGGTCGACCCGGCGACCGGCGAGCTGAACAACTCGGGCAAGCTGCCGCGCTGGCACGCCGGGCTGCTGGAGGCGCTGCGCTCCCGGCCCGGCACCGACGTGATCCTGGAGAACGAGGTCAACCTGGCCGGGATCGCCGAGCACCGGATCGGCGCCGCCAGCGACCGCGACGACTTCGCGCTGCTCTGGCTCGGCCTCGGGGTCGGCGCGTCGGTGGTGCTGGGCGGTCGGCTGCGGCGCGGCGCGTCCGGCGGCGCCGGCGAGATCGGCTTCCTGCCGGTGCCGGGCGCGGTCGGGCTGCCGAGCGCGACGGGGTGCGAGGGCGGCTTCCACTCGCTGGTGAGCAGCGCGGCGATCTGCGCGCTCGGCCGGCGGCGGGGCCTGACCGTGCCCGAGGGCGGGGTGCTGGCCGCGGCGACGGCGCTGGTGACGGCGGCGGTCGCGGGCGGGGCGGAGGAGTTCCTGGAGGAGCTGGCCGGGCGGATCGCGCTCGGCGTCTCGGCGGTCACCGTGGTGCTCGACCCGGGCTGCGTGGTGCTGGGCGGCGAGCTCGGCCGGGCCGGCGGGCCGGTGCTCGCCGCGCGGGTGGAGCGGCAGTTGGCGGCGCTCGGCCCGATCCGCACCGAGGTGCGGGCCGGTACGGCGGGCGGCGGCGCGGTGCTCGCGGGGGCGGTGCTCACCGCCGGGGACGCGGTGCGGCGGGAGCTGTTCGGCGGCGTGGAGGCGTAGGCCCGGGTGCGGCGAGGGAGGCCGACGGGGCGTCAGGGGCGGGTGTGTCGCCCGGCCGGGGCCCGGTAGGGCAGGATGGCGGCGAGCGGCGGGGATCCCGCCGCACCCCCGACACGCAGGAGCAGCGCGCCATGGCCAAGCCCGACCGGCCGGTCCACTCGTACCGCATCGGCGAGGCCGCCGCGATGCTCGGTGTCAGCGCCGACACGATGCGCCGCTGGGTGGACGCGGGCCGGCTGCCCGCGGAGCGCGACGAGCACGGCCACCGGATCATCGGCGGTGCCGAACTGGCGACGTTCGCCCGCGAGTTGGCCAGGCCCGAGACCGCCGAGGCGGAGGGCCGCTCGTCGGCCCGCAACCGCTTCCCCGGGATCGTCACCAACGTGGTGCTCGGCGACGTGGCCGCGCAGGTGGAGGTGCAGGCCGGGCCGTTCCGGGTGGTCTCGCTGATCAGCCGGGACTCCGCGGAGGAGCTGGGCCTGGTGCCGGGGGCGCCCGCGACCGCCGTGGTGAAGTCCACCAACGTGGTGATCGAGCGGCGCTGAGCGATGGAGAGAGGTCTGCTGCCCCCCATGTCCCGTACCGTCCTGGCGGTCGCCCACCGCGGCGACCCGTACCGGTACCGCGAGAACACCCTGCCCTCGATCGTCTCGGCCCTCGCGGCCGGTGCCGACCTGGTGGAGGTGGACGTCCGGCTCACCCGCGACCGCGTCCCGGTCCTGCTGCACGACCCGACGCTGGAGCGCCTGTGGGACGACCCGCGCCCGCTGGCCGGGGTCACCGCCGAGCAGCTGGCCGATGTCGGCAGCCCCGGCCTGCGGGTGCCCACCCTGGCCGAGGCGCTGGAGACCGCAGCGGCGAGCGGCGGCCGGCTCCTGATCGACCTGGACGACGCCGGCCCGGTCGCCGCCACCTGGCAGGCCGTCACCGAGCTCGGCGCCGAGGACCGGGTCGGCTTCTGCGGCCCGGTCGGCGCGATGCTGGCCGTCCGGGAGCTCGCGCCGCACGCCGAGCTGTCGCTGACCTGGAAGCAGCCCCGGCTGCCCGGCCGGACCCTGCTGGACGAGCTGCGCCCGCACTACCTCAACCCGCCGTTCGCGATGGCCGAGCCGCGCCTGGTGGATGCTGCGCACGACGCGGGCCTGCGGGTCTCCGCCTGGACCGTCGACCTGCGGCGGACCATGAACCGCCTGCTGGCCGCCGGCGTCGACTCGCTGACCAGCAACCGCCCCGCGCTGCTGCGCTCGACCATCGACCGGCAGGCGGCCGCGCGGTGAGCGCGGTGCTCGGCCGACGGGCGCTCGGACGGGCGCTGCTGGCCCGTCAGCACCTGATCGAGCGGGTCGACCTGCCGGTCGGCGCGATGCTGGAGCACCTGGTGGGCCTGCAGGCACAGGCCGCGCCGGAGCCGCCGTACCTGGGGCTGCTGGCCCGGATCGACGGCTTCCGGCCGGAGCCGCTGAGCGGGTTGATCGAGCGGCGGGAGGCGGTCCGGGTCGCCCTGCAGCGCGGCACCATCCACCTGGTCACGGCCGAGGACTGCCTGGAGCTGCGCCCGCTGGTGCAGCCGGTGCTCGACCGGGCCATGCGCGGCAACTGGGGCAAGCAGCTGCCCGGGATCGACTACTCGGCGCTGGCGGCGTCCGCCCGGAAGCTGGTGGAGGCCGAGCCGCTGACCTTCCAGCGGCTCGGCGAGCTGCTGGCCGAGGAGTTCACCGGCCTGCCGGCGGCGGCGCTGGCGCAGGCCGCGCGGTCCGAGCTGACGCTGGTCCAGGTGCCGCCGCGCGGGCTCTGGGGCAGGGGCGGCCCGGCCGCGCACACCACGGCCGAGCTCTGGCTCGGGCGGACGGCGCCCGCGCAGGAGCCGTCGCTGGAGCGGCTGGTACTGCGCTACCTGGCCGCGTTCGGCCCGGCGAGCGCCGCGGACGTGCAGAAGTGGTGCGGCCTGACCGGCCTGGCCGCGGTGCTCAAGCGGCTGGCACCCGACCTCGTCCGGTTCGAGGACGAGGCGGGCCGCACGCTGTACGACCTGCCGGACGCGCCGCGGCCGTCGGCGGACCTGGCGGTGCCGGTCCGGCTGGTCGCGCCGTTCGACAACCTGATCCTCTCGCACGCCGACCGGACCCGGGTGCTGCCGGAGGAGTACCGGCCGCTGGTGATGACGCAGAACGGGCTGGTCGCCGGCACCGTCCTGGTCGACGGGCTGGTCGCCGGGCAGTGGTGGCTGGACCAGGACCGGGTGCGGGTGCGGCCGTTCGCGCCCTGGGGGAGCGCGGTCGACCGGCAGGTGGCGGCGGAGGGCCGGCGGGTGCTGGAGTTCGCCGGGCGCGAGGGCCCGGTGGAGGTGCAGGCGGGCTGACGGCCCGTCGGCGGGCACGCCCGGTACGGGGCGATTCAGGGCATTCGATCTCTTGTGTGCTGATATGTCTTCATGAGAGACCGGCTGCCGCCCCCCGTACGCCTGGCCGCGGCCTGGTCCGCGGCGGTGATCCTCTTCATCGCCGTCGCCGCCTTCGTCGTCTACGCCTTCGTCGCGCTGCGGGCCGCCACCATCCCGGTGATCATCTCGCTGCTGGCCACCTCGCTGCTCTACCCCGTGATGCCCTGGCTGGTCGAGCACCACGTCCGCCGCGGCCTCGCCGCCGGACTGACCTGCGCGGTGCTGGTGCTGGCGGTCGGCGGCGTGCTCGCCCTGCTGGTCAACTCCCTGGTGCACAGCGCCCCCGAGATCGCCTCCGCGCTCACCGAGGCGGGGGAGCGGATCGCCGAGTGGCTCGGCCCGCTCGGCGACCGCATCCAGCAGGGCATCCAGCAGAGCGCCGGCAGTGGCAGCACCCTGGTCACCCAGGTGGCCAACGGCGTGATCTCCGGGCTCGGCTTCGTCACCCAGCTGGCCACCGGAGGCGTACTGGCCCTCGCCCTGGTCTTCTTCTTCCTGCGCGACGGCCACCGCAGCGGCGACCTGGTCCGCGACGTCCTGCCGCCCGCCCAGGCCGAGACCGTCGTCGCCTGCGGCCGGCAGGCGTTCAACGCGATGGCCGGGTTCATGCGCGGCACCACGCTGATCGCCGCGATCGACGCAGTCTTCATCACCATCGGCCTGGTGGTCCTCGGCGTCCCCGGCGCGCCCGGGCTCGGCGCGCTGGTCTTCCTCGGCGCCTACATCCCGTTCATCGGCGCCTTCCTGTCCGGCACCGTCGCCGTCCTGGTCGCGCTCGCCGACGGCGGGCTCGGCACCGCGCTCTGGGCGCTCGGCGTGGTGCTCGCCGTGCAGGCCGTCGAGGGCAACGTGCTGCAGCCGCTCATCCAGAGCCGCACCGTGGAACTGCACCCCGCCACCATCATGATCGCCGTGGTGGCGGGGGCGGGCGTCGCCGGGATCATCGGCGCGCTGCTCGCCGTCCCGGTCTGTGCCGCGGGCATGGGCATCGTCTCGGTGCTGCGCGGCCGGACCGGGGAGGGCGGGCGGCGCGGCCGCCGCGGCGACGGGGGGACCGGGACGGCCCAGCCGGGCCCGGTCACGCCGTGAGCGGCTCCGTCACGGCGTGAGCGACTCTGTCACGGCGTGAGCGGCTCCGTCACGCCGTGAGGGCCTGCTCGCGCCAGTACTCGAACTGCTGCAGCGGCTCGCCGTCCAGCGCCCACGGCCAGGGTGCCACCGTCGCGCCGAGCACCTCGAACACCGTCGCCGCCTCGCGCAGCCGGCCCGCCTGCACCAGCGCGTACGCCAGCAGGTTGAGGTCGGCCGGGGCCCCGGCGTGGGTCAGCGCGTCCGGCAGCGTCCAGGTGAGCGCGCGCTCCAGCGCCGCCTCCGCGTCCGGCCGGGCCCAGCGGCGGCGGGCGCCCAGCGCGGTCACCCCGCCGGCCGCCAGGGTGGCCCGGTAGCGCTCCAGCAGCAGGGCCAGCTCCAGGCCGGCCACCGCGGAGTTCGCCGGGGCCGCGGCCCGGACCGCGTCCACGAAGTCCAGCGCCTGCGCGTGCGAACCGCACTCCGCCGGCGACAGGTACCCCAGCATCTCCAGGTGCGCGGCGCGGTTCCACGGGTCGCGCGCGCCGATCTCCCGGCACACCGGGTAGACCTCCTCCGCCGGGCGGCGCAGCAGGCGCAGCGCGCCCAGCTGGGCGATCCACGGCGTCGGGTCGGCCGGGACCAGGTCCGCCGCGCGGCGGCAGCGCTCCAGCAGGCCCCGCGGGTCCTCCACCGCGCCGTCCCGCCGGGCCTGGGCGAGCTCGGCCCAGACCTGGAAGACCAACGGGTCGGCGTCCTTCGGCCGCTGACGGCGCCACACCTGCGCCAGACCCGGCGACGCCGCCTCCGTCAGCACCGCCAGGCGGTGGGTGCGCAGGTCCCAGTCGGAGCGGGTGTCCCGCAGCAGCTGCTCCACCAGACCCGCCGACAGGTCGAGCTGCCCCTGCACCTGGGGGGCCGTCAGATGCTTGCGGACCCGGCCGAGCTCGGCGTCGTCCAGCTCGGGCGCCAGGCGCGGGGCGGAGGTGCGGCGTCGTCCAAAGATCGGCATGCCGAGGAAGCCTAGGCGCATCCGCAGGGCGCGCGACAGGGGAGATCGCGGAACGTTACCGACCTAATGCCTGGGGCCGTCAGGATCCGGGGCCGGTCGTCAGGACCCGGGGACGGTCGGCCGCGGGTCGTCCGCCAGCAGGCCGAACACCAGGTCGTCGGTCCACTCGCCCTTGAACCAGGTGTGCGCCCGACGCAGGCCCTCGCGCCGGAAGCCGACCCGCTCCAGCAGCCGCGCCGAGGACGTGTTGCGCGCGTCGCACTCGGCCGACACCTTGTGCAGACCGCCCGCGAAGAGCGCGTCCACCAGTGCCCGGACCGCCTCGCTCGCGTAGCCGTGCCCCTGCCGGTCGGCGGCCAGGGTGAAGCCCACCTCGGCCTGCCGCAGGTTCTCGTGCAGGCACACCCCGAGGTCGCCGATCAGTCGGCCCTCGGCGCGCAGTTCGATCGCGTACTGGAACCAGCCCGGCTGCCGAGGGTCCCCGGCGGCGTACGAGGCGACCTGCGCCTCGGCGGCCTCCGCGGAGAGCGGCGACTCCCAGCCCTGGTAGCGGGCCACCTGCGGGTCGGAGCGGTACGCGGCCATCGCCGGCGCGTCCTCGGGGCGGAAGCGGCGCAGCCGCAGGCGGGGCGTGTCGATCACCGCAGGAGCATGGCACGCCCGGCCAGGGTTGCCAATTGAGTTGCGGCGGGCGGATCGTGGTCGATAGCAATGTCACATGTTGCACGGAGAGAAGGTCGGGCTGCGAGCCCGCCACGACGAGGACGTCCCCGTCCTGCTGGACGAACTGCACGGTGACGTGGTCACCCGGACCCGGGGCGACGACCGCCCGTGGCGGCCGGTGGCGCCGGGCGCCACCACCGGCAACCCCTTCCGGGTCGACGACCTGCCCGAGGACGTGGTCTGCTTCTCGGCCGTCGACCTCGCGAGCGGCGAACTCCTCGGCGAGGCCGTGCTGTGGGGCATCGACCCGCACAAGCGCTCCGCGCACCTCGGCCTCGCACTGCGCCCCGCGCACCGCGGCAAGGGGCTGGGCACCGACGTCGTCCGGGTGCTCTGCGACTACGGCTTCGCCGTACGCGGCCTCAACCGGCTCCAGGTCGAGACACTCGCCGACAACACCCCGATGATCAAGGCCGCGGAGCGGGCCGGCTTCACCGTCGAGGGCACCCTGCGCAGCTCGACCTGGGTGTACGGAGGGTTCGCCGACGAAACGATCCTCGGCCTCCTCGCGGCGGAGTGGACGCGCTGACCCTTGCTACCGGACGGTATCGTCGGCACCGGGCGGGCCGGCAGGCGGCACGCCCGGTGAGGGGCACGGGAGAGAGCGCATGGAGTTTCGGACGGACATCCTCGGCGACCCCTACGAGGCCGTGGAACTGCCGCTCAGCCCCGACGAGGAGGGCGCCGTCTCCGCCACCCTCGTCCGGCGCCTCGTCCCCGGCTCGGAGAAGGCCGTGCTCTACGTGCACGGCTACGTCGACTACTTCTTCCAGACCCACCTCGCCGACCACTTCACCGCCGCCGGCTACTCCTTCTACGCGCTCGACCTGCGCAAGTACGGCCGCTCGCTGCGCCCCCACCACTCGCCGAACTTCATCCGCGACCTCGCCGCCTACGACGAGGAGCTCGACGAGGCCGCCCGGATCATCCGCGAACTCGACGGCCACCGCACCCTGGTGGTCAACGGCCACTCCACCGGCGGCCTGGTCACCGCCCTGTGGGCGAACCGGCGCGCCGGGCGGGGCATCGTCGACGGCCTGTTCCTCAACAGCCCGTTCCTGTCGATGCCCGCCGCCCCGGCCGTCCGCACCCTCGGCGCCCCGGCCGTCGAAGCGATCGGCCGGCTCTCCGCCACCCGCAAGCTGCCCACCACGCTCAACCCGCACTACGTGCACAGCCTGCACCGCAAGCACCGCGGCGCATGGGAGTTCGACCTCACCCTCAAGCCCGCCGAGGGCTTCCCGCTGTACGCCGGCTGGCTCGCCGCCATCCAGCGCGGCCACCGGCAGGTCCGGCGCGGCCTCGCCGTCGACTGCCCGATCCTGCTGATGTCCTCCACCAACTCCATCGCCACCACCAAGTGGCACCCCGCCCTGCACAGCGCCGACGCCGTGCTGCGCGCCGACGACATCGCCGCGCTCGGCCCCCGCCTCGGCCGGCACGTCACCGTCGTCCGGATCGAGGGCGGCGTGCACGACCTGGTGCTCAGCGGCGAGCAGGCCCGCGACCAGGTCTTCGCCGAGCTCGACCGCTGGCTCGGCGCGTACGTGCCGGGTGCGGGTGCGGGTGCGGAGTGAGTGACGAGAGCGAGGTGAGCGAGCCGCTGCCGGTCCAGCGGGCCGTCGCGCTCGGCACGGCGAAGCTGATGCCCGATCTGGACCGGGACGGCGGCTGGCTGCTCACCCTCGACGGCACGCCGCAGTCGTACGTCGACCTGGCCGACCCGACCCACCTCGAGTTCGAGTACGTCCAGCGGATCGCGCACCTGGTGGACACCGGGTTCCCCGCCGGCGACGCCGTCGACGCGCTGCACCTCGGCGGCGGGGCGCTCACCCTGCCCCGCTACCTGGCCGCCACCCGGCCCGGCTCGCGGCAGCGGGTCGCCGAGATCGACGGGCCGCTGATGGACCTGGTCGGCGAGGTGCTGCCCTGGCCGGACGGCATCGAGGTGCAGGTCGGGGACGCGCGCGAGGCACTGGCGGAGGCCGGTGAGGCGGCCTATGACCTGGTGGTCGCCGACGTGTTCCGCGGCTCCCGCACCCCCGGGCACCTGACCAGCGTCGAGTTCCTGCGGCACGCGGCGGCCGCGCTGCGCCCCGGCGGGCGGTACGCCGCCAACCTGGCCGACGGCCCGCCGCTCGCCTTCGCCAAGGCGCAGGCCGCCACCGTCCGGGAGGTGTTCGGGTACAGCTGCCTGGTCGCCGAACCCGGCGTGCTGCGCGGCCGGCGCTACGGCAACATCATGCTGCTCGGCTCCGACCGGCCGCTGCCCGAGGCCGAGTTGGCGCGCAAGGTCGCGGGCGACCCGTTCCCCGCACGGCTGGTCGGCGACGAGGAACTGGCCCGCTTCGTCCGCGGCGCCCGGCCGGTCACCGACGCCGAGGCCCAGGACTCCCCGCCGCCGCCCGCCGGGGCGTTCAGCGTCGGCTGAAAACCCGTTGGCCCCGGGCCGGGGAGCCGGTGAGAATCGGGCTCCGACGAGGAGAGGGGCAGCCGGGTTGGCGGTGTTCGGGTGCGGGGAGTGCGGTGCTCGGTTGACGGCGGCGGTGTCGGAGGTGGCCCTGCCGATCCATCTGGCCGGTACCCACTGGGAGCGGCTGCACCCGCCACTGCTGGAAGCCGGCACCTACGCCGTCGACCCCGATCCGTGGGGGCCGCCCTGGCGGCTGTGGGACGAGGTCGGCGAACGGGAGGCGGCCGAGCGCGGCTACTACCTGCCGCGCTACTCGGTGCCCTACGGGCCCGCCGGCAACCTCGTCCTGACACCCGGCGACACCCGCGGCACCGTGTTCCTCCCGGACCGCCTCGACGGCTACTGCATGGGCATCGACGGGCGGGCCGGACCCAACCTCGCGTGCGCCGGATGCGGACGCGAGGTCGGCTACCGGATCGACGACTGCGGGCACTGGCAGGTGGTCCGGCTGCTCGCGGGCGCGGTGCGACGGTTGCCCGGGCCGCAGGAGCGGCCGGTACTCGAGTGGGAGGACCTGTTCGAGGACGGCGTGCTGTGGACCCGGCCGGCCGACTACCGGGACATCCCCGCCGGCGTCGCGCTCGCCCACGTGGTGGCGGCATCCGGGGGCCGGCCGGTGATGCCGGCACCCGGACGGGTCGCCAGGCTGCTCGGGCGGGCGATCGAGACCCGGTTGCCCACCGGCGACGGTGGTCTGCGTCTCGACCTGGCCGGGCCGGGCATCGCGGAGCCGGACGCCGAACTGCTCCTGGTACCCGTCCACCCGCAGACGGGGGAGGTTTGGCAGCCGCGCGGCCCGGGGCTGGCCGTGCCGGTCGAGGCCGCGCTCTGGGCCGAGCTGGCCGCGCCCGCCGGATGGTCCCGGCGGCCGTGGCCCGTGCTCGGCAGGCTGCCCGCGGGCTGGGAGCCCGACGACCTCGTGCCGGACGTGCCGGTGGGCGCCGTGCTGCCCTCGGGAGAGGCGTACATCGGCACGCTGGAGCGACTGCCCGTCGCCCGGGAGCCGTGGCTCAGGGAACTGCTCCGGATCACCTGACCCGTCAGAGGGTGTGGCGGACCCAGACGTTCGGCTCCAGGTAGACGGCGCTGTCGGCGGCGAGGTCGCAGTGGACCGGGGCGAGGGCGGTCGGGACGGTGACCGGGCCGTCGGTGTCGAAGGGCAGACCCGTCCACTCGCGCCACTCCGCGAGCGAACCGGCGATGGTCATCGACGCCGGGGCGACCTTCTCCACGGTCGCACCCGCGCGGACGTGCACCCGCAGCCACGGGTCGTGCGGCAGCCCGTCCTGCTCGCGCACCCGGAACGCGTACTCCGACATCGGGGACTGCGGCTCCAGGTGCTTGGCGCTCGGACGGACCGGGGCGACCACCGCCGGGAAGCCGTGCCGGCGCGCGTTGTCCCGCATCGCGCCGAGCAGGACGCCGGACAGGCCGCGGCCCTGGAGGTCCGGGCGGACCGCGATCTCCAGCGCCGTCACCAGGTCCGGACGGTCGCCGCGGGCGTGGTCGGCGAACGCCCAGAGCAGCACCATGTCCCAGCCCCGGTCGGGGAGGCCGGCGGCGCGCTTCGGGTTCGCCTGGTGGAACGGGACGCTCAGGCCGCGGCCGACCAGCTCGCCGTCCGCGTCCGTCGCCACCAGCACGAACTCGGGGAACAGCTCCGGAACCCGGCCCAGATGGGCGCCCGCGACCGGGTCCTGCAGCATGAACGGCTGCCAGCTGTCCGGCATCTGCCACAGGGCCGGGGTGAGGTGCGGGCGGTCGGCGAGTGTGGTGACGGTGAGCGCGTTCATGAGCAGCACCCTAGGCGGGCCGGTGGAGGGCGGGCATCCGGTTTGTTCGCGTGGTGTGCGTCACTCCGTGGCTGTTCGGTCACCCAACGATCACAGTGGGGTTGTAATGTGACATTGCATTCGCCGGAAGGTCCGGAAATGCGAAGTTCCCAGGGGAGGACCCTTCTCATGTCTCGCAAGCTCGTGCTCGCGGCCGGTGCCGCCGGCCTCGCGCTGATCGCCGTCGCGCCCGCCACCGCGTCTGCCCAGACCGCCGCCACCACCACGGTGTGCGGCGCGTCCGGCCTGCAGGCCGGCCTCAACACCCGCGTCTGCGCCGACATCACCGGCGACCAGGTCGAGGTGTACGGCCGCGTCTCGCTCGCCGGCCCGCCCAGCCCCGGCAGCCCGTCGCCGTTCGGGCAGGAGCTGTTCACCACGCTGACCAGTGAGGCGCCCGCGGGGACGCTGAACCGGTCGGTGATCTTCAACTCCTCGATCGTCGAGGTGCGAGGGATTTCCGGGACGGTCGCGTGCGGCTCGACCGTGAAGGCCGGCTTCGCCGTGGCGAGCTACCCGTGGTCGCCGCGACCGGTCAGCCTGGAGACCACTGTCACCTGCTGACACCCGCACCCGCCGACCCGGCTCGCCCACCCCTCCGGAGGGCGAGCCGGGCCCGGCGTGGTCAGGGCTTGGGGGGTGGGGCGGTGGTGGCGCGGATGACGAGTTCGGGGTCGAAGAGGAGTTCGCCGAGGGGGACGTCGCGGCCGGTGACGAGGGCGAGGACGGAGCGGCCGACTTCGAGGGCGAGGCGGTCGGCGGGCTGGCGGACGGTGGTGAGGGGCGGGTTGGTGAACTCGGTGATCGTGGTGCCGTCGTAGCCGACGACGGAGACGTCGTCCGGGACGGTGCGGCCGTGGCGGCGGATGCCGCGGATCGCGCCGAGGGCCATGAGGTCGCTGGCGGCGACGATCGCGGTGGCGCCGAGCCCGAGCAGGGTGGCGGCGGCGGCCTGGCCGCCTTCGACGGTGTAGGACTGGCGGATCACCCAGCGTTCGGCGTCCTCGATGCCGCGTCGGCGCATCGCGGCGAGGAAGCCTTCGACGCGCCGGTCGGCGGGGTGGTTGCCGGCGGGGCCGGAGGCCATGCCGATGGTGCGGTGGCCGAGCCGGTGGAGGTGGTCGACGGCGAGTTCGGCGGCGAGCCGGTCGTCGGTGGAGTAGACGGGTGCCGGGTGGCCGTCCGCGAACGGGCCGTTGATGCCGATGTACGGGATGCGGCGGTCGCGCAGCATGCCGTAGGTGGCGGTGTCGGCGCCGACGAGGGTGTTGCTGGCGGAGAGGAAGACGACGGCGGCGATGCCGCGGTCGACCAGTTCGGCGATGAACTCGCGTTCCTGGACGCCGCCGGGGAACGCCGGGCAGAGCACCGTCTTGAGGCCGTGCGGGGCGAGCGCGGACTCGATGCGTTCGGCGACGTCGGCGAAGAACGGGTTGGAGATGTGCTCGGTGACCACGGCGATCAGCTGGCCGGGCCGGGGGCGTTCGTAGCCGAGTTCGGCCATCGCCTCCTCGACGGCGTCGCGGGTCTTCTTGGCGACGCCCTGCCGCCGGTTGATCACCCGGCTGACGGTCGCCTCGCTGACTCCGGCGCGTGCGGCGACCTCGGTGATCCCGACCTTCATACGACCCCTTCCACGGCGGCGGTGACCTGCATCATACGGCTGCCGGGCGACGCGTGACGGACTCGGGGAGGCTGCTTGCAGAGCGTGGATGAAAGTTTTCAACACTCAAAGCTATGAATGTGAGAAAGATTCCACCGATCCATTGCAGGCGCCCGAGCGTCGCTGTTAGCGTCCCTCGCGGTCCACCCACCGTCACCCTCACGTCCGGGAGAACCCATGAGGCGCGCACGCCTGCCGCTGCTCACCGCGATCGCCCTGCTTGTCCCGCTCGCGCCGTACACCGCCGCCACCGCCGCGCATGCCGCGCCGGCGAAGGGGGTGGTGCCGCTGACCGTCGCCAACCCCGGGTTCGAGAAGGGCACCAAGGGCTGGAGCTTCAGCGCCGGCACCGGTGTCGGCACCAACTACCCGCACGGCGGCGCCCGGCAGGCGTACCTGGACGGGGGTGCGGGGAAGCGGGTCAGTCAGACCGTCACGGCGGCCGCCTCCGGGCGCTTCGACATCTCCGCGTGGATCGCCACCGGCGGTCCGAACGGCCGGTTCACGGTGAAGGTGAACGGTGTCGGGGCCGGCTCGGTGGCCCTGCCGGCGCGCACCGCGTACGCCCGCTACACGGTGAGCCGGGTCGCGGTGGAGCGCGGCGACCGGCTGGAGATCGCGTTCGAGTCCGGTGACGCCTGGGTCAACGCGGACGACGTGATGGTCTCCCCGGCGGCTCCGGCCGACCCGGTCGCGACCTCCTCCGACCCGAGGGTCGTCGAGATGTTCGACTGGGCGAAGCGCAAGGCCAACTCCTGGGTGCAGCTGCCCGGCACCGTCGGCGCGATCAACGTGGACGAGAACCGCACGACCGGCAGCGGCACCGGCGCGTACGGGCCGTCGTACTGGGCGGGCTACGCCAACCGCAGCGGCTACTACTCGCGCGACATGACGCACCAGCTGGTCGGCGCCCAGGTGCTGGGCCTGAACGCCGAGAACCGCGCCATGCTGCGGTCCTTCGCGGCTTCGGCGACCGCGGCGCACAAGTACTACCCGGTGTGGGCGCTGAACTTCGACACCACCACGTACCTGGCGATCGACTACCAGAACTCCGGCAGCTTCGTGCGGGAGGTGCCGGCCACCTTCGAGCTGGTGGAGAAGGCCAACCAGGCGTACCGGTGGAGCGGCGACCGCGCGTACGTCGAGGACCCGGCGCTCTGGGACTTCTACCGGCACGCCACCCAGGAGTTCATCGACCTGCACAACGGCGCCAAGGACAACGGCCCGGGCGTCGCGGTCGCGGAGGGCACCGGCGGCGGGATCTTCCAGGGCACCGCCAGCTACGACGAGCAGGGCGGCGAGAGCCTGGCGGAGGCGGGCGACGGCATCGCCTCGCAGTACCAGGCGCTGCTGGCGGTCGCCTCGCTGGCGCGCGGCCGCGGTGACACCGCGGTCGCCGAGGCGTACGACGCCCGGGCGGCCGCGTTGAAGGCGTACTTCAACGACGACTGGAGCGGCGCCGGCTCGGGCGCGGAGATGGTGCGCGGCTACTCCACCGACGGCCGGGTGTTCACCGGCTGGGGCAAGGAGAACAGCTGGTTCATGCCGATGAAGCAGATCATCGACCCGGGGCCGCGCAACGACGCCTACCTCGACTACATCGACCAGCAGGCGCAGGGTCCGGCCCGCCCGCGGAACATCGAGGCGTACACCTACCTGCCCGACACCTTCTTCGCCAACGGCCGGCCCGACACCGCGTGGAAGTGGATGGGCTACGTCTACGACCAGCGCGACACCCAGCACATCAACGCCGCGCAGGGCCCCAACGGCGACTACCCGGAGGTGTCGTTCACCCTGGTCGGCCAGACCGTGGCCGGCCTGCTGGGCCTGACGCCCGACGCGCCGAACCGGGCGCTGACCACCGTCTCCCGGCTGCCGGCCGGCATGGGCTGGCTGCAGGTGGCCGACATCCCGGTCGGCGGGGACACCGTCACGCTGCGCCAGGACGGCGCGACCGGCACCACCCTCACCAACAACTCGGCGACCGGGGCGTACACCTGGGAGGCCCGCTTCCCCGGTGCGCACGCCACCGTCACGGTGGACGGCGTGGTGCGGCCCGCCGTGGCCGGCAGCGACCACGGCGTGGCGTACAGCTCCGCCACCGTCACCGTCGCCCCGGGCGCCACGGTCACGGTGACCGTCGGCTGATCGTCAAAGGCGCCTGACGCATCGTCAACCCCCGTTCGCCGGACATCTGTTCGGCGGGCGGGGGTTCTTTCCTGTCGGGAAAGTCCGTGCTACTTTCCTGAGAGGAAAGTTGACTCCGACGCCGCGGAAGGCGGGCAGCCGTATGAAACCCGACGAGGCTCGAGCCGCGCTCGACGACCTGCAGTACCGGCACCGGCAGACCCGCGCCGCCTCCACGCGGTACGGGTTCTCCGGGGCGAACGTGCTGGTCGCGGCGGTGGCCCTGTTCATCTCCCTCGCCTCCTTCGACCTGCCCAACCCGTGGGGCGGCGCCGTGCTGTTCCCCGCGGTGGGCCTGCTGGCCGTGCAGCTGACGGTCTGTCTGCGCCGGGCCCCGGTGCGGGTGCCGCTCGGCGGGCGGCAGGCGGTGCTGGCTTCGGCGGCGGGCGTCGCCCTGGTGGCCGTCTTCCGGCTGCTGGCGGGTGCGGCGGACGCGGCCGGGGTGCCGGCGCCGCACGCGGTCGCGGCCGCCGCGGTCTGCCTGGCCGGCCTGGCGGCGGCGGGCCGGGTGCGGGCCGCGGCGACGGTACCGGGCCGGGCGCCCGCGGAGCCGGATCCGGGCACCGATGGACAGTGACTTCGACGAGTTCCTGCACGTCCCGGCGCGGCTGGCGATCGTCGCCCTGCTCGCGCCGGCCGGCTGGGCCGAGTTCGGATTCGTCCGGGACGCGGTCGCCACCAGCGACTCGGCCCTGTCCAAGCAGCTCGCCGCGCTGGCCGGCGAGGGCTACGTGGAGATCCGCAAGCAGAACGCGCCGGGAGCGCGCCGGACCCAGGTCCGGCTCACCCCGCAGGGCCGGGAGGCGTTCCGGCGGCACGCCGCCGTCCTGGAGCGGATCGCCGCCGCGGCGAGAGCGGGCAGCGCGTGATGGCCGTGTTACCGACACGATGGGGGCAGACGTGATCGAGGTACAGCGACTCACCAAGTACTACGGGCGGACCCTGGCCGTCGACGACCTCAGCTTCCGGGTCGAACCGGGCCGGGTGACCGGGTTCCTCGGCCCCAACGGCGCGGGGAAGTCGACCACCATGCGCGCCGTCATCGGCCTCGACCGGCCCAGCTCGGGCCAGGTGCTGATCGGCGGCCGGCGCTACCAGGACCTGGACGCGCCGCTGCGGACCGTCGGCGCGCTGCTGGACGCCCGCTCCGCGCACGGGCGGCGCACCGTCCGGGCCCACCTGCTGGGGCTGGCCCGCAGCAACCGGATCCCCGACCGCCGGGCCGACGAGATGCTGGAGCTGGTCGGCCTCGCGGCGGTCGCGGACCAGCGGGCCAAGGGCCTGTCGCTCGGCATGGCCCAGCGGCTCGGCGTCGCCGCCGCGCTGCTGGGCGATCCGCAGGTGCTGCTGCTGGACGAGCCGGTCAACGGGCTCGACCCCGAAGGGGTGCTGTGGATCCGGCAGTTGATGAAGGGCCTGGCCCAGGAGGGGCGGGCGGTGCTGGTCTCCAGCCACCTGATGAGCGAGATGGCACTGACCGCGAGCCACCTGGTGGTGATCGGCCGGGGCCGGCTGCTCGCGGAGATGTCGGTCGAGGAGTTCGTGTCGCAGGGCTCCCGCGGCGGGGTGGTGGTCACCACGCCGCAGCCGGAGCGGCTGCGCGAGGTGCTGGCGGCGCGCGGCCTGGAGCTGCGGGACGGGCCCGAGCGCAGCGTCGTCGAGGTGCACGGCGCGGACGTCCGGACGGTCGGCGAACTGGCCGCCGAGCACCAGGTCGTGGTCTACGGGATCAGCCCGGCGACGGTGTCGCTGGAAGAGGCGTTCATGGAGTTCACCGCCGGTGCCGTCGAGTACCGGGCGCGGCAGCAGGGGGCGGAGTGATGGCGGCGACCGTGGAACGGCTGAGGCCGGCCGTGGCCTTCGAGTGGACCAAGGTGCGCACCCTGCGCTCGCTGTGGTGGAGCCTGGTCTGGTACGTCCTGCTGAGCGTCGCGGTGGGGCTGCTCACCGGCCTGCTGCTGCGCCGCAGTTACGCCGACCGGCCGGCGCCCGCCTCGTTCGACCCGATCTCCGCGGGCCACAGCGGCCTGCGGCTGGGGCTGATCGCGCTGGTGGTGTTCGGCGTGCTGATCGTCACCAGCGAGTACGCCTCCGGGACGATCCGCAGCTCGCTGGCGGCGGTGCCCCGGCGCGAGGTGTTCTACACCGCCAAGCTCGCCACCGGGGCGGCGGCCGCGCTGGCCGCGTCGGCGGTGGCGGTGCCGGTCGCGTTCTTCACCACGCAGGCGACCGCGGGCGGCGCGCCGACGGCCGGCCCGGCGGACACCGGCGTGCTGCGGTCGCTGGTCGGGGCGGTGCTGTACGCCACCCTGCTGTGCCTGTTCTGCATGGGCCTGGCGGGCGTGCTGCGCAGTTCGGCGCTGACCCTGGGCGTCCTGCTGCCGCTGTTCTTCACGGTCTCCACGATGCTCAGCAACCTGCCCGGGGTGCGGGTGGTGGCGCAGTTCCTGCCGGACGTGGCGGGCGGGCTGGCGCTGTACCGCGACCCGCCGGGGGACACCGTGCTGGGCCCCTGGAGCGGTCTGGGCGTGCTCGCGGTGTGGACGGCGCTGGCGGTGGCCGCGGGGTACGCGGCGGTGCGGCGCAGGGACGCCTGAGCGCGGAACGACCGCAGGGGCCCGGGGAGTTCGCTCCCCGGGCCCCTGCGCGTGCGTGCGGTCAGCCGTGGATGATGCCGGAGATGCCGACGGCGGTGGTCTCCGCGTCGGAGCCGGGGCCGTACTTGGCGCGCCGGCGGGCCTTGCGGGCGGCCTTCTCCTCCTGCCGGCGGCGGGCCTCGTCGGCCTGCTGCTCGGAGCCCCCGGCGGTCTCGGAGTTCTTGGACTTCTTTCCGAAGCCGAACATGATCGCATTTCTCCTCGTGCGCGACGGTGCGGTCTCCGGAGTTCTACCCGCCCGTGCGCGAACCCATTCACGGCGAACTCGAGCGGAACTCGAATACCAATTGAATTCCGCTGTGTGATCGGCGTCACATGACACTTTCCGTTGTGTCGAGTGTGAACGGCATGTAACTTCATTTCCGGCGGCCTGACCGAGGCGCGTCAAACGGAATTCGGGATTCGAATCGGAGGTGATTTCCCATGGCTTTCGACGGCGACGTTTCTCTTGTCGAGGAGATCGCGGAGCAGGACTTCGACGGTGTCGCGTACGGCGCGTGCACCACGAACACGTTCTCGCTGAGCGACTGGCTCGGCAACAAGGGTGGCTGGTGCACCCTGACCAAGGAGTGCCAGCCGAACTGCAACTGACGTTGCGGTGCGGCAGGTCCGGAATTCAACTCGGCTGAGGAGTTCGACAATGGAGAAGCAGGATTTCCTGGGCGCCTGGGACGAGCTGGAGCTGATCGAGCTGGGCGAGGAGGACGCGCACGGCGGTACCACCACCGTTCCGTGCTCCATCGCCATCACGGTCGCTGCCAGCAGCGCCTTCTGCCCCACCACCAAGTGCACCAGCAAGTGCTGACGCACTCCCGGTGATCCAGGCATGAGAAAGCCGGTGGAGTGGGGATCCCGCAATGATCCCCACTCCACCGGCGGACTGTTTCCCTTCCGCGCCCACGTCTGACGGAGCACAGAACAGGTGAATTCTCTCAACAGTTTTTATCCGGAGTTCGACAGCGCGGAAATCCAGGAGACCATCGAGCCGCTCGCCGCCTTCGACGGCGACGTGCTGCCGTATCTCACCGCCGCGCACATCCCTCCACCTGACAGTCTATCACCGACCGTTCGCACATGGACCGGTGCCGACGAGGCGTACCCGTTCCAGCGGATCGTCCGCGCGCTCGCCGCCGGCGTCCTCGCACCGGACCCGGTGAGCCGGTACGCGGCGCTGTTCCACGACCCCGAGCAGGTCACCCGGGAGCTCCTCGCCCGCGCCGAGGCGCGGCTGAAGGACACCTGCGCCCGCGCGCTGGTCGCGGCCGTCAACAAGGCGTCCGCCGAGGGCCGGCTGACCGGAGACACCCCGCAGGACCGCTACCGCTGCTTCGTCACCGGGGCCTGGCAGGACTCCCTCGCCGACTTCCCGGTGCTCGGCGCGGCGGTCTCGCACATCGTCCGCAACACCGTCGACGCCTTCACCGAGCAGTGCGAACGGCTGACCGCGGACCGCGCGGCGCTCGCCGAGCACTTCGGCATCGCCGCCGACGACCCGGTCGCCTCGATCGGCCGCAGTGACGGCGACAGCCACGCGCACGGCCGCAGCGTCGGCGTCCTCACCTTCGCCTCCGGCGCCCGGCTGGTCCTCAAGCCCCGCGACGTCTCCGGCGAGGCCGGGTACGAGCGGATCGCCGCCCACGTCAACCGGACCGCCGGCACCCGGCTGCCGGCCGCCCGCACCCTGGTGCGGGCCGGCTACGGGTACGTCGAGTTCGTCGAGGCCGAGGACGTCCGGGACGACGCCGAGCGCTTCATGCGGGCCTGCGGCGAACTCGGCGCGCTGCTGCACCTGGTGGACGCCCGGGACATGCACTTCGAGAACATCGTCGCCACCCGGCGCGGCCCCGTCCCGGTCGACCTGGAGACGCTGCTGCACCCCGCCCGGGTCCACGCCGGCGCCCGGCCGGAGGCCGAGGGCAACGCGTACGACACCATCGCCCGCTCGCTGTACGGCGTCGGCATCCTGCCGCTGGTGCTCGCCGGGAAGGACGGCGACGCCGGCCACGTCGACCTCGGGTTCCTCGGCGGCGACAACCAGGGCACCGCGCCGTTCAAGGGGCTGACCTTCGAGGAGCCGTTCACCGACCGGGTCCGGATGGTCCTGCGGGCCCAGCCCGCCGAGCCGCGCGGCACCGTCGTCCCCGCCGCCGACGAGCAGCAGATCCTGCGCCTCGCCGACGCGATGGCCGAGGGGTTCACCGCCGTCACCGACGCGGTGCGGCGCGACCCGGACGGCTGGGCCGCGATGCTGCGGGAGGTCGCCGCGACGCTGCGGGTGCGCTACGTCCACAATCCGACGGCGCTGTACGCGCAGACCCTGCGGATGACGGCCTCGGCCGCCGCGATGGCCGACCCGGCGACCAACCTCGCGCTGCTCAAGCGGATCGCGATCGCCTCCAAGACCAGCGACCGCGGCATCGTCGCGGCCGAACTGCGCCAGCTCGCCGAACGCGACGTCCCCTACTTCACCGCCGAGGCGACCGGCACCGCGCTGTCCGACGCCGACGGCACGGACACCGGCGCCCGGCTCGACGCCTCGCCGCTGGACCGGGCGCTGGCCAAGGCGGCCGCCCTGGACGAGGTCGCGGTGGAGCGCCAGCTGACGCTGCTCTACTCGACCTTCTGCGCCCGCTTCCCCGACAACCACCTGAGCGGCGCCGCCGCCTGGAGCGCCCACCGGGCGCCCGCCGAGCAGCGGGACCTGCGCGGGCTGGCCCGCCGGATCGCCGACGAGCTGGTGGCCACCAGCCTGCCCGACAAGTTCGCCCACCTGCCGCGCACCTGGATCGGCCCGCTGGCCTCGGCCGCCGCGCAGCGCCCCTGGCCGTGCGGGGTGCTCGGGTACGACCTGTACACCGGGCGCAGCGGCCCGGCCCTCGCGCTCGCCGCGGCCGGCCGGCTGCTCGGCGAGGAGCGGTACGCCGACGTCGCCCGGCAGATCTTCTCCACCAGCGCCGACATCCTCGCCTCCCAGCGCTACGAGCAGCGCAGCGTCGAGCAGACCGGCCCCGGCGCGTACACCGGGATGACCGGCCTGCTGTTCGCCCTGCACGCGGCCGGGGAGCTGCTGGACGAACCCGCCTGGACCAAGGCCGCGCAGGAGGCGCTGCCGCTGGTGCTCGCCCAGCTCCCCGCCGACGGCGGGCCGGCCGACGTGATCGGCGGTCTGGCCGGCACCGCGCGGGTGGTCGCCGCGGTCGGCGGCCCGCACGCCGCCGCCGCGCTGCCCGGGCTGGTCGGGCGGCTGTGCGCGGCCGTCGAGCGGCCCGACCCGGCGTGGGCCGGGCAGTCCGGGTTCGCGCACGGCGTCGCCGGGATCCTGCACGCGCTGGGCGTGCTGCGCGCCCCGGCGGGCGAGGAGGCGGCCGGGCGGGTCGGGGCCGCGACCGGCCTGCTGCTGGAGCGCCTGGAGGCGTTCCACGACCCCGCGGTGGGCGACTGGTTCTCCAACACCGCGACCCCGGACCGGTTCTCCACCGGCTGGTGCCACGGCTCGGCCGGCATCGCGCTGGCGCTGGCCGCGCACCCCGGCGCGCCCGACCGGGAGCGGCGGCTGGAGCAGGCGGTGGCCAACACGCTGCGGGTCGGCTTCGGCCGCAACCTCACCTGGTGCCACGGCGACCTGGGCAACCACGACGTGCTCACCGGCATCGCCGCCGCCCGCGGCGACCGGGAGCTGGCCGGCCGGCTGGCGGGGGTCGAGCGGGACTGGCTGCGCGCCGAGGTCTTCGAGCGCAAGCTCGCCGACCGGCACAGCCGCTACGCGCACACCAACAGTGTCATGGTCGGCACCTCGGGCGTGCTGCTGCACCTGGTCAACCGGCTCGCGCCGGAGCTGCGGACCTCGCCGCTCGCGCTGACCGGCGGGGGTGCCCGATGACCCGCCGGGTCCCCACGGTCACCCAGGTCACCCAGACCGAGTGCGGCCTGTGCTGCTGCATCGCGATCATGCGCCACTGGGGGCGCACCGAGGACTTCGTCACCGTCCGGCAGGACCTGGAGGCCGGCCGGGACGGGCTCGGCGCCAAGCAGCTCGCCGACTTCCTGCGCTCCCGCGGCATGCGGACCAAGATGTTCCGGGCCCGGCACATCGACGCGCTGAAGGGCTTCACCACCCCGGTGATCCTCTACTGGGAGGAGTACCACTTCGTCGTCCTGGAGCGCTTCGACGGCCGCACCGCGACCGTGATGGACCCGGCGGTCGGCCGGCGCCGGCTGACCCGCGCCGAACTGGAGCGCGGCTTCAGCGACGTGGTGATCGCCCCCGAGCCCGGCCCGGAGTTCCGCCGGCAGACCCTGCCGGCCACCCGCGACTGGCGCACCGTCCCGCTGTTCGCCGAGAGCTCCCGGCCGCGGATGGCCCTGGTGGCGCTGCTGTCGCTCGGCGGGTACGGCGCCGTGCTCGGCGTCCCGGCACTCACCAAGTGGGCGGTCGACCGGCAGGAGCACTGGCAGGACGCGGCCGGGCTCGCGGTGGTGATCGGGGCGCTCGGCGCGGCCGCCGCCGGCTACCTGCTGCTGTGGCTGCTGCGGGTGGTGGTGCTCTCCTCGCTGATCTCGGTGATGGGCCGTCACCTGATGGCGCACACCTTCCGCCGGCTGCTCGCGCTGCCGTACAAGTTCTTCACCACCCGGCAGCCCGGCGAGCTGCTGTTCCGGCTCAACACCGTCAACGCGGTGCGCGACCTGCTCTCCTCGCGGATCGCGCAGGGCGTCCTCGACGTCGGCACGCTGGTCTGCATCGGCGGCTACCTGTTCTTCGTCGAGTGGCGGCTGGGGCTGGTCGCCGCCGGGCTGTTCGCGGCCAACGCGCTGCACCTGTGGCTGACCCGCACCCGGGTCAAGGAGGTGACCGACGCGGAGATCAGCCAGGTCGGCCGCAGCCAGTCCACCCAGCTGGACGCGATCGTCTCCATCCCGACGATCAAGATGGGCGGCTACGCCGAGCAGTTCGCCGACGAGTGGGAGCAGACCTACCGGGCCTCGCTGGACGCGATGCGCGCCCGGATGCGGCTGCAGCAGGGCTGGATCGCCGGACTCGCCGGCACCACCCAGATGTTCGGGCCGCTGGTGCTGCTGCTCGCCAGCCTCTACCTGGTCTCCCGCGGGCAGGTGACGCTCGGCTCGGCGATCGCCGTCCAGTCGGTGTCCGCGACCTACTTCTCGCTGTCCGGCTCGGTCTTCCAGATGTTCACCGAGTTCTCCGAGGCCTCCCGCTACATGGCCCGGATCAGCGACATCACCACCCACGAGCCGGAGCCCGCCGGCGGCGGGCTCACCGTGCTCGCCGACACCTCGATCCGGCTGCGCGAGGTCGGCTTCCGGTACACCCGGCACAGCGACCCGGTGGTCAAGGAGGTGTCGCTGGACATCCCCGCCGGGGCCCGGATCGCCCTGGTCGGCGCCTCCGGCTCGGGCAAGTCCACCCTCGGCCGGCTGATCTGCGGGCTGCACCGGCCGACCGGCGGGGCGATCGAGTTCGCCGGCCGCCCGGCGGACGACTACGACCGCACCTTCCTGCGCCGCCAGATCGGCTACATCCCGCAGGAGGTCCACCTGCACAACCGGACCATCCTGGAGAACCTGACCCTCGGTCAGGACATCGACCCGGCCACCGTCCGCGAGTACTGCGCCTCCGTCGGCATCCTCGACTTCATCGACGACCTGCCGATGGGCCTGAAGACCCTGGTCTCCGAACTGGGCGCCAACTTCTCCGGCGGCCAGCGCCAGCGGCTCGCCATCGTCCGGGTCCTGCTCCAGCGGCCCAGGATCATCGTCATGGACGAGGCGACCGCCTCGCTGGACACCCTGAACGAGCGCCGGGTCGCGCAGATCATCGAGGAGCTCGGCGCCACCCAGGTGATCATCGCGCACCGGCTGGCCACCATCCGGCACGCCGACCGGATCTACGTCTTCAGCGGCGGCCGGGTCGTCGAGCACGGCACCCACGAGGAACTGATGGACAACCAGGCGGCCTACGCCGCCCTGTACACCGACGCGGACACCACCACTCTCACGGGCGGGACAGCATGACCGAGCCAGCCGTCACCATCCGGGCCTTCCTGCCCTTCTACACCCGGGCGCTGCCGCTGCCTCGGCTGCGCGAACTGCTCGGCGCCGACTTCGAGGACGCCGTGGCCGCCGAGCACCGCGACGCGGTCGCCCACCGGCTGTGGGAGGTGGCCCTGTCCACCGTCGAGGGCCACGCCTACCGGACGCTGATCGCCGAGTTCCACCGCCACCGCGAGGCACTGGGCCTGCCCCCCGACCCGGACGGTGCCACCGCCCTCGACGCCTTCACCGCCGAGCCGACGGCCGACCGGCGGTACGCCGAAGTACTGGAACGCCACCCCGTGCTCGCCCGGCGCCTCGCCTCGGTCACCCGCAACACCGCCGCCGCGTACGGCGAGATGTTCACCGCCCACCGCAAGGACCGCGCCCTGCTGGCCGCCGCCCTCGGCCCGGCCGCGGCGGGGCGGATCGCGGCGGTCGAGCCCGCCGGGTCCGACCCGCACAACGACAACCGCAGCGTCCTGTTCGTCACCACCGAGGGCGGCCGGCGCCTGGTGTACAAGCCGCGGCCGCTCACCGCCGACGACTTCGCCCGCGACCTGCTGGCCGCCGCCCAGCCCCACCTCGCCCACCCGATGGACGGCTGCGTCCCCGACTCGGTCACCGCCGACGGCCACGGCTGGCAGCTCTTCACCGCACCCGAGCCGATGCGCGCACCCGACCAGCCCGCCCGCTACTTCTACCGCTTCGGCGCGCTCACCTGCCTGCTCAGCGCGATCGGCGCCACCGACCTGCACGACGAGAACCTGCTGGCGCACGGCGAGCACCCCTGTCTGATCGACACCGAGACCCTGGTGCGGGCCGACGCCGGCGTGGACAACGACACCCTGTCCAACACCCTGATCAACCACATGAAGAACTCGGTCACCTCCACCATGCTGCTCCCGGTGGTCAACCCGGGCGCCGTGATCGACGTGATGGTCTCCGGCGCCGGCGTGCTCGGCGAGCAGCAGTCGAACATGCGCAAGCCCCAGGTGGTCGACGCCGGCACCGACGCCGTCCGCGTCGAGTGGGGCGGCATCAGCTACAGCCACCGCCTCAACGTGCCCCGGCTCGGCGACACCGCCCTGCCGATCACCGCGCACGTCCCGGACCTGATGGCCGGCTACCGCGACGCGCTGGCCTTCCTGCGCTCCGGCGGCGCCGAGCAGGTCCTGGCCCGCCACCCCGAGCTGCCGGTGCGCTGCGTGCTGCGCACCACCGAGGTGTACGCCCGCTACCTGGACGCCTCCACCCACCCCAAGTACCTGGTCTCCCAGGCCGAGACCGACCGGCTCCACGGCCACCTGCACCGCTTCCCGCGGAAGCTGGAGAGCCGGCAGGCCGCCTGGCTGCGCCGGGCCGAGGCCGAGTCGCTGGACGGCGGGAACATCCCGTACTTCCTGACCCGCGGCAACTCCACCGGGCTCGCCGCGCACACCGGGGACATCGAGGACTTCTTCACCGTGTCGGCCCTCGACAACGCCCGCCGGGGCGTGCGGATGGCGGCCGGCCGGCACGAGCACTACCACCAGTTCCTGATCGAGGAGTGCCTCGGCGACCTGACCGGCACCCCGGAGGGCCTGTCCGCGCACGGCGTCTTCCACGGCGCGCCCCTGACCATGGCCGCCCCCGGCGCCTGGGGCCCGCGGATCGCCGAGGTGATCGCCGACCTCGCCGTACGGATCGACACGCCCGACGGCCCGCAGGCGGGCTGGCTCGGCAGCATCGGCCCCGACCGGGGCGCGGCCACCGTCACCCCCGGCAACCACATCGCCTTCCACGACATGGGCGGCATCGCCCGGCTGTACCGCACCGCCGCCCGCCGCGGCGCGCGGTTCGCCGAGCTGCGCGAGGCCTCCGACCGCGGCCTGGCCGCACTGGTCGCGGACTACCCGCACACCCTCGCCACCATCCCCGAATCGGTGTTCTCCGGCCTCGCGTCCCTGCTGCTGGCCCGCCCGCACGCCGTCGACCGGGCCTGGCTGGACGCCCTGGTCCACGAACTGGAGCAGCGCGGCGAGAAGCTGGAGGCCGACGTGGCCAACGGCCCGGCCGGCGTCCTGATGGTGCTGCTCTCCCGCGCCGAGCGCGGCCTGCCGGTCGACCGGGCGCACCTGGACGCCGTCCGCCGCCTCGCCTTCGCCCCCGACCGCGCACGGCCCAGCGGCGCCCCGATGGAACTGGCCCACGGCGAGCTCGGCCTGTGGTGGGCCCGCGCCCGGGCCGGCCGGGTGCTCGACGAGCCCGCCGCGGCCCGGGAGGCCTTCGACTGGCTGGCCGAGCGACTGCCCGGCCACCGGTCCGCGGTCACCGGCTGGTGCAAGGGCGCCGCCGGGGTACTGCTGGCCGCCGCCGAGATCTGCCGGGCCGCCGGACGCACCGACTGGCTGACCCGCGGCCCGCTGGCCGCGCTGGTCGCCGCGGCCACCGAGCTCCCGGACGGGCCGGTGGAACTCTCGGTCTGCCACGGCAGCAGCGGCGTCGTGCAGTCGCTGCTGGCCGCCGCCGCGCTCACCGGCGAGCGCACGCTCGCCGAGCAGGCCCTCGCCCACCAGGGCCGGGTGATCGAACTGGCCCGGAAGCACGGCCACTACACCGGCGCCGCCGGCCGGACCTCGCTGATCGGCTACCTGCTCGGCTGGTCCGGCGTCGCCGACACCGACCTGATGCTGCTCGACCCCGAGGGCCTCGTCCACGGGATCCCGGCCGCCCTGACCTGTTAGGAGACCCGACCGTGCGCCACTCGATCGTGCTGCCGATCACCGCGGTCCGGCCGGAACAGGCCGTCCCGTTCGCCAACCTGGTCCGCTGGACCCGCGCCGCGCGGTTCTGGCAGGGCCAGTCCCAGGTCATCGACAACCACCAGCTGGTCAGCTGGCTGGCGGGCATCGGCATCCGGGTGCCCAGCGGCTTCGGCGTGAACCTGACGCCGCTGCGCTCCCCGTACCACGCCGCGATGGAGGCCCGCAGCACCGCCCTGACCACCGGGCAGCAGGTGCTCGCCGCGTACGGGCCCGGCGCGGTGGACTACCAGCGCGGCATCCTCGGGCGGCCCTACCGCAGCCCGCTGACCGCCGTGCGGGAGTACGTCACGACGGTCCGCGCGCTGGTCAACGGCGAGTTCGTGGAGAGCGAGGGCGCGTACTACCCGACCACCGCCCGGATGGTGCCGATCCGCTCCGCCGACGTCCGGATCGGCCTCGGCGTGCTGCGGCCCAGGATGGCCGAGCTCGCCGGGGAGATCGCCGACGACGCGGTCGCCTGGCTCTGCCCGCCCGACCACCTGCGCGACGTCCTGGTGCCCGCCGTGCGCAAGGGCAGCGCCGCCGCCGGCCGCGAACCCGTCCCGGTCACCGCCATCGTGCCCTGCGCGCTCGCCCGGGACGGCCGGGACGCCGAGGAGCTCGCCTTCGCCACCTGCGGCATGCACCTCCAGGCGCCGCACTACCAGGACACCCTGCGGCAGGCCGGGATCCGGGTCACCGGCGAGCGCTCCGACGCCCGCAAGCTGATCGACGCCGGACTGTTCCCGTACGGCACGGCCAAGGACGTGCGGGACGCGCTGCGCCGCTTCGCCGACGCCGGGGTGGAGGAGGTGGTGCTCAACGTCGTCGGCGTGGCCGCCACCCTCGGCGCCCGGGCGGCGGCCCAGGACCTGGAGGACATCCTCACGGAGGTGTAGCCGCCGTACACCCCGAGGACGATCTTTCGGACCGGCGGAACTGGGGCGGTCGGGTAGGTGGTGAGAGCGGTTAGTCTGGCCCCACCCGCCCTTCCCGACGGAGGTACTCCGCCTTGCTGCACCTCGACCAGTGGATCGAGAGCGTCCCACCGACCTCGGTGTACGCGCTCATCGGACTGATCATCGGCCTGGAGAGCCTCGGCATCCCGCTGCCCGGCGAGATCGCCCTCGTCACCGCCTCCCTGCTCGCCGCCCAGGGCGTCGTCAGCCCCTGGGGCGTCGCCCTGTGCGCCATCGCCGGCGCGATCATCGGCGACACCATCGGCTACGCCATCGGCCGCAAGGGCGGCCGGCCGCTGTTCGAGAAGCTCGGACGGCGCTTCCCCAAGCACTTCGGGCCCGAACACCTGGCGACCGCCGAGCGGGCCTTCGACAAGTGGGGCATGTGGGCGGTCTTCTTCGGCCGCTTCATCGCCCTGCTGCGGATCTTCGCCGGGCCGCTGGCCGGCACCCTGAAGATGCCGTACTGGCGTTTCCTGATCGCCAACGTGCTCGGCGGCGTGGTCTGGGCCGGCGGCACCACGCTGCTGGTGTACCAGGTCGGCAAGGTCGCCGAGGAGTACCTCAAGGGCGCCTCCTACATCGGCCTCGGCGCGGCCGTGGTGTTCGGTGCCGGCTCCGCGCTGGTCCTCAAGCGCCGCGCCGCCAAGTCCCGGGCCGCGCACCCCGAGCAGTCCGGCGGCCCGAGCGGCGAGCCGGTGCCGCCGATGCAGCCCGCCCAGCCCGTCGAGCAGCCCGCCGACTGACGGGCTGTCGCCGCCGGCCGTGATCGCCCGTCGGCTAGGGTCGGGGGTCGACGGAGCGCACACGGAGCCAGCCCTGGAGGCAGCGGTGAGCCAGCAGCAGTGGACAGCGGTCGACGAGTACTTCAGCGAGGTGCTGATCGGCCACGACGAGCCGCTCGAAGCAGCCCTCGCCGCGGCCGACGCCGCCGGGCTGCCGCACATCAACGTCGCCCCGAACCAGGGCAAGCTGCTCCACCTGCTGGCCCGCACCGCCGGCGCCCGGCGGATCCTGGAGGTCGGCACCCTCGGCGGGTACAGCGCGATCTGGCTGGCCCGCGCGCTGCCCGAGGACGGCCGGCTGATCACCCTGGAGCTCGACCCGGCGCACGCCGCCGTCGCCACCGCCAACCTGGCGCACGCCGGCTTCGCCGACACCGTCGAGGTCCGGGTCGGCCGCGCCGCCGACAGCCTGGAGCAGCTGGTCAAGGAGGGCGGCGAGCCCTTCGACCTGGTCTTCATCGACGCCGACAAGCCCAGCAACCCGCTGTACTACCAGCGCGCCCTGGAGCTCACCCGCCCCGGCTCGCTGATCGTCGTCGACAACGTGGTGCGCGGCGGCGCGGTCGCCGACGCCGACAGCACCGACCCGGCGATCGTCGGCACCCGGCACATGCACGACCTGATCGCCGCCGAGCCGCGGGTCAGCGCCACCTCCGTCCAGACCGTCGGCACCAAGGGCTACGACGGCTTCACCCTGATCCGCGTGGAGGGCTGACCCGTGCGCATAGGACTGCTCGGCACCGGCCCCTGGGCGGGCTTCGTGCACGCCCCCGCCCTCGCCGCACACCCCGGCGTGGAGTTCGCCGGCGTCTGGGGGCGCCGCCCCGAGGCCGCCCGCGAACTCGCCGAGGCGCACGGCGTGCGCGCGTACGGGAGCGTCGAGGAGCTGCTCGCCGACGTGGACGCGGTCTCCATCGCCCTGCCGCCCGAGGTCCAGGCGCGGTACGCGGTGCAGGCCGCCGAGGCCGGGCGCCACCTGCTGCTCGACAAGCCGGTCGCGGTGACCGTCGCCGACGCGGCCGCGGTCGCCGGCGCGGTGGAGAAGCGCGGCCTCGCCTCGGTGGTCTTCTTCACCGTCCGCTTCGGCGGCGAGCAGGCGCCCTGGCTGGCCGAGCAGGCCGCGCGCGAGGACTGGTTCACCGCCCGCTGCGAGTGGATCGGCGCGGTCTTCACCACCGACAGCCCGTACGCCGCCTCCGCCTGGCGGCGGGAGAAGGGCGCGCTGTGGGACGTCGGCCCGCACGCCCTGTCCGTCCTGCTGCCGGTCCTCGGCGACGTCGAGAAGCTGACCGCCGCGCCCGGGCCCGGGGACACCGTCCACCTGGTGCTGCGGCACGCCGGCGGCGCCTCCAGCACCGTCACCCTCAGCCTCACCGCCCCGCCCGAGGCCGCCGTCGACGGCGTCGCCTTCGAGCTGCGCGGCGCCGGCGGCGTGAGCGCCATGCCGGGGCGCGGCGAGCACCCGACAGCGGCCTTCGGCCGGGCCGTGGACGCGCTGCTCACCGCCGCCGACGGCGGCCCGGCGCACCCGTGCGACGCCGCCTTCGGGCTGCGGGTGGTCGAACTCCTCGCCGAGGCCGAGCAGGCGCTGACCGCGTAGCGGGGATCAGTCCGAGGGGCGTTCGAAGACCAGGTCGCCCGCCCGGGCCAGCACCTGCGGACGGGTGCGGCCCGGGTGGTCGGCGGCCAGCCAGTGGTGGCCGATCGCCACGCAGAAGGCGATCAGCGCGCGGGCCTCCACCTCGTCCGGGTCGGCGCAGAAGCCGCCGATCGCCTCGCGCAGCAGCGCCATCCGCCGGTTGTCGACCCGGCGCAGCCGCTCCGCCACCCCGGCGTCCCGCCGCGCCCAGTCGCGCACCGCCAGGTCGACCGGCAGCAGCCGCTCGGAGAAGGTCAGCGAGCCCGCCCGGGTCGCCCGGGTCCGCGGGTCGCCGCCCTCGCGCTCCACCTGCGCGACCACCTCGTCGACGCTCTCCCGCTCCCAGGCGTCCAGCACCTCGGTGAGCAGGGCGTCGCGGTCGGCGAAGTACCCGTAGAAGCCGCCCTTGGTGACGCCGATCCGCTTCGCGAGCGCCTCGACGCGCACCGCGTCCGGCCCGCCGTCGGCCAGGGCCCGCAGGCCCTCCTCCACCCACCGCTCGCGCGGGGTGCGCGCTGCCGCTGCCACGGCCCCTCCTGCCTTCCTCCCGCCGCCCGGCGGGCCGGTGTACGCCACCGTATACATGGGTCTAGCCTGGTTCTGTACGCAAGCGTATACATGGGGGAGGCAGTCATGAAACGTGCCCGCACGGCCTACACCGCGCAGCCCTGGCGGATCCACGAGTACACCCGCGACTTCCGGGTCGAGGACGTCTGGTCCTTCCGCACCCCCGGCGCCGGGCCCGAGGACTTCCCGGTGATGCTCGACGCGATGCGCTCCGACGGCGGCTTCGGCCGGCAGACGCCCGCCGCGCGCTTCCTGTTCGCGGTGCGGTGGAAGCTCGGCGCGCTGCTCGGCTGGGACGACGACCGGGCCGGCCTCGGCGCCCGGGTCCGGTCGCTGCGCGAGCGGATCCCCGAGGAGCTGCGCCGCACCACCGAGGGCGTCGCCTCCGACGGCACGCCGTTCAGTCCGGTGTACCTGCTGCCGACGGAGTCCGCCGCCGAGATCGCCAACCGGACGGTCCACGCGGTGATGCACCTCGGCTGGGCGCCGGCCGACGCCGGCGGGTACGAGCTGCGGATGGCCGTCCTGGTCAAGTCCAACGGGCGGCTCGGCCGGCTGTACATGGCGCTGATCGCCCCGTTCCGGTACCTGGTCGTCTACCCCGCGCTGACCCGGCAGTGGGAGCAGGCCTGGCGGGAGCGGGGGCGCGGTCGGGGTTAGGGCTTCGGTCGGCGGTCCGCGGGGCGGCGGGGCGGGATCGGGACGGACGGGAAGTCGCGGGCGCCGGTCCACAGGGCCGGCACCGCGTCGCTGCGGCGGGCCAGCTCGTACACCAGCGCCTCGTAGTTGACCCGCCAGCCCCGGAAGTGCGGCCACGCCTCCTCGGCGGTCCGCTCCTTGCGGAAGCCGCTGGCCACCACCATCGCCACCGCCGCGTCGAACTCGTGGAAGCTCAGCCGGATCGGGCCGTCCGGGTCCGGGTCCGGGTCGAAGTCGATGCGCAGCGTCCGGGCGATGTCGCGCAGCGCGGTGAAGCCGGCCCGCAGCACCAGCCGGGCCTCCGGCGGGGCCGTGCGCGGGTCGAGGGCCAGCTGCATCGCGGCCGCGTCCAGCACCGCGGTCAGGCCGACCACCCAGCTGCGGTGCGGCTGCGGGGAGCGGAAGGAGATCAGCACCGGGTAGTTGGAGTGGCTCTCGCCGAGGTCCGCCGCCAGTCGCTCCCAGTCCCGGTACAGCTCCGGCAGCGCGGTCTCGGTCGACACCAGCGACTGCCGGGCCAGCAGCTCCGGCCCCCAGGCCGGCTCGCCGGCCCGGGACTGCAGCAGGGTGACCTCCAACTCCCGCCGGTTGTACGCGCCGTACAGCGTCGGCAGGTAGGCGATCAGCAACGCGATGATCAGCGGGCCGGTGGCCGCCGCCATGAAGTCGATCACCGACAGGTGCAGCCGGTCGCCGCTCGCGAAGCCCAGCGTGAACAGGCTCGACCCGGCCTCCCGGAAGGACACCGACCAGCTGAGGTCCGAGGTGCCGTGCAGCAGCAGCGTGTACGCCAGCAGCATCCCGCCCAGCCAGGTGGTCAGCATGCCGACCAGGATCAGCGGCGCCAGCCAGGTCTGCGCCCGGTCGATCGCCGGGTACCCGCCGCCGAACGGCGTCGTCGCCAGCCGCAGCCCGCCGCGCAGCAGCGACCAGATCCGGAACACCAGCGCCGAGTACAGCCCGCGCGGCACCACCAGGGTGCGCAGGATGCCCGCGATGGTGATGCCGAACAGGGCGAGCCCGGCCAGGGTGAAGATCACGCTCATGGCGCCATTGTGTCGTGTCCCGGTGCGAGGGCCGAGGTCAGGCGGCTCCGACCGGCCAGACCACCGTGCCCCGGCGGGTCAGCAGCGGCTCGGCGACCTCGCTCGCCGGCGAACGGAGCTGGCCCAGCACCACCGGGCCCTCGATCCCGGTCAGCCCGGCGAGCTCCGCCAGCAGCTCCCCGAGCGGCCCGAACTCCTCGGCGCGGACGCTCCGATGGGCCGTCAGCACCCAGCCGTCGGGCACCTCGGTGAGCTCGCCCGCGCAGTCGAGCAGCGCGGGGGAGGACGGTGCGGCGTCGAGCGTGGCCAGGGAGCCGGGATCCCCGAGGTGGCCGCGGAGGGCGGCCAGCCGGTGCTCGGGGGTGGTGGCGGGGAGGCGGACGGACAGCGTCAGCTCGTAGGCGTCGGTCATCCGGCTCACGTTAGCCGCTGGGCGGCCAGCGCGGCGGCGTCCGGCCACACCAGGCGGAGCTTGTACGGGGTGCCGGCGAGCCGCCCCGGCACGCCGCCGGGCGGGGACACCGCGACGCGTTCCGCGACCCTGCCGCCGAGGGACCGGTAGAACGCCTGGGCCGCGATGTTCGGCTCCAGCACCCACAGGTACAGGGCGGGCCCGGCGGCCCGCTCGGCGGCCGCGGCGGCGGCGCGGGTGAGCAGTGCCCTGCCGAGGCCGGAGCGGTGGCGGCCGTGGACGACGTGCAGGTTGTCGACCAGGCTGCCGTGCACCGCGTCCTCGTCCGGCACCAGGTGGACGAAGCCGAGCAGCGACCCCGGCGGATCCTCGGCGAGCAGCGTCACCGTGCCGGCCGGGGCGGCCAGCCGTGCGGACCAGACCGTGCGGCGGTCGGAGAGGATGTCGCCGTCCAAGTATGCGTCGGCGTACGCGCCGCGGTAGTGGCGGCGCCAGCTGTCGGTGTGCAGCAGCGCCACCTGCTCGGCGTCCTCGGGGCGGGCGGGGCGGAACTGCGGCGTCGCCGGCATGGGGCGGGTCCTCCTCGGCGGTCCGGGGTTTCGCCGCAGGCTAGGCGGGGTCTCGGTGGGGCGTCCACGCAGTTTCGGTCCGTGGAACGGCAGCTGACGTGTCGTCGGCCGCCCGTGCAGGAATCTGTCAGGTGTGCGTCAGACCCATTGACCGCTCCGCCGGCGGACCGGAAGGATGCCCGCCAATCCGCTTTCCCGTCTCCGACACCTTCGGACGGTCCCATGACTACGCGCGTAAACCTCCTTCCCCGCTGGCTGGTTCGGCCGCTGCGGTGCGCCGCGGTGCTCTCGGTGCTCGCCTCGTTCGCGGTCTTCTTCGCCGGTGTCCAGCAGGCCCAGGCCGCCCCCGCCTGCGCCGTCCTCTCCTCCGGCGCCGCCCCGCAGGCCGAGGCCGCCGTCCGCTCCGCCTGCGGCCTGATCGGCACCCCCTACTCCTGGGGCGGCGGCCACGGCGCCACGCCCGGCCTCACGTACGGCATCTGCGACGCGTCCAACGGCGCGCCCAACGACTGCAACGTGCGCGGACTCGACTGCTCCGGCATGGTCCGCTACGCGTACTACCTCGCCGTCGGCAGCGACGTGATCAACGGCACCACCCGCACCCAGTGGCCGTCCTCACGGGCCGTCGCCCGCTACTACCGCGGCGACGGGACGGCGCCGCTGCTCCCCGGCGACCTGGTGTTCTACGGCGACACCGCATCGACCATCCACCACGTCGCGATCTACCTCGGCCAGGGGTACATCGCGGAGGCCCCGTACTCCGGCGGCCACGTCCAGGTCGCCACGCTGTACTCGCACGGCGACTACTACGGATCCATCCGCCTGTACGGCCCCGGTGGCGGCGGCACCACGCCGCCGCCGTCCACGCCGGGCCAGTACTGGGTGGACACCTTCGCCAACGCCTCGGTCTACGGTTCGCCGACCAGTACGGCGGCGACCGGGACGCTGTACCAGGGCACCAACTACGTGTTCTGCAAGGCCTGGGGCCGGGAGATCTCCAGTGGTGGGAGCTTCAACCACTGGTGGTTGAAGACGGATCCGGACGTGGGTCCGGGTGGTCAGTGGGTGTCGGCGTACTACCTGTCGCGGTGGGGCAACGACGTGGCCAAGGACAACAACGGCGTGACCGTCCCCGACTGCGCAGGGGGCGGCGCCCCGCCCGCCACCGGCAAGTACTGGGTGGACACCTTCGCCAACGCCTCGGTCTACGGTTCGCCGACCAGTACGGCGGCGACCGGGACGCTGTACCAGGGCACCAACTACGTGTTCTGCAAGGCCTGGGGCCGGGAGATCTCCAGTGGTGGGAGCTTCAACCACTGGTGGCTGAAGACGGATCCGGACGTGGGTCCGGGCGGTCAGTGGGTGTCGGCGTACTACCTGTCGCGGTGGGGCAACGACGTGGCCAAGGACAACAACGGCGTGACCATTCCGGACTGCTGAGAGGTGGGTGGTCCTCCCGCTGATCCGCGGGAGGACCACCCGCGTCAGCGGGCCGGTTCGTGGTGTCGCGGCCGGGTGACGGTGTGCCAGGGCCAGCGGGCGGACAGCCAGCGGTCCAGTTCGGCGGCCAGCTCGCGCTCCAGCGCGGGGCCGTGGCCGTCCGCCGTCCAGTAGGCCAGTTCGGCGTCGGCGGTGCCCTCGGTGACCGGGTCGAGGTAGACGCAGCCGAGCTGGCGGCCGTCGCCGGGGGCGGTGAGCGCGTAGGCGAAGGAGGTGCGGCGGGTGAACTCCTGCTGGTGCCAGGCGAGCTGGATGAGGTCCTGCTCCTCGCTGAGGCTCGGTGGCGGCCACTGCCAGGAGTCGCCGAACCGCTCCCAGAGGCGGTCGCGGGAGGCCATCACCAGGGCGTGGTCCTGCGGGACGTCCCGGATGGTGATCGGGCGCAGCTCGAAGCGGGCGGTGAGCAGGCCCTGCGGCACGGCGAAGTCGACCGGGACGAACGGCCGGTGCCGATGCCGGCGCCGGGGTGCGGCCGGCGGGGCGGTCTCACCGGTGAGGACGGCGTGGTGCGCGGCGACCAGCGCCGGACCGGGGTCCATGCCCAGCTCCTCGGCCAGGCGGACGCGGGTGCGGCCGTACAGCGCCAGGGCCTCCGCCGAGCGGCCGGACGCGTGCAGGGCCCGGAGCAGCAGGGCGAGCGGCGCCTCGCGCAGCGGGTGCTCGGCGGCGGGCTGCCGCAGGAGGGAGAGCGCGGCCTGCGGGCGCCCGAGCAGCAGGGCCGCCTCGGCAGCCGCCTCGACCGCGGCCAGCCGCAGCTCCTCCAGCCGCTCGCACTGCCAGCGCAGCCGTACGGAGACCGCCTCCCCGCCCAGTGCCGGGCCGCGCCACAGCCGCAGGGCGGCGGCGAGCGGGCCGCGGGCACCCTCGGCGTCACCCTCCGCCAGCCGGGCGCGGCCCTCGCCGAGCAGGCGCTCGAAGCGCAGGGCGTCCACCTGCTCGGGGTCCACCGCGAGGCGGTAGCCTCCGCCCGGCTCGGCCAGCAGTTCGGGGGCACCGGGCTCGTGGGGCGGACTCGCGTCGGCGAGCAGGCCGCGCAGCCGGGAGACGTAGCTCTGCAGGGTGTTCACCGCGCTGGCGGGCTCGCGCCCGTCCCAGACCGCGTCGACCAGGTCGGCGAGCGGGACCGTCCGGCCCGCCGCGAGCAGCAGCGCGGCCAGCACCGCGCGCTGGCGCGCCCCGCCGAGCGGCAGCGGACGGCCCGCGGAGCGCACCCGCAGCGGCCCGAGCACGTCCAGCTCCCACGACCCGCCGGCCACCGTGCCACCGCCTTCCCGTCGCTCCCCGAGATCTCCGAGATCCCCGAGATCCCGGCGTCCAGTCTCGCAGGGCGCGTGAACGCCTTGCACGCGGATTGCACGCGACCCCGGGCACGCTGTCCCGGTAGCGACCCCTCAGCGACCCCTTACCCGAAGGAGCGAACCCGTGAGCACCGTACGCCCGGCCACCGTCGACGACGCCGAGGCGATCTGCGACCTCCTCAACCAGGTCGACCTGCTGGAGATCGGCCGCGCCGAGACCGAGCTGCACGAGGTCGTCGCCGACCTGAGCCACCCCGACGTGGACCTCGCCCGCGACTCCTGGCTGCTGATCGGCGGCGACGGCCGCCCGGTCGGCTACGGCCTGCTGCGCGACCCGTCCGGCGGCGGGCGGCTCGACCTCGACCAGTACGTGCTGCCCGAGCAGCAGGCCGGAGCGCTGCGCCTGTTCGAGCTGATGGAGGCCCGCGCGGTCGAACGCGCCGCCGCCAACGGCGCCGACCGGGCCGTCCTGCACCTGCTGCTGAACAGCGCGCCCACCGTGGACACCGCCGCGATGAAGGGCCGCGGCTGGCAGGCGGTCCGCCGCCACCACGCGCTCACCCGCGCCGTCGACCCGGCCGGCGACCCGGTGCCGGCCCCCGTGCCCGGCCTCACCCTGCGCGCGTGCCGTACCGAGGCCGACCGGCGGACCGCGCACCGGCTGCTCCAGGAGTCCTTCGCCGAGCACTTCGACTTCCAGCCGCGCGGCTACGAGCAGTGGCTGGCGGACATCGACGGCGCCCACGCCGACTGGACGCTCACCTGGATCGCCACCCTCGCCGACCGCGGCGACGTCGCGGTGCTGCGCACCCGCGACGACCGGGCGGCGTGCGGCTGGGCCTCCCAGCTCGGCGTCCTCGCGGACGCCCGCGGCCGGGGCGTCGGCGGGCACCTGCTGCGCTGGTTCTTCGCCCAGTACGCCGCGCGCGGCCGCGACCGGGTCGGCCTCGGCGTCGACACCGCCAACCGCAGCGGCGCGCCCGCGCTCTACCGGCGGCACGGCATGGCGGTCGACTTCGCCGTCGACACCTGGGAGCTCACCCTGCCCGTACCGGCCGTGGTATGACGGACCGTCGGTAGAGACGGACCGCCGGTGGCGGCGGAGCGGCGAGAGGACGGCGGTCGTGGGGCTGGATCTGTTGCGGGCGAAGATCTCCCGGGGGTTCGACCAGTTGGACGCGGACGGCGACGGGCGGCTCACCGAGGCGGACCACCGGGAGATGGGCACCGCGATGGCCCGCTCGCTGGGCCACCCGGAGGGCTCGGCCGAGGAGCGGAAGGTGGTCGACGCGTACCTGGGGATCTGGCGGGAGGTGCACCTGCCGCACCTGCCGCCCGGCGCGGACGCCGTCACCCGGGAGGTGTTCCTGCGCTCCACCGGCTCGCTCGCCGACCGCCCCGAGGTCGCCCGCGCGGCGCTCGGAGGGCTCGCCGAGACCTTCCTCGCCATCGCGGACACCGACGGCAACGGCGTGGTGGACGCCGACGAGTTCTTCGTCTTCCAGCGCGGCCACTTCCCGCTGCTGGAGCGCGCGGCGGCGGACGAGGCGTTCCGGCACCTGGACCGGGACGGCGACGGCGCGCTCTCCCGCGAGGAGTTCGTCACCGCCATCCTCGAGTACTGGACCAGCACCGACCCCGACGCCCCCGGCAACTGGTGGACCGGCCGCCCGACGACCGCGCGGTAGCGCCGGCTCAGCCGGGCAGGGCGGCCAGGACCGGTGTGGTGGAGTCCTCGGCGGCCAGGCGGCCGGCGAGGGTGCGGGCGCGGTCGGTGAAGGCGGGGTCGACGGTGGCGGCGCGCAGGGCGGCGGCGAGGTGTCCGGGGGACACCCGGCGCAGCGGGAGGGCTGCGGGGGCCACGCCGAGGGCGACCTGGCGGGAGGCCCAGAACGCGGCGTCGAACTGGATCGGCACCGGTACGGACGGCACCCCGGCCCGCAGGGTCGCGGCCGTGGTGCCGGCGCCGCCGTGGTGCACCACGGCGGCGGTGCGCGGGAAGAGCAGGCTGTGCGGCAGCTCGTCCACGGTGAGCATGTCCTCGCCCTCGGCGTGGAGTTCGGCCCAGCCGCGCTGGACGATCCCGCGCAGGCCCGCGGTGCGCAGCGCGGTGACGACGGTCCGGCTGAGCCGCTCGGGGTCGGGCACGGTGGCGCTGCCCAGCCCGACGTACACCGGGGGCGGGCCGGAGGCGAGGAAGTCCTCGACCGCGTCCGGGAGTCGGGCGTCCGGCGGGTCGTACGGCCACCAGTAGCCGGCCAGTCGCAGGCCGGGCCGCCAGTCGCGCGGCCGGGGGACCACCAGCGGGCTGAAGCCGTGCAGCACCGGCCAGTCCTGGCGTTCGCGGGCCCGCCGGGAGGCCCGCGGGCCGCTCGGCGGCAGGCCGAGGCGGCGCCGGACGTCGCGTACCGCGTCGCGGAAGACCTCCTCCAGGGCGAGGTTCACGCCCTGCCCGGCGAGCCGGTTGGCGTGCGGCCCCCAGGACCGGGCGGTGACCAGGGGCGGCGCGAACACGGCGGTGGCGCCGATCGGTTGGAGGTTCAGGCCGACGGTGGGCAGGCCCAGGCCGGTGCCGATCGCGTGGCCGAGCGGCGCGAAGGAGGCGGACAGTAGCAGCGCGTCGGACTCCCGGGCGGCGGCGAGCAGGTCGTCGGTCATCCGGCCGACCAGCGAGCGGGCCATCGACAGCATCCGGACCAGTTTCGCGGCACCGCCGGCACTGCGGTGCAGGCCCTGTCCGCGGCCGGACTCCAGGACCGCGCGCGGATCCACCGGCAGGGCGTGGAAGCCCAGCCCGGCATCGGCGGCCAGCCCGGCGAAGCGCTCGTGGGTGACCAGGGTGACCCGGTGGCCGGCCTGCTCCAGCGCATGCCCCAGGCCGGTGAACGGCGCCACGTCGCCCCGCGACCCGGCCGTCATCAACGCCACCCGCATACCTGCCAGTATCGACGAGCGCCCGCCCGACGGACAGTGCGCCGCGCCGGTCGTGCTAGCTTCGCGCGCATGTCCGGACCCGATACCACCGCCGACACCACCGCCGAGATCACTGCCCTGACCGGCGCGTTCTTCGCCGCCTTCGACAGCAGGGAAGGCCGAGTGCCGCCGCTGGAGATGCTGCGCGAGCTGTTCGTGCCGGGTGGGCTGCTGGTCGTCACCGCGCCCGCGTACGCGTGCTGGGGCGTGGAGGAGTTCGTCGAGTCGCGGCGCGCGGTGCTGCTGCCGGGCGGGCGGGTCACCGAGTTCGCCGAGTGGGAGACCGGGGGGCGGACCGAGCTGTTCGGCGGGATCGCCTCGCGCTTCGCCGAGTACGCCAAGTCGGGCCGCCTGGACGGGGATCCGTTCACCGGCGGCGGGGCGATCGCCTTCCAGTACGTGCGCACCCCCGAGGGCTGGCGGATCACCTCCGCCGTCTGGCACGACCACGCCTGAGCCGTGCGCACCCGGGTCCGGGAACGCCGGACCGGGCCGGCCCGTGGTGGGCCGGCCCGGTCGGGGGAGTGCGTCAGACCAGGTCGAACCGGTCCAGGTCCATGACCTTGGCCCAGGCCGCGACGAAGTCCGCCACGAACTTCTGCTTGGCGTCGTCGCTCGCGTACACCTCGGCCAGCGCCCGCAGCTCGGAGTTGGAGCCGAACACCAGGTCGGCCCGGGTGCCGGTCCACTTCACCGCGCCGCTCGCGTCGCGGCCCTCGAACGCGCTGCCGTCCGAGGAGGTCGCCGTCCAGGTGGTGCCGAGGTCCAGCAGGTTGACGAAGAAGTCGTTCGTCAGCGTGCCGGGCGCGGTGGTGAGCACGCCGTGCGCCGACTCCTGGTGGTTGGCGCCGAGCACCCGCAGGCCGCCGACCAGGACGGTCATCTCGGGCGCGCTCAGGGTGAGCAGGTTGGCCCTGTCGATCAGCAGGAACTCGGCGGGCAGGCGGGTGCCCTTGCCGAGGTAGTTGCGGAAGCCGTCCGCGGCCGGCTCCAGCGCGGCGAAGGACTCGGTGTCCGTCTGCTCCTGCGAGGCGTCGACGCGGCCCGCGTGGAACGGCACCTCGACCGTGAACCCGGCGTCCGCGGCGGCCTTCTCGACGCCCGCGTTGCCCGCGAGGACGATCAGGTCGGCCAGCGAGATGTGCTTGCCGCCGGTGTTGAAGGACGCCTGGACGCCCTCCAGGGTGCGCAGCACCTGGGCGAGCCGGTCGGGGTCGTTGGCCTCCCAGGCGCGCTGCGGCTCCAGGCGGATCCGGCCGCCGTTGGCGCCGCCCCGCTTGTCGCTGCCGCGGAAGGACGAGGCGGCGGCCCAGGCGGTGGAGACCAGCTGGGCGACGCTCAGGCCGGAGTCCAGCACCTGCTGCTTGAGCGCGGCCAGGTCGGCGGCGGTGGGCAGTTCGCCGGTGCGGGCCGGCAGCGGGTCCTGCCAGATCAGCTCCTCGCCGGGCACCTCCGGGCCCAGGTAGCGGACGACCGGGCCCATGTCACGGTGCGTCAGCTTGTACCAGGCGCGGGCGAAGGCGTCCGCGAACTGGTCCGGGTGCTCGTAGAAGCGCCGGGAGATCGGCTCGTACACCGGGTCGAAGCGCAGCGACAGGTCGGTGGTGAGCATGGTCGGCAGGTGCTTCTTGGTCGGGTCGAAGGCGTCCGGGACGACCGCCTCGGCGTTCTTCGCCACCCACTGGTTGGCCCCGGCCGGGCTCTGCGTGAGCTCGTACTCGTACGCGAAGAGGTTGTGGAAGAAGTTGTTGCTCCACTGGGTCGGCGTGGTGGTCCAGGTGACCTCCAGGCCGGAGGTGATCGCGTCCGCGCCCTTGCCGCTGCGGAAGCTGCTCCGCCAGCCGAGGCCCTGCTCCTCCAGCGGAGCGTCCTCGGGGTCGGCGCCCACGTTGTCGGCCGGGCCGGCGCCGTGGGTCTTGCCGAAGGTGTGGCCGCCGGCGATGAGGGCGACGGTCTCCTCGTCGTTCATCGCCATCCGGTAGAAGGTCTCGCGGATGTCGCGGGCCGCCGCGATCGGGTCCGGATTGCCGTTGGGGCCCTCCGGGTTGACGTAGATCAGGCCCATCTGGACGGCGCCGAGCGGGTTCTCCAGGTTGCGGTCGCCGGTGTAGCGCTCGTCGCCCAGCCAGGTGGTCTCCGGGCCCCAGTAGACGTCCTCCTCCGGCTCCCAGACGTCCTCGCGGCCGCCGCCGAAGCCGAAGGTCTCGAAGCCCATCGACTCCAGCGCGACGTTGCCGGCCAGGATCATCAGGTCCGCCCAGGACAGGCTCTGGCCGTACTTCTTCTTCACCGGCCACAGCAGCCGGCGGGCCTTGTCCAGGTTGGCGTTGTCCGGCCAGCTGTTCAGCGGGGCGAAGCGCTGCTGTCCGGCGCCCGCGCCGCCGCGGCCGTCGCTGATCCGGTAGGTGCCGGCGCTGTGCCAGGCCATCCGGATGATGAACGGGCCGTAGTGGCCGAAGTCGGCGGGCCACCAGTCCTGCGAGGTGGTGAGCGCCGTCTCGATGTCCCGCTTCACCGCGGGCAGGTCCAGCGCCGTGAACGCCGCCGCGTAGTCGAAGCCCTCACCGAGCGGGTTCGCCACCGCGGGGTTCTTGGCGAGGATCTTCAGGTTGAGCCGCTGCGGCCACCACTGGCGGTTGCCACCGCCCTGGGTCGGATGCAGCGCCCTGCCGTGCGGGACCGGGCAGCCGCCACCCCCCTGGGGCTCCTCGGTGACGATGGGGTCGTTGTTCTCAGACATGGGAATCCTTCCGGAACTGGGCGGATCACGGTGCTGAAGAAGCGATTTTGTTTGACGTCCTCGGAACCGATCCTACGGTGGACAAGATCCAAGTCAAGAAACGAACCAGACCTGAGGATGTCTGCGTTGTAGGCTTGCCATGTGACATTGCACAGCCCTGTCGAACCCGTCCGAGCGGCCGTCCCGGTGTCCCGTGCCGGGTCCGATCTGCAAGCCCTGCGCCAGGCCTCCACCAGGCCTCCACCAGGCCCGATGCGTCCTTCGCGGTGGCGCTGGTGGTGAGCAACAACAGTGGCGCCGGCGGCCTCGCGTACGCGCGGGCGCACGGCATTCCCGTGCGCCACCTCTCCGGGCGCACGCACCCGGACGCCGACGAACTGGACGCCGCGCTGCACGCCACCCTGGTCGAACACCGGGTCGAGCTGATCGTGACCGCCGGATATCTGAAGAAGCTCGGCCCGCGCACGCTGCACGCGTACGCGGGCCGGGCCGTGAACATCCACCCCTCCCTGCTGCCCCGGCACGGCGGCCCCGGTATGTACGGCGAGGCCGTGCACCGCGCCGTCCTCGCCGCCGGCGACCGGGTGTCCGGGGCCTCCGTCCACCACCTCGCCGGCGAGTACGACCAGGGTGCGGTGATCGGGCGCCGCGAGGTGCCCGTGCATCCGGACGACACGGTGGAAGCCCTTGCCGCCCGGGTGTTGGCCGCCGAGCACGAACTGCTGCCGGCCGTGGTGGCGCGGCTCGCGGCGGTGGTGCGTCAGCCGTTCGCGAGGGCCTGGACGCGGTCGAAGGCGCCGTTGAAGTAGTTCTGGTCGCCCGGGAAGGTGCCGGAGTCGGCGTACTGCCAGATGGTCTGGTAGGACCAGCCGGCCGGCAGGGTGCCGACGGAGGACGCGTAACGGGCCACCCAGAGCGGGTTGGTGGCGCCGAAGGAGGAGTTGTTGCCGGTGCAGGTCTGCCACCAGTTGGTGGTGGTGTAGATGACCGGGTACCGGCCGGTGCGGGTGTGCACCGTGTTGGAGAAGGAGCGGATCCAGCTGACCATCGAGGACTGGCTCAGGCCGTAGCAGGTCGCGCCGTACGGGTTGTACTCGATGTCGAGGGCCGGCGGCAGGGTCTTGCCGTCCTTCGACCAGCCGCCGCCGTGGTCGACGAAGTAGTTCGCCTGGGTGGCGCCGCTCGACTTGTCCGGGAGGGCGAAGTGGTAGGCGCCGCGGATCATGCCGGCGTTGTACGAGCCGTTGTACTGCTGGGCGAAGTACGGGTTGGTGTAGCCGGTGCCCTCGGTCGCCTTCACGTAGGCGAACCGGGCGCCGTTGGCCCGGGCGGTGCTCCAGGCCACGTTGCCCTGCCAGCCGGAGACGTCCATGCCGGGCGTCTGGGTGGCGGCCAGTGCGGCGATCGGCGCGCCGGCGCCTCTTCCCTCGTGGGCGGCGACGGTGGAACCGGCGTAGTCGAGCTCGGGGTGGAACGCGGGTGTCGGCTTGGCCGCCTGCGCGGGTACCACGGCGGCGGTGCCGAGCAGCAGGGCGGAGGTGGCGACCGCGGTGGCGGTGCGGCGGAGCAGGAGTGCGGTGGTGCCGGGAGCGGGCATGACGTCTCCTCAGTCCGTGGATCTGGACGTGGACGCGGCCGGGGTCGGCCGCGTACGCAGCAAGATATAGTCATGCCCGCGACATTCAACAGGGTGTTGACGTTACATCGTTGAAAGTGTGAACGTGTGACGAACACACATATCTGGTGCTGTGAGCAGGAGTTGGGAGTTCTCAGCCGCCGGTGACCCGCCGGGCGGCAGTGAGTTCGGCGGGGAAGAAGGGGCCCGAGCGGCGCAGCACGACCTCCGGGGCGAGCTCGATCTCGTCGCCGGGGGCGAAGGGCTCCGCACGGTCGAACGGGAGCGCGCTCCACGGGACGGGGGCGCTTCCTGGGCGGGCCGGGTCCGCCCTGCGCAGCCGCGAGCCGTTGCGGCCGACCGAGCGGGCGGTGAGGACGCCCTCCGGGCTGGCGAGGACGAGGTGCGTGCGGCTGACCGCCTGGCTGCGGACCCCGGCGAGGCCGGACAGGTCGACATCGACCGCGTCGCCCCGGCCGAGAACCGTCTCGGCCCCCTGCTCGACAGTGAGCTGGAGTGCGCAGACACCGCCGACCAGCAGCTTCAGCAGGGTGGTCGGGGGGCGCGGGCCGGCCTCGACCAGCCAGAAATCGTGGATCTCGCAGACCGGCACCGAACCGGAGAGCCGGGGCAGCCGCGGGCGGGCGGTGTAGAGCGTGCAGCCGTCGTGGGGACAGCGCCAGCGGTGGCCGACCAGGTGGCCGAGGTGCGTGCTGGGAACGGGCGCGGCCTGCGCCGGGCCGGGGGCGGTGGGCGACGGGTTGGTGTGCGACACCAGGCGGACCGTGCCGTTCGGGCGGAGCGCCGGCTGCAGCAGGAGGTGGGAGGAGTACGTCAGCCAGGGGTGGTCGGCGTGGAACGCGACGAAGCGGTCGGAGCTGATCAGGGGGATGCCGAGGAGCTCGGTGAGTTCCACGAGGCGCTGGTCCGCGTGGCGGGACGGCTCGACCAGTCCGCGGGCCAGCCAGTCGCGGAAGGTCGCCGCCTCGGAGCCCAGCAGGGCCGGTGTGGAGGCGTCGAGGGCCGGGAACACCGCGATGGTGGGGTCGCCGGTGCGGGCGATCAGGGCCCGCAGCACCAGGAAGACGCGGGCGAGGGGGCCGGTGTGCCGGTCGCCCAAGCGCTTGTTGTGGACCACGTTCGACAGGTCGAGCAGGAAGTCCGCCGACTCCGCGGTGGCGGTGAAACAGCCCTCGACCAGGCGGAGTTGCTCGCTCCTGGAGGGCAGCCTCGAGGCGGCGGCGCGACCGGCCAGGTCGGCCAGCCGCGCCAGTGCGGTGGCGACGGCGGAGCGGTCCTCCAGTGTCTCGGCGGTGTTGTGGGCGTTCGCGTAGTACCGTTCGGCCTCACCGAAGTCGAGCCGGTCCAGCGCCCGGTCGCCGGCCTCGACGGCGCGGGTGAACGCGCCGTGGTCGACGCCCAGGTCGAGGAGGACCGCGTCGACGCCCAGGAGGCGGCGCCGACCGTTGCGGGTGCCGATCACCAGTCGGATGCCGACCGTGGCGAGCGGCCGGAGGAACTCGTCGACGATCCGTTCCCGCTCGTCCGGTGACGCCTCGTCGAGCGCGTCGATGATCACCACCGTCAGGCCGGGCAGGGCGGCGAGGGCGCCGAGCATCTCCGAGACGTCGTCGACCGACGGGACCAGGCGGCCCGCCAGGGCACGCCAGAGTCCTTCGGCGTCCGCCGCGGTGGCGCTGAGCAGGACGGTCCGCAGGGCGCCGGCGGCGAGGTGGAAGCGTTCGAGGACGGTGCTCTTCCCGCAGCCGGGCGGCCCGGTGACGATCCGTGGACGGCGATCGGACTCGACGGTGTCCAGCCACGCGGACAGCTGGTCGAGCACCCTGAACTGGGCGTCCGCGTACGCTGCGCTGGTGGCGGCCGAGGCGGGACGCGGCGGGGGGAAGAACGGCAGCGTGAGGGCCGGGGGTACCCAGAGCCGGTGCAGCACGACCCCGTCCCGGTCGGCCACGCTTCGGGTCAGCCGGTCGAGGAAGTCTCTGACTCTGACGGCCGGGAAGTCGGCCGCGGCGACCGGGAGTTCCGCGACGAGGGCCGCCGCGATGGAGGGAGGCGAGGGTTGCGAGGTCTCCGGGGCCCCGGTCGAAGGCCGATGGACGAGCATGGTCCTCGGGTGGACGCCGTGCGGGGCAGGGTTGTTGAGCGGGGCGTCGACGAAGTACACCACCCCGCCCGCGGCCTCGAACACCGGGTGCATGCGCTCGTGGGGCAGATCGGCGCCCGCGTAGGCGACGGGTGCCTGCCGGGCCAGGGACAGGACGGCGTCGGCCCGGGAGCCGTCGGCCACGTACACCGTCACCAGGTCGGTCGCGCGGAGGTCGGTCCGCTCTGTCCAGTCCTGCAACCAGCTGATCGGATCCTGCGCCGGTATGGCGTCGGTGAGGTAGCCGGCGCGGTTGAAGGACGCGCGGACGGCTTCGGCGGTTCCCTGGGCGTCGGCATCGGCGGCCGTGAGGAGGAAGTGGCGGCCCGTGGGGAGCGGGCGCGCGGGGGCGGTGCGGCGGCGTCGGCGGGGGGCGTAGGCCCAGGGGCGGGCGGTGCCGGGGAGGGGGAGCGGGCCGGAGGGGTCGGTGAGCGCCGCGGTGAAGCGGGGGCCGGCCGGGTGGGACTCCAGGTGGGCGGAGACCAGCGTGACCACCTGGTCCGCCTCGTCGCGGCGCAGGGTGGCGACCAGCCGCTCGCGAATGCCGGGAGCGAACTCGTAGGCCCGGGAGAGGGGTTCGGCCGGCTGCTGGTCGGCGGTGTGCAGGATGCCGCTGAAGACGATCTCGGCCAGGTCGGAGGGCGGGCTGTCGGGCAGCAGGACGGACTGCACCAGCCGCATCACGGCGAGGTTGAGCGGGGCGACGGCGAGGTACGCGGCGAGGCGGAACACCCGAGGCTGCGCCTGGGCGAGGAACTCCTCGAAGGTGACCGTGCGGTGCGGCGGCGCCGGGTCGGCGGGCGCGGGCGTGCCGGGCGCCAGCAGGACCGCCGCGGCGTCGAAGCCGGCGGGTGCGGCGACGGCCCGGGCCCAGGGCGCGAGCCAGTCGGGGGTGAGGCCGAGGACCGGGACCGGGACGGCGGCGGCGGAGCCGGGAGCCGGGGCGAAGGCGTACGGGGTGAAGTGCGGGTGGGAGCCGCCCGGCACGGTGCGGAAGCGTCCCGGTTCGGGGGCGAGCGCGGTCTGCGGCCACAGGCGTTCCGGCAGGGTCTGCAGCAGCGCGGTGGGTCCTGCGCAGGCCCAGCGGTGGAGGGCGGCGCGCAGGGCGGGGCCGCCCCAGGCGGGGTGGACGCCGTCGGTGAGGACCAGGGTGGCGGTGCGCCCGTCCGCGGGGCCGAGGGCGGCGGCCCGGCCCGGTGCGGAGCGTCCGCCGGTGGTGAGGACGGGGACGCCGTCGTGGTCGGTGAGGCGGTGGTGCCGGACGTCCCGGAACACCCCGGAGCGGGCGAGCACGGCGAGGAGTTCGCGGCTGAGCGGCTCCCAGAGCTCGGCGCTGTCGCCGTGGGCGTCGACGACCAGGTTGACGTCCAGTCGCCGCTCGGCGGCCGGGACGAGCACCGGCCACCAGCGGGGGTCGTGGGCGAGGCGCTCGGCGGTGGCGTCCTCGTCCAGCACGGAGCGGCTCGGCGAGGGCACCGGGCCCCTCAGCGGACGCAGGGCGCGGGCGAGCGCGCGGTGCCGGGGGAGGACGGCCGCGGTGCCGAGCCGGACGGGTGCGGCGCGGTGGGCGCCGGGGGCGGTCCCGGAGCCGGTGGGGAGGTAGAGGTGGGGCTGGTCGGGGCGCGGTGCCGGGTCGGGTGAGGAGGCCGGGCCGGGCTCGGCCGGCGCGGGGCCGGGCGGGTCGGGTGCGGCGGCCGGGGGCATCGCCGCTGTCGGCCCGTCGCCGTCCGGCGGGCGTGGCGGGATGCCGCCGACCAGGGAGCCGAGCCAGATCAGTTCGGCGACCTCGCGGGGTGTGGGCGCGGGGCCGTCGTCGGCGAGGGCGCGCAGCAGCCCGGCGAGCCGGTTGACAGCGTCCGGTGGGGCGCCCGGATCCGGCCGGTCGGGCGGATGCGACTGGTCCGGCGGATGCGGCGTCACATTGTGTCCGTGGCGGTCGTGTTGAGGTGCTGCATCACCAGCCGGACCAGGCGTTCGGGGTCGGGTACGCCGTCGCCGGTGGGCGGCGTGAGCAGGTAGACGGCGTTCAGGAGCTGGTCGGTGGCGAGTTCGCCGGTGGCGGCGCGGGAGAGGAACGCGTCGATAGCGGTCTCGGCGGCGGCGTCCGCGCCGGGCAGGTGGGCTTCGACGATGGCCCGCAGCCGGTCGCGGTCCTCGTGCGCGGAGGGCAGGTGGAGGCGGATGCAGCGGCGCAGGAAGGCCGGTGGGAACTCGCGTTCGCCGTTGCTGGTGAGGATGACGAACGGGAAGTGCCGGCACTGGACCGCGCCCCGGGTGACGGGGATGGCGGGCCCGCCGTCGAACGGGCGGACCGCGACCGTTGGCTGCTGATCGGCCGCGCGGGTGAGTTCGGGGATCTCGAACCCGCCCTCCTCGAACACGTCGAGCAGGTCGTTGGGCAGGTCGAGGTCGCTCTTGTCGATCTCGTCGATCAGCAGCACCCTGGGCAGGGAGTACGGTGCAAGGGCGGTGCCGAGCGGGCCGAGGCTGACGTAGCGCCCGAGGTCGGCCGGGGCGGCGGGTACGCCGGCGTCGAGCTGGTGACGGGCCAGCCCGGCATCCTCCAGCCGGCCGAGCGAGTCGTAGCGGTAGAGGCCGTCGCGGAGTGCGGTACGGCTGTTGATGGACCAGCGCAGCACCGGGCCGAGGCGCAGTTCGCGGGCGACGGCGTCGGCCAGGGTCGACTTGCCGACGCCGGGGTCGCCGGTGACCAGCAGCGGGCGGCGCAGGTAGAGCGCGGTGTTGACGGCGTCGACGGTGCGCTCGTCCGCCCGGTACGCGGCGCCGGAGGGCAGCCGGCGCCGGCCGCTGCCGGTGGCGTCCCGGTCGACCACGGCGACCGTGTCGTCCGCGCCGTCGTCGAAGCGGCGCCATGGCGGCGGGGCGGGCAGTTCCGAGATCCGGTCGTGGGGCTGGTCCGCGCCCCGGTAGATCCGCCAGTGGGTCATCGCTGTCGTCCTTCCTCCGCGCGGCCGCCGGCCGGGGTGAGCCTGGTGCGGGGGATCTGTCGGGCGGGGTCGTCCCAGAGCAGGACCACCCGTTCGCCCACGGGTTCGTCGGAAGTGCCGTGGAGTTCCGCCTCGTTGCGCAGCTGGCAGACCCGGTGGGGCACCGCGTCGCGGTGGGTGTCGGCGAGTGCGGCGCGCGCCTGGTGCAGGAACCGGCCGTCCGGGCAGTCGCTCAGGCCCGGTGCGCCGCAGCTGCGGCCGCAGTCCAGCGGGGCCGGCTCGGCGCCGCGCTGCCACAGCATCACGGGGACGCCGGAGGCCAGTGCTACCCGGTAGGCCTGGGCGACCGGACCGGAGCGGGGCGATCCGGCCAGGGCGAGCGCGGTCAACTCGGGGTTGGTGTTGAAGGCGGCGTCCAGCGTGGTCTGGCGCTGCAGGTCGCGGCCGCAGACGCAGACCAGCGCTTCGCCGACCGCCTGCCCCGCGAGCTTCCCCCACCGGCGCTGCCAGGCGTCGTAGAACCGGGGTTCCTCGTGCCGCTCCAGCGGACGGACCACCAACTGGTGCTTGCGGCCCAGCGTCCACCACTCCAGTCCGGGCCACGGCTGCCAGCCGGCGAAGTCCTCGTCGAGGGCTTCGCGGGGCAGGATCAGTTCGACCAGGGGATCGCGGTCGGTGGTGTCGAGCGCCTCCAACTGGGCGGGGAGCAGGGTGCGGAGCCACTGCAGGGCCTCCGGGAGCGGAACGGCCGGGGACTCGGGACCGGCCGGGACGATGTCCCCGGCCGCCCGGAACCGCCACACCATCACGTGGTACTGCTCGTGGTCGCGGACCGAGTGCCGGATCCGGCCGATCACCGACGGGCGGGGCGGCTGTTCGGCCGGGTCGGCGAGGCGGCCGCGGACCTGCTCGCCGAGCCCGAGCTGCCCGGCACGGAGCAGCAGTTCGTCGCGCAGCCGCAGGGTGCGCGGGTCGCTCGCGGGCAGGGTGCGCACCAGGTCGGCGCAGTAGGCCAGTTCGTGGGGGAGCTCGTCCTCGGCGGCCGGCTCGTGCGCGGCCAGTTCCAGGTACACGTCGCGGTGCGCGAGCAGCGGGTACCGCGGCGGGGGCGTGCCCGGAGCGGCGGCGGCCAGGAAGGCGCCGGTGTGGCCGGCGGGGCGCGCGGCGCGGTCGCCGTCCGGGGCGGGAACGCCGGGGGCGGTCAGCTCGGCGAGCAGGGCCAGGAAGCGGCGGTCGGCGGCGCGCAGCTCCCACTCGGTGTCGTCGTGCCGGTCGGCCAGCCGGTCCGCGAGCCCGCGCCAGCGGTGGTCGGTCAGGTGGAAGGTGTCGTGCGCGGCGAGGACCAGCCGGTACACCCGCGGATCCAGCAGCCTCAGGGCGGCCACCGGCACCGCGTGGCCGCCCTGAGGGGTGCCCGCCCGCCGGGTGGCGCCGACGACCGCGCACACGCCGCCGGAACGGTGGCTGAGCACCGGACCGCCGGAGTGCGCCGCGTCGATCCCGGCGCCGAGCAGTTCGAGCAACGGCCCGCCGGGGGGATCGGTGCGGCCGTCATGGCGAAACTCGGCGGTGCGACCGGCGGTGACCGGGTCGACCCGGCCGGCGACCGTCAACGTGGTTCCGGAGGACGGCAGTTCGGTGTCGAGCCAGACGCAGGGATGGTGCGGCGGCCGGGTGGTGAGCTCCAGGACGGCGAGGTCGGGGAACGGGTGGGCCTCGCCCGGCCGGGGCGGCGCGGCGGAGGCGGCGAGCAGCGAGGCCCGGTGGGCGACGCCGGCGTGCACGACGGTGAGCGGGCGGGCGGGGTCGGTCCCGGTGACGTGCGCGGAGGACAGGACGAACCCGGGCGCGACCAGGAAGCCGCTGCCGGTGGTCCGGCCCTCCACCGTGACCCGGCACTGCTCCAGCAGCCTGGCGAGCGCGGGCAGCGGATCGAGGGAGGGCGAGGAGCGGCCTCGGTGGGCGGCGCTCACGCGGTGGCGGTCCGGCCGTCCGGCCGTTCCCGCCGGAGCAGCTCCTGCTGCACGGTGCCCCCTCCTGCCGACGACTCGCTGGAGGCCATGGTAGGAGCCGGAACGCCGGCTCGTGGGTGAAACCGGGTGTCCCGTCCGGCCGTTGGGCCTACGGCCGGACGGTGGCCCGGTCTCAGGGGCGGAGCAGGACCGGCAGCTCCCGGTGGCCGTTGGAGATGAAGGACTCCAGCGGGCGCAGCTCGGCCGGCGGGACGGCCAGGGTGAGCCGGGGGAAACGGTCGAAGAGCGCGGCGAGCGCGATCCGGGCCTCCAGGCGGGCGAGTTCGGCGCCCAGGCAGTAGTGGGTGCCGTGGCCGAAGGAGAGGTGGTCGCGGCGGGTCTCGCGGTCGAGGTCGAAGCGGTCGGCGCTCTCGCCGTGCAGGCCGGGATCGCGGCCGGCCGCAGCGAAGTTGACGACCAGCATCTCGCCGCGCGGAAAGGTGATGCCGGTCTCCTCGTCGTGCAGGTCCTCGACGGCGAAGCGCGGGATGATGCTGGCGACCGGCGCCTGGTGGCGCAGGGTCTCCTCGATCGCGTCCACCCAGCGGGCCGGGTCCTTGCGGACCGCCTCCAACTGCTCCGGGTGCGCGGTCAGGTTGACCACGGCGTGGTCGAGCAGGTTGACGGTGGTCTCGTGGCCCGCGCCGATCAGCAGCAGGATGGAGTCCAGCAGCTCCTGCTCGGACAGGCCGGTGCCGGTCTCGTCGTCGTGCGCCTGGATGAGCGCGCTGGTGACGTCCTCGCCGGGCTCCTGCCGCTTGGTCTCGACCAGGCGGGCCAGCAGCGCGTACACCGCCTGCGCGTTGAGCACGGCCTGCTCGGCGCCGGCGTCGGTGTCGAACAGGCTGCCGACGGTGTTGCGGAACGCGTCGTGCAGGTCTTCCGGCACGCCGAGCAGGGTGTTGACCACCATCAGCGGCAGCACCCAGGTGAAGCGGGCGTGCAGGTCGACGGGCGTCCCGGCCGGCTCCTCGGCGAGCCGGTCGACCAGCTCGGCGGTGATCCGCTCGATCGCCGGGGCGAGCGCGCGGACCCGGCGGGCGGTGAAGGCCGGGCCGATCAGCCGGCGCAGCCGGGTGTGCTCGCTGCCGTACGCGGTCAGCGCGTTGCGGACGTCCACCCAGATCCGCAGCGGCCAGTCCTCGGCTATCTCCCCGTCGACGTACGCCGGCCAGTGCTGGTGGGCGTCCTTGGACACCCGCGGATCGGTCAGCAGCCGTTTGATCAGGCCCGGGTCCGTCACTGACCACGCCCGCAGGCCGCCGGGCAGCTCGACCGGCGTCGCCGGGCCGAGCGCACGCAGCGCGGCGCCCTCGCCCTGCACGTCCGCACCGGCCGGGTCGATCCGGAACGGGCAGCGCTGAGTGTCCATCAAGAGGCCTTCCTGGGAGGTGAATCGGGCCTCGGGAGGTCGGCCCGCCTGGATCGGACTGTACCCGTACGGTCGGAGCGGCGGGCGCGGAATTCCGAACACGCCTGCGATTCCCGGCCTGTGGGCGGGGGTCGGCCCGGCGGGGGATAGTCGGTCAGGCCGGGCGGACGGTGCGTGGGCCGGTGACCTCGGCGCCCAGGGCGGTGACGCGGGAGCGGAGTTCGCGGTCGGCGGTGACCACCAGGCAGGCGCGGCCGGGCGCCTCGGCCAGCGCCCCGGCGACCAGCTCGACGATCCGGTCGTCGCCCGAGCCGCTCGCTGCCACCACCCGTACGGCGGGCACCGGTTCCACCGCCCTGGCGGCGCCCTCCACCACCAGGACCACCTCCAGCGGCCCGGCCCACGGCCCGCCGGGCAGCCCGTCGGCGGCCACCGGGACCAGCGCGTCGCGCAGCCGCTCCGCCGCGCCCCGGCGGTCGCGCCACCAGCCGTCCGGCACCGAGCCCACCACGTTGGCGGCGTCCACGACCAGCAGGGGGAGGGGCGGCTGCACGTCCGTGTCCATGGGCCCAAGCCTGTCACGCCCGGTGCGGGGGAGTGCTCCGGCGGCGCTCCAGGGGATCTGCAGATCGGTTCGAGGGCGACCGGGAACAGTGGGACCGCGCACGTGCGAAGGAACCGTTCGTCCATCCCTACCGAGCCCCAGGAGGCACCATGCCCACCGCGACCCTCCCCGTCGACGTCGACGCGGCCCAGCTCGACGAGCTCTTCGACCTCGACGTGCGCATCGAGGTGACGGAGACCGGCGCCGAGGCCGGCTTCACCAGCTTCGGTTGCAGCCTGACCTGCAGCTCCTGCGTGCCGAGCACCTGCTACTGCTGACCCGCCGCCGTCGCTCGTCGACGGTCCGTCGCGGGTGCTGAAGCCCGCCGCACCGGGCCCGGCGGTCCCGTCCGACCGCCGGGCCCCGGGCCCCGCGCCCGCAGGCCGCTCCGTCCGCCCACCGTTCCGACCCCGGGGGACCGACCCGATGCCGTCACCGCACGCCGCACCGCATCCGCCGCTCTTCCGCCCCGCACCGGTCGCCCTGCTCCGGGCCCCCGCGCGCGGCCGCGACCGCCGCCCCGGCTGGGCGCGGCCCGCCGCCGGTGCCGCCACCGACCCGTGGGCCGGACTGAGCCCCGCCGCCTGCCGGGACCTGCTGCGCGGCGCGGCGGCCGACGGCCCGTTCATGGACGCGCTGCGGGTGGCCAGCCCCTCGCTCGCCCGGCTGGTCGACGCCGCCACCCGCCCCGCCGGACTCGCCACCCGGACCGACGCCCAACTGCGCCGCGCCGTCGTCTCGGTGCTCCGCTACGAGCTGCGGCTGCGCTCGCGCAGCACCCCGTTCGGGCGCTTCGCGGGCGTCGCGCCGGTGCGCTTCGGGGACGGCGGCACCCCCGTCAAACTGGCCTGGGACGCCCCGGACTCCACCCGCACCCGGGCCGACCTCGACTGGCTGTTCCGGGTCATCCAGCAGTTGGAGCGGGACCCCGAACTGCTGCCCCACCTCACCCTGCACGCGCACGCCGGGATCCTCACCCGCGGCGGCCGGCTGGTGATGGCCGCGCCGTCCAACCCGGGCGCGGGCGCCGGCGACGCCGCACGCAGCGAGGTGTCCGTGCGGCTCACGCCCGCCGTCGCGGCGGCCCTCGAACTCTGCGCCGACGGCGCGGAGTTCGGGTCGGTCGTCGGGGAGCTGGAGCGGCGGTTCCCGCAGGCTCCGGCTGGGGCGTTCGCGGGGATGCTGAGCACGCTGGTGGGCCAGGAGTTCCTGATCACCGGCCTGCGTCCGGTGCTCGACGGCGGCGACCCGCTCGGCCGGGTGGTGGACGTGCTGGCGGCCGCCGAGCACGCCGCCGGCACCCGGCTGCCGATGCTCGCCGCGCTGCGCTCGGTCGCCGCCGACCGCGACCGGTACGACGCCGCCCGCCCGGCCGGGCGGACCGCCGCCCTCGCCGCACTGGAGGACGGCATGCGCAGGCTCGCCGACTCCGACCGGCTGGTCCACGTCGACCTCGCGCTCGGCGCGGAACTGCACCTGCCGTCCGCTGTCGCCGAGGAGGCGGCCCGGGCCCTCGGCGCGCTGTGGCGGCTCTCGCCGCCCGGCCCCGGGATGCCGACCCTGCGCGGCTACCACCGTGACTTCCTGGAGCGGTACGGCACCGACCGGGTCGTCCCGCTGCTCGAACTCCTCGACGAGACCGTCGGCCTGGGCGCCCCCGCCGGGTACCGGTGGCCGCAGTCCACCCGGAGCGAGGACCCACCGCGGCCCGCCGATCGCCAACGCGACCTGCTGCTCGGCCGGTTGGCGGCGGAGGCGGTCCGGGACGGCCGCCGGGAGGTCCTGCTCGACGACGCGCTGGTGGACCGCCTCGCCCCGGCCGGCGCGGACCGGGCCCGGCCGCCGCACTCCTGCGAACTGTTCTGCACCCTGGTCGCCGCCGATGAACAGGCCCTGGCAGAGGGGGAGTTCCTGCTGGTCGGCGGCAACGGTCCCGGGCCGGCCGAGGCGGGCGCGACGTTCGGACGCTTCGCGGGCCTGGCGGGCGGGGTGCACGAGGAACTCGCCGCGCTGCTCCACCCGCCGGGCACGGAGGCCGGGCAGGGCGCCGGGGACGGGCCGCTGGAGCTGGCCGTCGCGTACCAGCCGCGCACCACGCGCGCGCTCAACATCGCCAACAGCCCGCGGACGGTGGCGCACCAGGTGGCGATCGGACTGCCGCCCGACCCCGAGGCCACCACGGTGCCACTGGACCGGATCGGCGTCGCCGCCACCACCGAGTACCTGTACGCCGTCCACATGCCGTCCGGACGGCGCCTGCGCCCGCACGCCCACCACGCCCTCGACCTCCACGGCCAGGCCCCCAACGCCGCCCGCCTGCTGCTCGAACTCGGCCGCGACGCCCACCGCAGCTACGCCGCCTTCGACTGGGGCGCCGCCGCCGGCGCACCCTACCTGCCGCGCGTCCGGTACGGTCGCACCGTCCTCGCCCCCGCACGCTGGCGGCTCGACGAGCTCGCCGACCACGCCACCCTCCCCCCGGACCGGTGGCACGACGCCGTCGCCGACTGGCGCCTCCGCTGGCGCGTACCCCGGCAGGTCGTCCTCACCAGGATGGACCAGCGACTTCCCGTCGACCTCGCCGAACCCTGGCACCGCGAACTCCTGCGCGACGCCCTCACCAAGGACCCCGACCTCATCGCCGTCGAACTTCCCGGCGGCGAGGACCGGCCGGACGGCTGGCTCCTCGACCGCCACGGCCACCCGCACACCGCCGAACTCGCCCTCGCCTTCACCGCCGCCCGCGACGAACCGCCCGCGCGGGCCTTCGAGCGGCCCTTCGACCGGGCCACCGAACGGGCCGCCGAGCGGACCGCCGACCGGGCCTGCGGCGACCACGCCGGCACCCGCACCGGCACCCGCGCCGCCGAACCCGGCGGCGACTGGCTCTACGCCAAGCTCTACCTCGCCGGACGCCAGACCGAGGCCTTCCTCACCGAACGCCTCACCCCCTACCTCGCCGCACTCCCCGACGACGTGCGCCAGGTGATCGACCGCTGGTTCTACATCCGCTACCGCGACCCCGACGACCACGTCCGCCTGCGCTTCCACGGACCCGCCGAACGCCTCTGGGGCGACCTGCTGCCCCGACTCCGCACCGCCGTCTGCGGCTGGACCGCGGAAGGCCTCGTCGGACGCGTCGTCCTCGACAGCTACGAGCCCGAATGGGAACGCTACGGCGGCCCCGAGGCCCAACCCGCCGCCGAACGGTTCTTCGCCGCCGACAGCCGCACCGCCCTCACCCTGCTCCGCGTCGCCCGCGGCACACCCGTCACCATCGACGGCATCACCTGGGACCGGGAGACACTCACCGCCCTGTCCCTCGCCTCGATCGCCCACGCGGCCGGCATGCCACCCGGCGACACCCCCCGGTACTGCGAGCCCGCCGCCGCCTGGCTCGCCGACAGCGCCGCGGCCGGCGCCGACCTGCCCGACGGATTCCGCGCCCGGCGCGCCCACTGGCTGCGCCTCGTCGACCCCGCCGGCGGCTGGCCCGCCCTCGACCTCCACCCCGCCGGGGCGGCCGTCCGCGCCGCACTCCAGGACCAGGCCGCCCACCTGCACGCCTACCGGCAGGAACTCGACGCCCTCGCCGCCCGCAACGCCGACTGGTCACCCCTGCCCCGGGTCGTCGCCGGACTCCTGCACATGTCCTCCAACCGCCTGCTCGGCCCCGACCACGAAGCCGAACGCCGCGCCCTCGCCCTCGCCCGCGCCTGCGTCCTCGGCAACGCCGACCGCCGCCGCCACCAGCCCTGACCACCCACCCGGGAGACCCGCCCATGCGTACCCAGCCGCCTGCGACCACGGACACCCCGCCCCCGCCCGAGCCGGGCACCGCACGACCGTCGGCCGCGCCGAGCGGCAGCCCGGATCGTCCGGCGGGTGGGGCGCCTGCGGCGGATCCGGCGGGTGGTCGGCCGGCCGGGGCTGCGGCGCGAGCAGGCGCCGGCTCGGACGCGGTGGCGGGACCGGACGCCTCCCGGCGAACCGGGGCGGCGCCGAGCGGCGGTGCCGGCCGTCCGGCGGGTGCTCGCGGGGAGGACTCGGTGACTGCGGACGGGGCGGTCGGTGACGTCGTCGGGCGGGTGGCGGCGGCTCTGGCCCGTGGGGTGGTGGGCGGGTCGGCGGTGGCGTTGGAGGGGGCGGCCGGGGCGGCGCTGTTCCTGGGGGAGCTGGCCCGGCGGGACGCCCGGTGGCGGGCGGCGGCGCACACGCAGGTGGTCGCCGCCGCGAACGCGCTGGCGGGCACCGGCTCCGCCGGGCTGCAGTACGGTCCGGCGGCGGTGCTCGCCGCCGTCCAGGTCGCGGCCCGTCCGGGCGGCCACTACCCGCGGCTGCTGCACACCCTGACCTCGCACGTCGCGGGCGAGCAGCAGCAGCGCCTCGCCGCGGACCCGCCCGGCCCGGGTGTGGGCTGGTCCACGTACGACGCGATCAGCGGTGCCGCGGGTACCGGGCGGCTGCTGCTCGCCGCGGTCACGGAGGGCGACGCGCAGGAGCGGGCCGCCGCCGAGCCGGCGCTCCGCGACACGCTCCGCCACCTGGTCGCGGTGGCCCGGCCGGTGACGGTCGACGGCCGCCGGCTGCCCGGCTGGTGGGTGCCCGCGCACCGGCAGCCGACCGACGCCGACCGCCGCCACTTCCCGCGCGGGGACGTGAACCTGGGTCTGGCCCACGGCATCGCCGGCCCGCTGGCGCTGCTCGCCCGCAGCGCCGAGCTGGGGGTCACCGTCGACGGCCAGCCGGAGGCGATGCACCGGATCGGTGACTGGCTGGCCGACCGGGCCGACCACGACGCGTACGGCCCGTACTGGGAGCCACGCCTCCCGTACGACGACGAGCTGGCCCGGGCCCGCGGCGAACGCACCCCGCCGTCCGGGTTCGCGGCCGCGGAGTCCGGTGGCGCTTGGTGCTACGGCGCGGCCGGTGTCGCCACCGCGCTGCTGCGGGCCGCGCTGGTGACCGGTACGGGCGCCTGGCACCGGCTGGCGGTGGCGGGCGCGCACGCCCTGCTCGCCCGGCCGCACACGCTCGCGCACCTGAAGGGGCCGTCGCTCTGCCACGGCGAGGCGGGCCTGGTGCAGTGCCTGTGGCGGGCCGGCCGGCTCGCCGGGGACGCGGAGCTGACCGGTCACGCCCTCGCGCTGGCCTCGCGGCTCGCCGGGCAGTGGGACGCCGACGCCCCGTACGGCTTCCGTCACCACGCCCCCGCGGACCGCGCGCTCGGCTGGGACCGCGCCCAGCCGCTGGTCGGCGAGGACAACCCGGGCATCCTGGAGGGCGCGGCGGGGGTCGGGGCCGTGCTGCTCACCGCGCTCCCGCACCCGGACGACCCGGACCCGGTCTGGGACCGCGTCCTGCTCCTCTCCTGACCCCACTCCCAGGTCCCCTTCCCGCTCCCACGTCCCTTTCCCGCTCCCGCTCCGGAGGACCGCTCGCCATGACGACCGAACCGGCTGCCGCAGGCCCGCGGCCCCCGCTGGAACTGCCGCGCGGACAGGTGCTGCTGGTCGGTACCGGCGCGTTCGCGGTGGTGAACCTGCCGACCTGGGCGATGTGGCTGCGGGGCAGTTGCGGGTGGTCGGTGCGGGCGTGCCTGACGGCGTCCGCCGAGACGCTGGTGTCCCGCCGCGCGGTCGCGGTGGCGACGGGCGCGCCGGTCAGCGGGCCGGGCTGGGACACCGAGCAGGGCACCATTGCGCACCAGGAGCTCGCCGCCTGGGCGGACCTGGTCCTGGTGCTGCCCGCCACCACGAACTTCGTCGGCAAGCTGGCCAACGGCATCGCCGACGACCTGGCGCTGACGACCGTCCTGAACACGGAGGCGCCCGTGGTGGTGGGCCCGGCGATCCCGGCGACCGCGCTGCGCCGGCCGGCGGTGCGGCGGAACCTGCGCACGCTGGCCGAGGACGGCTACCACCTCGTTCCGCGCAGCCGGGGCCACTCGCTGCACGAGGGCCGCACCACCGACGGCTGGGCCAGTGACCTGCCCGCCGCCCTGGCGTGCGCGGCGAAGGCGCTGGGAGCGACGGCGGAGGCGGAAGCGGAAGCGGCGGGGTAGCGGCCCGTTGCCCGTGATGATCCGCTGCCCGTGATCCGTTCGGGTGGGCGGCTGTGGCACGATGGCGGCGGTTTCCGTACGACGTCTGGAGCATCCGTGGCACCCGAGCTGACCTTCCGCACCGCCGAGCAGACGGACGTCCCGGCGCTGGTGGCGCTGGTGGAGTCCGCGTACCGGGGCGACGCCAGCCGGGACGGCTGGACGACCGAGGCGGACCTGCTGGACGGGCAGCGCACCGACGCGGCCGGCGTCGCGGAGGTGATCGGCAAGCCGGACTCGGTGGTGCTGGTCGCCGAGCAGGACGGCGAGCTGCTGGCCTGCTGCCACCTCGAACGGCGGGGCGACAGCGCGTACTTCGGGATGTTCTCGGTCCGCCCGGTGCGCCAGGGCGGTGGTCTCGGCCGGGTGGTGCTGGAGCGTGCCGAGCGGCTGGCCCGCGAGGAGTGGGGTGTCGCGGAGCTGGAGATGACGGTGATCGAGCAGCGGGCCGACCTGATCGCCTGGTACGAGCGGCGCGGCTTCAGCCGGACCGGCGAGTTCTCGCCCTTCCCGTACGGCGACGAGCGCTTCGGCATCCCGCTCCGGGCGGACCTGCGCTTCGAGCGTCTCGCCAAGGCTCTCTGAGCCCTGCCCCGCCCCAGCCCGCCCGTTCCCGGAGGCCCCGCCCTGTCCGCGCAGTCGCCCGCATCTCAGTCCGCATCCCGGCCCGCACCGCAGTCCTCGCCGCCGTCCCCGCCGCCGTCCGTGCACGTCCGCGCGGTGATCACCTGGCTGGCGATCTTCCCGCTGGTCGCGATCGGGATGACCGCCATCGCCCCGGTGTCCGCCGACTGGCCGCCGGTGCTGCGGGCGTTCGTGCTGACGCTGGTCGTGGTTCCGCTCGCCGTGTACCTGGTCGTCCCCGCCCTGCTGAAGGGGTACGCCCGGCTGGCGGGCCGCCGCAGGTAGCAGCGGGTGCGACTCCGCCGATCGACCCCCGCCGATCGGCCGTTCCGCCCGCCCGGACCGGTTTGCGATCATGAAGGTGTCACCGCGAACGGGGAGTCGCGGTGCGCGCGCCTGCCCACCGTTCGTGGGCGCGCCTTCCACCACCTTCGCAACCCGGGGGGTTCCCGCATGCCTGAAACCGGCATCACCACCACCGAACTGACGCGCCGTCGGATGCTCCAGGGCTCCGGCGTCGCCCTCGCCACCGCCGCCGGCCTGGCCGTCGTGGGCCGTACCGGCCCCGAGGCCCAGGCCGCACCGGCCGCAGGTCACCAGCACCCCGTCGAGGGCTTCGACGAGGTCTACCGGGGCCGCCGCATCCAGGGCCGGCCGTCCGCCGAGCACCAACACCACGGCGGCTGGACCGTCCTGATCGACGGTCAGGAACTGCACGCGATGCAGAACGCCGACGGCAGCTGGATCAGCGTCGTCAACCATTACCAGACGTACGGCACTCCGCGGGCGCTCGCCCGTGCCGCCGTGCTCGACCTCCAGGGCGCCGCGCTGCTCCCGATCGGCTGACGCCGAACCGCCGTCAGCCGTACGGCACCACCCGCAGCAGCAGACCGACCCCCGAGGAGCCACGCATGGCCACCGTCCGCAAGAACCAGTCCACCTTGACGCCCAAGGAGAAGCGCGACTTCGTCGCCGCCGTCCTGGAGCTCAAGCGCCAGGGCAAGTACGACACGTACGTCTCCACCCACAACCGCTTCATCGTCGGCGACACCGACAACGGCGAGCGGACCGGGCACCGCTCGCCGTCCTTCCTGCCCTGGCACCGCCGCTTCCTGCTCGACTTCGAGCGGGACCTGCAGAGTGTCAACCCCGAGGTCTCCCTCCCGTACTGGGACTGGACCGCGGACCGCACCGCCGACGCCGGCCTGTGGGGGCCGGACCTGCTCGGCGGCAACGGCCGGTCGAGTGACGGACGGGTCACCACCGGGCCGTTCGCCGCCTCCGGCGGGCGCTGGACGCTCGGTGTCCGCCCGGACACCCGCGACTACCTGCGCCGCTCGCTCGGCACTGCCGTCGCCCAACTGCCCACCCGGGCCGAGGTGGAGACGGTGCTCGCGATCGAGACGTACGACGCGCCGCCGTGGAACAGCGCCTCCGAGGGCTTCCGCAACCGGCTGGAGGGGTGGCGCGGCGCCAACCTGCACAACCGGGTGCACGTCTGGGTGGGCGGCCTGATGTCCACCGGCATGTCGCCCAACGACCCGGTGTTCTGGCTGCACCACTGCTTCATCGACAAGCTGTGGGCCGAGTGGCAGCGCCGCCATCCGGACCGGGGCTACCTGCCGACCGCCGCCACCCGCAACGTGGTCGCGCTGACCGGCACGATGAAGCCGTGGAACGACACCACCCCGGCCGACATGCTCGACCACACCCGGCACTACACCTACGACAGCGGCTTCTGAGCCGCCTGCGCGGCCTGTCCCTCCGGACCGGCACCGCCGGCCAGCCACTCCACGTACCGGCCCGACTCCCGGGTCAGGCCGGACAGGAACCAGAGCAGGACGGCGGTGTCGTCGGTCCAGCCGAGCACCGGGATGACGTCCGGGACCGCGTCCAGCGGGCTCACCAGGTACACGCCGACCAGCAGCGCCAGCACCAGCAGCTTCCCGCGGCCCACGCCCGGGTAGCTGCCGCGCAGCACGTCCCGCACCAGGCGGGGCAGCGCGGCCAGCCGCGACCCCATCCCGGGCGCGCCCGGCCGCTTGGTCTCCATGTACAGCCCCCACGCGGAGCGGCTGACGGCATCCCCGTCGAGTCCGCGCGCGCGGCGCCCGGAAGCGGGGCGGGACGGAACGGACTTGCTCACGGAGGCCTCCAGGTCGGGTACGGTGCGGCCTCCACGGTACGGCAGCGGGCCCGTCCCGCCCCAGGGGTGTAGCGGAACCGTGGCCCACGTGATGCCCGCACGGGTCATTGCCGTCGCGGGCATCCGGCCGCCCCGGGGCGGCCGGGGTCCTTGCCGCCCCGGGTGCACCGCGCACCGGCGGTCCCGGCCGCCTCAACCGCCGTAGAGGCTGCGGCAGATCCGGGCCTGCTCCGAGCCCGGCGCCCACTCGCCGACGCGCTCCGCCGCCGCGCAGAGCTGCACGGAGGAGAGCGGCGCGGCGCCGTCCGACGCCTTCGGCGAGGCCGCCGCGCCGGCCGGGCGGCGGGACGCCGAGGGCTTCGGGCGGGTCGTACGGCGCGGGCTCGGTGCCGCCGAGGCCGACGGCGCACCGGTGGCGCTCGGTGCGGCGGGCGTCGCGGAGGGCGGCGACGACCGAGGCGAGGGCGGCGGGGTCGGGCTCGGGTTCGCGGCGTCGGGGGTGCCGGTGGAGGACGGGGCCGAGGCGGACGGTGTGGGCAGGCGGCCGGCGGTGAGCACGGCCCGGTCGGGGTCCTCGCCGCCCCCCGAGCACATCGCGAGCGAGCCGCCGAGCAGCAGGGCGCCGCCCAGCGTGGCCGCCGTGACCCCGACCGCGCGCCGGCGGCGGCGCGGCGGCGGGGCGACCGGTGGCGCCCACGGTGCGGGCGGCGGGGGAGCGGGCTGCTGCTCCCAGCCGTACTGCCACGGCGGCTGCCACTGTTCGTTCACGTCCGTCCTTCCGTGCCGTACCGTCCCGCCGACCGGTCGGCCCGGCGGGACGTCCTGCTCAACGAGCCGCGGGCGGATCCGGCACGTCCGCACACCGCGGAGCCCCGGTGTCACGGCGGCGCGCCGAGGGGCCCGGGCGTTGCCACCGCACGGAGGACGCGGGCGTGCATCCGCGCGGCGGGCGCCCGATGCTGGCGGCATGCAGAGCAACAGCACCGAGGAACCACTCGTCAAGGTCGCGGAGTTCCGCACCGACAGCCGCTACCGCCTGGTCCATTTCCAGGGCTCGGGGTGGAAGCCCCTCGCCCCCGAGGAGTTCGAACCCGAGGTCAAGCACCACTTCCCGGACCTCGACCCGCACGACCCGGTCAAGGTGGTGTGGGACGACCGCCCGTGGGAGTGGCCCGCCTGGCACCCCGGCGAGGCCTGACCGTCCGTCCGGCCCCCCGGCGTCCGACCCCGCGTCCACCACGTCCACCGCAGCTCATCCATCGCACCGCCCCCACCGCCCCCGTCGGCCTCGCCGGCGGGGGCGGTTCGTCGTGCGGCCCCGCTGCTCCGCGGACGGGGTGCGACAACCGGTGTTGCCCGGCAGACGTCTGACGGGGGTTCGGGTGTTCGGAAAAGTTAACGTCCCGGGTCTACCCGCGTAGCCCCCGGGCGCGGCATGCTGACACACCGTCCGGCCGGGATCCCCGAGCACCGGATGCTTCCCCCTGCCCCCGCGCCCCCTGGGAGTCACGCATGTCCGCGATACGCCGCACCGCCGCCGCCCTCAGCGCCGCCCTGCTCGCCGCGACCGGCCTGCTCGCCGGTGCGGGCACCGCCAACGCCGCCCTGCCGACCCCCGTCTCCACCGCGACCGCCAAGACCTACCTGGCCTCGCTCACCGTCGCCGCCGAGTCGCACACCACCACCTACGACCGCGCGCTCTTCCCGCACTGGATCACCATCTCCGGCGCCTGCAACACCCGCGAGACGGTCCTCAAGCGCGACGGCAGCAACGTGGTCACCGACTCCGCCTGCGCCGCGACCAGTGGCAGCTGGTACTCGGTGTACGACAGCGTCTCCACCACCACCGCCTCCAGCTTCGACATCGACCACCTGGTGCCGCTCGCCGAGGCCTGGCGCTCCGGCGCCTGGAACTGGACCACCGCCCAGCGCCAGAACTTCGCCAACGACCTCACCCGCCCGCAGCTGATCGCCGTCTCCGCCAGCTCCAACCGCTCCAAGGGCGACCAGGACCCGGCGCACTGGCTGCCCCAGTCCTCCTACCGCTGCACCTACACCCGCGCCTGGGTGCAGGTGAAGTACTACTACGGCCTGAGCGTCGACAGCGCCGAGAAGTCCGCGCTGACCAGCCTGCTCAACGCCTGCTGAATCGTTCCTGCGCTGTGACCGGCCTGCCCCGCCGCATGCGGGGCAGGCCGGACCGGACTCACGCCGGCAGCTGCGCCTCGATGGCCGCGACCAGCTCCGCCGCCTCCGGCTCGGTACGCGGACGGAACCGGCCCACCACCGTGCCGTCCGGCGACACCAGGAACTTCTCGAAGTTCCACTGCACGTCGCCCGCCTCGCCGGCCTCGTCCGCTACCTCGGTCAGCCGGGCGTACAGCGGGTGCCGGTCGTCGCCGTTCACGTCCAGCTTCTCGAACAGCGGGAACGACACCCCGTACGTGGTCGAGCAGAAGGTCTGGATCTCCTCCGCGCTGCCCGGCTCCTGCCCCAGGAACTGGTTGCACGGGAAGCCCAGCACCGTGAAGCCGCGCTCGCCGTACTGCTGCTGCAGCCGCTCCAGGCCCGCGTACTGCGGGGTCAGCCCGCACTTCGACGCGACGTTCACCAGGAGCAGCGCCTTCCCCTTGTGGTCGGCCAGCGAAGCGGGCTCGCCCGCCAGGGTGCGCAGCGGGATGTCGTACAGGCTCATGAGGGTTCTCCTAATCGGAACGGGACCGGTCCGCCAGCCAAGAACTCACCCGCCGCCCGGAATGTTCCCGACCCGCCGGGAATCCTCCCGACCCGCCGGAGTGGGCCGGACGGGGGACGATGCTCGACCCCGCCGGGACGGTGTGCTGGCATGGCGGGCATGACCAGCCATGGCGATGAGGCGGCCGGGCCGCGATTCGACGGACTGTCCGCCCTGTTCATCAACTGCACGCTCAAACGCTCCCCGGAACGCAGCCACACCCAGGGCCTGATCGACATCAGCACCGGGATCATGCAGCGCCAGGGCGTCACCGTCGACCAGCTGCGCGCCGTCGACCTGGACCTCGCCACCGGCGTCTGGCCCGACATGACCGAGCACGGCTGGGAGACCGATGAGTGGCCGGTGGTCTACTCGCAGGTGATGGCCGCCGACATCCTCGTCCTCGCCGGCCCGGTCTGGCTCGGGGACAACTCCTCCGTCATGAAGAAGGTGATCGAGCGGCTGTACGCCTGCTCGTCGATCCTCAACGAACACGGCCAGTACGCGTACTACGGCCGGGTCGGCGGCTGCCTGATCACCGGCAACGAGGACGGTGCCAAGCACTGCGCGATGAACGTCATCTACAGCCTGCAACACCTCGGCTACGTCATCCCCCCGCAGGCCGACGCCGGCTGGGTCGGCCCCGCCGGCCCCGGCCCGTCCTACCTCGACGAGGGCTCCGGCGGACCGGAGAACGACTTCACCAACCGCAACGCGACCTTCATGACCTGGAACCTGCTCCACCTCGCCCGCATGCTCAAGGACGCCGGCGGAATCCCCGCCCACGGCAACCAGCGCTCCGCCTGGGACGCCGGCTGCCGCTTCGACTTCGAGAACCCCGAGCACCGCTGAGCGGCGGACCGGCGGACCGGCTGAGTGCGGCTGAGTCGGACGGGGCGGGCTCAGTCGTGCGGGACGACCGCGACCGGGCAGTGGGCCCGGTGGAGGACGGCGCGGGCGACCGGGCCCAGGCCGGGCGTGCCCATCGGGTGGCCGCCGGTGCGGCGGCCCACCACCAGGAGGGAGGCGGTGCGGGAGGCCTCGGCCAGGCTCCGGGCCGGACTCCAGGCGATCACCTCGGCCTCGGCGCGGACCTCGGGGAACTTCTCCCGCCACCGGGCGAGGGTGTCCTGGAGGCGTAGCTGCTCGGTGGCCGCCAGCGAGTCCCTGATCTCCCGCTGCTCGATCGGCGCCTCGGTGGTGTACGGTCCGGCGGGCTCGGTCCGGCTCTGCACCGCGCGCAGGGCCATGCCCCGCTCGGCCGCCTGCTCGAAGGCGAGCGCAGGACCGCGTCGCACGGCCGGCTGCCTCCACGCCCACCACCACGTCTCCGCCAGCCGGTCCGGCGTGCCGCCGGGGGCGGTCAGCCCAGTGGTGCCGACCAGACCAGCCGGGTGCCGCCGTCCGGCGCGGCCGCCAGCTCCAGCGTGCCCCCGACGCTCTCGGCGCGTTCCGCGAGATTGCGCAGACCGCTGCGCCGGCCCTGCTCCGGGATGCCCACGCCGTCGTCCTGCACGGTCAGGACGACGCGGCTCCCGACGGCCTGCAGCGCCACCTCGACGCGGCGGGCCCGCGCGTGCCGGGCCGCGTTGCTGAGTGCCTCACCCAGGACCGCCACCACGTGATCGGCCACCTGCGCCGGCACGTCGGTGTCGAGCAGGCCCTCCATGCTCAGTCTGGGCGCGAAGCCCAGTGCCGGCTGCGCCTCCTCGACCACCCGGACCACCTGGGCGCGCAGGCCCTGGATCGTGTGCTCGTCCCGGGCGCGCAGGCCGAAGATCGTCGACCGAATGATCTTGATGGTCTCGTCCAGGTCGCCGACCGCCCGCAGCACCCGGTCGGACGCGCCGGGATGGTCGATGAAGCGGGCCGCGCTCTGCAACGTCATCCCGGTCGCGAACAGCCGCTGGATCGCCAGGTCGTGCAGGTCGCGGGCGATCCGGTCGCGGTCCTCCAGCATGGCCAGCTGCTCGGCGTCCTTGCGTCGCTCCGCGAGCTCCAGCGCCAGCGCGGCCTGGTCCGCGAAGCCCACCAGCGGGCCGATCTCCCGCTCGGTGAAGGCGGGCTCACCCGAACGCCTGGCCAGCAGCAGCACGCCCTCCACCTGCCCGGCGGTCCGGCCGAGCGGCACCGCCACCGCCGGCCCCAGTCCGTCGAAGCGCCGGGGGCCGGCCGACAGCCTCGGGTCACCGGCAAGGTCGGCAGTCGTCGCCGGTGCACCCGTGGCGCGGGCCTCACCCGACAGCGAGCCGGCCAGCGGCACCACCAGGCCCAGCCGCGCGGCCTCGTCCGCACCCAGCGCGAGCTCCACCCGCACCGCATCGGTGTCCGGCACCGGCACCGACACGTCCGCCAGCTCCGCCCCGGTGATCTCCCGGGCCCGCTGGGCGATCAGCTCCAGCACCTGCGACCGCGACCGGCCGGACAGCAGCCCCCGGGTGATCTCCGCACCGGCACTCAGCCAGCGCTGCTGGCGCTGCGCCTCCTCGTACAGCCGGGCGTTGTCGATCGCCACACCGGCGGCCACCGCCAGCGTCGAGATCACCGACTCGTCGTCGGCCTCGAAGTCCTCGCCGCCGCGCTTGTCGGTGAGGTACAGGTGGCCGAACACCTCGTCACGCACCCGCACGGGTACGCCGAGGAAGGTCCGCATCGGCGGATGGTTCGCCGGGAAGCCGTAGGACCCCGGGTGCGCGGACAGGTCGGACAGCCGCAGCGGCTCGGGATGCCGGATCAGCTCGCCCAGGATGCCCCGGCCCGTCGGGTGCGGACCGATCTTCGCGATCTCCTCCTCCGACAGCCCCACGGTGAGGAACTCCGACAGGGTCTCGCCGTCGGGGCCGATCACGCCGAGCGCCGCGTACTGGGCGTCCACCAGAACGGCGGCGGCTTCGACGATGCTCCGCAGCACGTGGGTCAGATCCAGCTCACGGCCCACCGACAGCACGGCCTCCAGCAGGCTGTGCACCCGGTCCCGGGTGCCCCGGGCAGCGTCGATCCTCGCCTGGAGTTCCGTCAGCAGCTCGTCCAGCCGCAGCTGCGGAATCCTCGGACGCATCTCGTTCCCGTCCAAGGGGAGCCTCCCGACCTCTGTATCCGCTCTTGTGTTCGACCGCCTGATTCTCGCAGACAGGCGTTCCGGGCAGAACAGGCCGCAGGCACGGCGGAGCCTGCCGCGATCGTGCCGCGGCCGGCCGGCCGCCCCGGGCGGGCGGCAGCGGGGCGTGGACGAGTTGTGGGTGCGTCAATCCGCGGTGAGGCGGAAGCCGGTGACCAGGTCGGGCCGGATGCGGACGACCGAGTCCATCGCGCCCTCGATCCAGGGGTGGACCTGCCGGGAGTACCGCCGGATCTCGGCCGGATCGGTGACCAGTTCGGCGAAGCCCGTGACCACGATGCTCCAGCCGAGGCGGTCGACCGGGTCGATGGCGTCGGCCTCGAAGGCGACCACCACGCCCCGGGTGTCCGGGTTCTGCGCGGCGATGGTCAGCGCGCTGCCCTCGTTGGTCCGGATCACCACTGCCCCGTCGACGACGACGTGGTTGACCGGCCTGATGGCCGGCAGCGCGCGCTGGGTGAAGACGATCCGGCCGAACGGGACGCTGCCGGCGAGGCGGAGGCACTCGGCCGGGTCGAGCGGCTCCATCCGCCGGGCCCGCCCCGGGGTGCCGGTGATCAGCTCGCTCACATCCTCGATCCTTCCGCGATACCGGGCGCGGGCATTCGCACCTGTGTTCCCCCACCCTGTTCCGGCCGTCCACGGACAGGAAGGGCCGAACGGCCCCAATGACGCGGATCGGGGGTCGTTCGGCCCTGGCCGGGGCACGGCCGGCCACCCGAGGGTGGCGGCCATGAACAACAACAGCGCACGTTCGGGGCGGGTCGTCGTCATCGGGGGCGGAATCGCCGGGCTCGCCGCCACGCACCGGCTGGCCGACGCAGGCCTGCGGGTGACGGTCCTGGAGGCGGACGGCCGGGTCGGCGGCAAGCTCCGGGCCGGCGAGATCGCCGGAGCGCCGACCGACCTGGGGGCGGAGGCCCTGTTCGCCCGGCAGCCGGAGGCCGTCGAACTGGCCCGCGCGGTCGGCCTCGCGGACCGGCTGCAGCCCGCCGCCACCACGGCCACCGCGCTGTGGAGCCGCGGGGCACTGCGGCGGATGCCCGCCGGGCACCTGATGGGCGTACCCGGCGACCTCGACGCGCTGGCCGCCTCCGGCGTGCTCTCCGCCTCCGGCCTCGCCCGGATCGCCCAGGACCGGGTCCTGTCGCCCACCGCGATCGGCGAGGACGTCGCGATCGGCGGCTACGTCGCGGAGCGCTTCGGCCGGGAGGTGGTCGACCGGCTGGTCGAGCCGATGCTCGGCCTGTACGCCGGCGGGGCCGACCGGATCTCGCTGGGTGCCGTCCTGCCGCGGCTCCTCGAAGCGGCCCGCAAGCACACGTCGCTGCTGGAAGCGGTGCAGGAACTCCAACGCCCGGCCGCCGCCCGGACGGACGGGCCCGCCGGACCGCTCTTCCTGGGCATCGACGGCGGCGTCGGACTGCTCGCCGACGCGGTCGCCTGCAAGATCCGGGCCGCCGGCGGGGAGTTCCTCCTCGACCGGCCCGCCCGCGCCCTCGCCCGCACCGGCGCCGGCTGGGAGGTCCGCACCGACGACCGGGTGCTGGCCGCCGACGCCGTGGTGCTCGCCACGCCGGCCCGCCCCGCGGCCACCCTGCTCGCACCGCACGCGCCCGGCGCGGCAGCCGAACTGGGCACCGTCGAGTACGCCTCGACAGCCCTGGTGACCATGGCGTTCCGGCGCGCGGACATCGGAACCCTGCCGGAAGGCTCCGGCTTCCTGGTGCCACCCGTCGACGGACGCACCGTCAAGGCCGCGACCTTCTCCGGCACCAAGTGGCGCTGGATCACCGACGCCGCGCCCGACCTGTACGTCCTGCGCACCTCGATCGGACGCCACGGCGACGAGCAGCAGATCCGATGGGACGACGCCGACCTGGTCGCGGCCTCGCTGCGCGACCTCGCGGACGCCATCGGCCTCACCGCGCAGCCGGTCGCGACCGAGGTCACCCGCTGGATCGACGGACTGCCGCAGTACACCCTCGGCCACCCGGCCCGGGTCGACCGCATCCGCCGATCGGTCGCCGACCTGCCCGGACTCGCGCTGTGCGGCGCCCACCTCGACGGCATCGGCGTCCCCTCCTGCGTCGCCGGCGGGCAGCGCGCCGCCGAGCAGACCCTGGCGGCACTCGCGGTACCGGCCCACTGAGCCGGACCCGACGGGCGTGAGCGCGCTGCCCGTCCGGCCACCGGGGACAGGGCCGAACGGCCCCGGACGACGGCCGCACGGCGAACCTACGGTGGCGTCACCTCGACCGCCACCCGCGCGTGCCCAAGGAGCGGATGCCCCACGAGTACGTGCCGTGGAGCCGGCGCCGGGACTTCGACGGGCCGCTCGACGGGGAGCCCCGGCCGGTCGGGCAGTCGCCGCTCACCCAGGGCAACCTGCCCAGCTACCACCACGAGACCCACCACATCGTCAGTCCGGCAGGCCCCCGACAGGGACAGGCCGGAACCGCTTACTCAAGGATCAGGACACCTGCCATGGGCCCCACCACCGACCGTCCGGACCGACCGGCCGACCGGCGCACCGAACGCGCGGTCCGTCGAGCCCGCATCGCCGAGCTGCGCGAGCAGGAGCAACGGCGCGAACGCCGACGGAGACTGACCACCTTCGCGGCGGCCGGCGCCGTCCTGGCCGGCCTCGCGGGCGGCGGCACGCTGGCCGTGCTCCACGCCAAGGACGACCGCACGGCGCGGGCCGACGCCCCCGCAGCGCCGATACCCGGCGTGCGGACCTACGACCACCTCTCCCGGACCCACGTCACCGGCAAGGTGGCCTACCCGCAGACCCCGCCGGTCGGCGGCGACCACAACCCGGTCTGGCTCGACTGCACCGGCAAGGTCTACGACCGGCCGGTCGCCGACGAGAACGCCGTCCACTCCCTGGAGCACGGCGCCGTCTGGGTCACCTACAACGGCCGGGCCACCCCGGAGGACATCCGGACCCTGTCGGCGAAGGTCGAGGTCACGCCGTACTCCTTCATGAGCCCCTACCCCGACCAGCAGGGCACCGTCACCCTGACCGCCTGGGGCACCCAACTCGTCCTGGACAGCGCCTCCGACCCCCGGGTGGAGAGGTTCTTCACCACGTACGTCCAGGGCCCGCAGACCCAGGAGCCAGGTGCGTCGTGCAGCCCCGGATCCATGCCGCTGACCAACGGCTGACGACAGAACAGACCCGCAGAGGAGTCCCCGATGGAGGCCGGCGCGTCGCTGGTAGCGGGTGCGGAGGCGCTTGAACGGTGCGGCGTGCCGTCGCACATCGCCCAGGTCATCGCCGGGCACTTGGACATCAATGTCACCCTCGGCCACAAGGCGGTCCATCCCGATGAGGCCGTCCGAGCCCACCTGGCTTTCCCGGCCCGCCGGCGAGCCATCCACGAGCGCGCCTGCTGCTCTGAACTACGGGCTTCTTCTGGGTCCGCACCGCGTCAGCGAGGCTGTCGGCCGGCCGGCGGCTGCTCGACGCCTGGCCCGCCGGAGTGCGGCACCTGGACGTAGCCTTCGGGCGGCACGGACAGCGCCTCGATGCACGTCGTCGAGCAGGCGTTGACCAGCAAGGGCAGAACGTCAGCGCCTGACGTCCATAGGGAGATCCAGGCCTGGTGGAGGTTCACGCCCTCGATGTGCTGATCGCAGACGCTGCACGTACGGATCGAGGTGGCACCCCATACGCCGGGGTCGAGGTCTTCGAGGTCAATGCCTTGCGTGCCGGTCGCTGCGGCTGACAACGACGGAAACGGCGGCCGCCGCTTGTCATTTCCGTAGATGGCGCGAGTGCTCACCGTGCTGCGCCGCAGATCGGGGCACCGGGTGATCTCGTACGGGAACCAGTGCAGGCGGTAGGAGGTGTACGGGGTGAACTCCTCAAGGCTTCGCATAGCGCCGATCTCAGGCGGGATACGCACCAGGTTGCTGCCGTACAGCACGAGGTGCTTCACCGAGGTGAGTTTGGCGATCGTCGGCGGGAGCGTGACGACCTGGCGCCGCTGTTCCGCGGTGAGTTCGACCAGCGGCTTGAAGACCTCCCGTCCGTCGGCGGCCGCCTCTTCAACAAGCTCGAGAAGGCGGATCCAGCCCGGTGCAGTGGTGTCCTGGCGTTCCCGATGGAAGCGTGTCGGTCGCTGCGGCTCTGTGCTGATCTGCTCGATGCACCCGCAGAGATCACGAGGCGAGCCGTGACCGCCAGGACCAACGGCGTCAGCCCAGCGGTTCGAGAACACCTGCGGTTTCAACTCCTCACTCATCCGCTCACAGTAACGTCACAGCCGGCGAGCTGTGAGTGTGATTTCGGGGCTCACCGGCGAAATCACCCCGACCTGGCGCGGAACCTGACCGTCAGGAGTCAGGACCAGGGACGAAACGCCCAGTCAGGGGAATCGTTCGATGATCGCTGCTGCGATCTGATCCGGTGCGTCTTCCTGGATGAAGTGCTTCGCCTGGCGGAGTTCGACAATGTCGAGTTCGATGAACGAGGAGCGAATCCGTGGGATGCATGCTTTCGGTCGGAACACCATGTCCCGCATGCCCCATAGCGCCAGAGCGGGTTTGTTGCCGAGGCGGGCAGGTACCTCTTGGGCGAGTTTCTCCAGCAGCGGTCGTGCGGCGCGGATCTCCCCGGGCATGACCGCGAGTCCGCGTCGGGCTTCCTTCGTGGGTTGCACCATGCGGTAGTGGTCGGCCTCGGCTGCGGTCAGGGTGGGGCCGGTTCTGCCGAGTAAGAACTGTTCTACGAGAAGGTTCTGTTCGAGGATGCGCCGTTGCATGGGGCGACTGCTCATGATCACGCTGAACGCCCGGTTCGCCAGCGGCTCGATCGGCCAGAACGCGGTGTTGCCGAGCACGATGCCCTTGACGCGATCTGCGCGTGTGGTCGCTGCGTCGAGCCCGATGGGGCCACCCCAGTCCTGTCCCATCAGGACGAAGTCATCGAGCTGCAGATGGTCGATGAGCTCACCTACGACTGCCGTGTGATCCGAAATCGTATAGCCGAAGCCGGCCGGACGCTCGGACAGGCCGAAGCCCAGGTAGTCGACGGCGATGCAGCGATACCGATCGCGAAGGCCCTTCACGATGTGGCGGTAGAGGAAACTCCAGGTTGGGGAGCCGTGGCAGAACACGATCGGCGGACCCGTCCCCTCGTCGATGTAGTGAACCCGACCGGCGGACGAGTCGAACCACCGTGATGCGAAGGGGTACAGGCTCGGGTCGGGAACGAAGTCGATCATCATTGCGCTCTCCTCCTGGTCTGCGCCGCATCGTGTCGGCCTGACCCACATTGCCACTACAGGTGTAGAGCCTCCGCGAGTCGAGACTCTACACCTGTAGCATCAGGTCGTGGCTCTGAATGCGGTAAGTGGCAGTGAGCGGCGGGAGGCGATCGCCGACAGCGGGATTCGCATCATCGCCCGCGACGGTGTTCGCGCCCTGACGCATCGGGCTGTCGACCGCGAAGCGGGCCTACCGCAGGGATCGACCTCCTACCATGCGAAGACGCGGCTCGCGCTCGTGGAGCTCATCGTCGATGCGCTCGCTGCCCGTTCAAAAGCTGACGCCGAAGAACTCGCCGACTCTCTGAGCGCGACGTTCGAGCCCGACCATCGGCTCGGCATCGGCGAGCTTGCCGCGCTGATCGCAGGACTCGTCGAAACTCTCGCGTTCCGCCGCGACGACATGAGGGCCCGATACGCCCTCATCCTCGAACTCGATGACGCGCCGCATCTTCGTGCAAAGCTGACGGCGGAGTCCGAAGTCCACGCCATCACCCAACAGGTGACGGTGTCGGCCCTGACCAGAGCAGGACTGCCCCACTCGGACGCGCACGTCGAGGAACTGATCGCCCTCACGGACTCGCTGGTGTTCTACCGGACCGCCATCAACGAGACCACCTCGCTACAGACCATTCTGGCCGCGTACCTGCACGGCACAGCCTTGGCCTGACTTGATCTCCAACCTGAGCCGCGAGGTCGTGGGGTTGTTGCACACGGGGCATGAACTACTCAGGCATCGCCCGCTCGACGGCGCCAGCAGGGCAGGGGCACGAGGACCGGGCGGGAGAAGCGCGGTGAGGTCCAGGCGGGTGTCCATGTCGAGATTCACTGTGATCTTTAACTGGGCGTTTCGTCCCTGACCGTCAGGACCAGGACGAAACGATCAGTAAACCGTGCGGCCGGGGACGTCCAGCAGTTCGACGACGTCACCGGCCGCACGGCCGCCGGGTGGGACGACCGCGAGGGCGTCGGCGAGGGCGAGGCCGCGGAGCATGGCCGGGCCGTCGAAGGGCAGTGGCGCCGCGGCGTGGCCGACGAGGCGTACGGGCTGCAGGCGGGTGTCCCGCGGATGGCCCGGCAGGTCGGCGGTGGTGGTGGCCCGGCGGGGCGGGGCGGGCTGCCCGGCGAGCCGGGCGAGCAGGGGCAGGGCCAGGGTCACCGTGCCGGCCACGGCGGCGAGCGGGTTGCCGGGCAGCCCGACCAGGTGGCGGCACGGACGGCCGGCGGCGGCCGGCAGTTCGGCGAGCAGCATGGGGTGGCCGGGCCGGACGGCGACGGAGTCGACCAGCAGCCGGGCGCCCGCCGAGGCGAGTGCCCGGTGCAGGAAGTCGGCGGGCCCGGCGGCGGTGCTGCCGGTGGTGACCACCACGTCGGCGGGCGAGTGGTGCAGCGCCTCGGTCAGCAGCCAGGGATCGTCGACCAGCCGCCGGACGGCGACGAGTTCGGCGCCGGCGCCGCGCAGCCAGGGCGGCAGCAGTGGGCCGAGGGCGTCGCGGACCCGGCCCCGCCCGGGCAGCCCGGACTCCAGCAGTTCGTCGCCGAGCAGCAGCAGTTCCACGGTGGGCCGACGGTGGACCGCAAGGCGGTCGTACCCGGCGGCCGCGGCCAGGCCCAGCACGGCCGGGGTGACCACGGTGCCTGCCGGGAGGAGCAGCTCGCCCCGGCGGCACTCCTGGCCCTGCGGTCGGATGTCGTGCCCCGGGGCCAACGGACCGGGCAGGGACGGGTGCAGGAGGCCGTCGGGAGCCGTCGGCCCGCCGTGCTCGCGGCGGAGGACCGCCGTTGCGCCCGGCGGCAGTTGGGCGCCGGTGGCGACGGGCACGGCGGTGCCGTGGTCCAGCGGCCCGGCCGGTGCGCCGGCCAGGACGCCGGGGCCGCCGAGCCGCCAGGGCCCAGGCCCGGCCACCGCCCATCCGTCCATCGCGGAGGTGGCGAACGCGGGCAGGTCGGTGAGGGCCGTCAGTGGCTCGGCAAGGGTGTGACCGAGTGCGGCGGGGAGGTCGCGCGCGACGGCCGGCAGCGGTCCTCGGGCGGTGTCCCGCGCGAGGGCCCGGGCCCGGTCCCACGGCGCGGTCGTGAGTGTCGCGGTCACCACGGGCTGCGCACGGCCGCGGCGCGCCGGCGGTAGACCAGGTACGGGCGGACCAGGTAGCCGACCGGGGCGCTCCAGACGTGGACCAGGCGGGTGAACGGCCAGGCGGCGAAGAGCAGGCAGGCTGTGAGCGCGTGCAGCTGGAACAGCAGCGGGGCGTCCGCCATCGCCTCGGGGTGGGGGTGCAGCGCGAAGACGCCGCGGAACCAGACCGAGACCGTCGACCGGTAGTCGTAGCCGCCGCCGATCACGTTGTGCACCGTGGTGGCGGCGATCCCGAGCAGGACGGTGAGGGCGAGCAGCGGGAAGAGCAGCTTGTCGCTCCGGTCGGTGGTGAGGCGGATCCGCCGGGTCAGCAGCCGGCGGGCGCAGAGCATGCCCAGGCCGGTGAGCATCGCCAGGCCGGCCAGCGTGCCGAGCGAGACCGCCGCCAGGTGGTAGGCGTGCTCGGAGATCCCGGCGGCCTCGGTCCAGCCGGCCGGGACGGCCAGCCCTACGACGTGCCCGCCGATCACCGCGAAGGCGCCGAGGTGGAACAGCGGGCTTCCCCAGCGGAGCCAGCGGTGTTCGAGCAGTTGGCTGGTGCGGGAGGTCCAGCCGAACTGGTCCTGGCGGTAGCGCCAGACGTGCCCGACCGTGAAGACGGCGAGGCAGATGTAGGGGAGGCCGACCCACAGCAGCAGGTCGGCGGCGCTCGGCGTGGCGGCGGGCGCGGCGGCGAGCGAGGCAGCGGGTGCGGCGGCGAGCGCGGTACCTGCGGGGCTCATTGGTGGTCCTCCAGGGTCCGGGTCGGCAGCAGCGGAATCAGGGTCGGCGGGGCGGGGGCGGGCGGCACGAAGGTCTGCGGCGGCGCGAACAGGCCGCCGCCGTACGGTTCGAGGCCGACCTCCTCGACGGGCGGGCCCTGGGCGGCCAGCTCGGCCACCGCCGCCAGGTCGGCGGTGGTCGGCGGCGGGAGAAGGGCGAGGAGCGCGGCGAGCAGGTGCCGGTAGGGGGAGCCCGCGTCGGCCAGGGCGTGCCGGATCAGCTCCAGTCCGCGCCGGTGCTGGCGCAGCGGCGCCTCGCCCGGGCCCGGCCCTTCGAGTGCGGCGAACTCGAGGACGACCGGGAGGTGGTCCGGGAGTTCGGCGGCGTCGGCGTCCCAGCCGGCGGCCTTGTAGCGCTGGGCGAGGGCCAGCAGCGCCACGCCCCGGCGGCGGGTGTCGCCGTGCAGGTAGTAGGTGAGGTAGAGGCTGCTGCGGCGGCGCAGGTCGAAGACCTCGACGTAGTGGCGTTCGAGCACGTCGGCGGGCTGCCCGGCGAACCAGGTGGTGAAGGCGGCGAGTCCGGCGGCAGTCGGTGACGGCTCCAGCGCCTCGACGGAGGCGACCAACTCCGTTCGCGTGGAGGTAAGTTCGGCGTCCGGGTACTGCAGCAGCAGGGAGAGCAGGCGCAGCAGGAGCAGGCGCTGCTCGGTCTGCTGCGCCGTGTCGGCCGGGCGGGTACGGCGGGCCCACGGCCGGATGCCGATGTGCGGTGCGTTCATGCCGCTACTCCCCCGTCCTTCTGCGCAGGGTGGGGATGCCGAGCATCACCCGGCCGCCCCGGTCGCCGGAGACCTCGACCGGGCAGCGGTCCTCGATCCCGGCGAGGGCGGCGGCGTCCTCCTTGTGCGCGGCCGGCACGACGTACCGGTCGGCGTACTTGGCGACGGCGAGCAGCCGGTGCAGGTCCTCCGCCTCGCGGGCGGTGAGCCCGACCGCCTTCAGCGCGCTTTCGTCGCCCGCCTCGCCGAGGGTGCGCCCGCGCATGTGGGAGCGCAGCGCGGTGAGCTTCATCAGCACGCCGGCCACCACCTCGGTGTCCCCGGCGCTGAACAGCTCGGCCAGGTACTCCAGCGGGATGCGCAGCCGGGTGACGGCGGCGAAGACGTGGTCGGGGTTGTCCTGGTTGCCGCCGGCCGAGTCCACCGCGTCGAGCACCGGGGAGAGCGGGGGGACGTACCAGACCATCGGCAGGGTGCGGTACTCCGGGTGCAGCGGCAGGGCGACCTTGTAGGTGGAGACCAGCGCGTGCACGGGGGAGCGCCGGGCGGCCTCCAGCCAGTCCTCGGGTATGCCGGACTCCCGTGCCGCCGCGATGACTTCGGGGTCGTGCGGGTCGAGGAAGACACCGCGCTGGGCGTCCAGCAGGTCCTTCTCGTCGGGGGTGGCCGCGGCCTCGCCGACGCGGTCGGCGTCGTACAGCAGGAGGCCGAGGTAGCGCAGCCGGCCGACGCAGGTCTCGGAGCAGACGGTGGGCTGGCCGGCCTCGATCCGCGGGAAGCAGAAGGTGCACTTCTCGGCCTTGCCGGTGGCGTGGTTGACGTACACCTTCTTGTACGGGCAGGCGGTGACGCACATCCGCCAGCCGCGGCAGCGGTCCTGGTCGACCAGGACGATGCCGTCCTCGACCCGCTTGTACATCGCGCCGGACGGGCAGGCCGACACGCAGGCCGGGTTGAGGCAGTGTTCGCACAGCCGGGGCAGGTGGAAGAGGAAGGTCTGCTCGAACTCGAACTTCACCTTCTCGGCCCACTCGCCGGTCAGGTTGGGGTCGCCGCCCGCGTGTTCGGGCGCGCCGCCGAGGCCGTCCTCCCAGTTGGCGCCCCAGGTGATCGCCGTCGGCTGTCCGGTGAGGACGGAGCGCGGGCGGGCGACCGGGACGTCGTTCCCGGCCGGGGCGCTGACGAGGTTGTCGTAGTCGTAGGTGACCGGCTCGTAGTAGTCCTCGATGGACGGCAGGCCGGGGTTGGAGAACAGCGACAGCAGCCGCTTGACGCGTCCGCCCGAGCGCAGGACGAGCCGCCCGCGCGCGTCGAGCATCCAGCCGCCCTTCCACTTCTCCTGGTCCTCGTAGCGGCGCGGGTAGCCGACGCCGGGCTTGGTCTCGACGTTGTTGAACCAGGCGTACTCGACGCCGGTGCGGTTGGTCCACGTCTGCTTGCAGGTGACCGAGCAGGTGTGGCAGCCGATGCACTTGTCGAGGTTCATCACCATGGCGATCTGAGCCATGACGCGCATCAGTACTCCACCTCCTGGGAGCGACGCCGGATCACGGTGACCTCGTCGCGCTGGTTTCCGGTCGGGCCGTAGTAGTTGAAGGCGTAGGTGAACTGTGCGTAGCCGCCCGCGAGGTGGGTGGGCTTGAGCAGCAGCCTGGTCAGGGAGTTGTGGATGCCGCCGCGCTTCCCGCTGACCTCGGTCTTCGGCACGTTCACGTTGCGGTCCTGGGCGTGGTACATGTACACCGTGCCCTCGGGCATCCGGTGGGTGACCACCGCCCGGGCGGCGACGACGCCGTTGCGGTTGTACGCCTCGATCCAGTCGTTGTCCTGCACGCCGATCTTCTCGGCGTCGCCGGTGGACATCCAGATGACCGGGCCGCCGCGGGACAGGTCGAGCATGTACTTGTTGTCCTGGTAGTTCGAGTGGATGGACCACTTGGAGTGCGGGGTGAGGTAACGGACCGTCACTTCGGCCCGGTCGCCGCCCAGGTGCTCGTCGCCGTAGTGCCGGGGCGAGTTCAGCGGGGGCCGGTAGACGGGGAGTTGCTCGCCGACCTCGGACACCCAGTCGTGCTGGACGAAGAAGTGCTGGCGGCCGGTGAGGGTGTGCCAGGGCTTCTTGTGCTCGGTGTTGATGACGAACGGCGAGTAGCGCCGGCCGCCGGTCTCCGAGCCCGACCACTCGTACGAGGTCAGCACCGCGCGGGGCTGGGTGCGGGTGTCGGCGAAGGTGATCCTTTCCGCCTCGCGTTCGGCGGCGAGTTCGACCAGGCCCTCGCTGCCGGTCTGCCGCTCCAGCACCCGGAAGCCCTCGGCGGCCAGCCGCCCGTTGGTGGTGCCGGACAGCGCGAGGACCGCCTCGCACATGTGGCTCGCGGTGGCGAGCGAGGGCCGTCCGGCGGCGATCCCGTCCCTGACGGTGCCGTTGCGGTGCCGGAGTTCGTCGATCTCCTTGTCGGGGACGACGGTGACGCCCTTGGTGGTGGTGCCCAGGGTGTCGAGCAGCGGGCCCACGGCGCGCATCTTCTGCGCGATCGCGGTGTAGTCCCGTTCGACGACCGCCAGCTTCGGCATGGTCTTCCCGGGGACCGGTTCGCATTCGCCGGTCTTCCAGTCCCGCACCACACCGCCGGGCTGGGCGAGTTCGTCCGGGGTGTCGTGCAGCAGCGGTACGGCGATGACGTCGGTGCGGGTGCCGAGGTGGTCGGCCGCCAGCTCGCTGAACCGGTCGGCGAGGGTCAGGAAGGTGTCGTAGTCGGTGCGCGCCTGCCAGGGCGGGGCGATGGCCGGGGTGAAGGCGTGCATGAAGGGGTGCATGTCCGTACTGGACAGGTCGTCCTTCTCGTACCAGGTGGCGGCCGGGAGGACGACGTCGGCGTACAGGCCGGTCGAGGTCATCCGGAAGTCCATGGTGACCAGCAGGTCGAGCTTGCCCTCGGGTGCCTCCTCCCGCCAGACCACGTCCTTCGGACGCCCCTCGGGCGGGGTCTCCTCGGAGCGGACGGACCCGTCCGTGCCCAGCAGGTGGCGCAGGAAGTACTCGTTGCCCTTGCCGGAGGAGCCGAGCAGGTTGGCCCGCCACACGGTCAGCACGCGCGGGAAGTTGGCGGGGTCGTCGGGGTCCTCGGCGGCGAACCGCAGCCGTCCCGACTTCAGCTCGTCGACGATGTGCTCGGCGACCGGCCGGCCGGCCGCGGCGGCTTCGTCCGTCAGGTCGAGCGGGTTGCGGTTGAAGCCGGGGTGGCCGGGCGTCCAGCCCAGTCGCACGGCCTGCGCCAGGCAGTCGGCGAAGCCCTTGCCCTTGAACCGTCCTTCGCCGAGCGGGGAGGCGATCTCGTCGGGCCCGAACGCCTCGTAGCGCCACTGGTCGGAGTTCAGGTACCAGTACGAGGTGCCCGCCATGTGCCGGGTGGGCCGCTGCCAGTCGAAGGCGAACGACAGGTGCTGTTGCCCGGTGACCGGGCGGACCTTCTCCTGGCCGACGTAGTGTGCCCAGCCGCCGCCGTTGACGCCCTGGCAGCCGGTCATGGTGATGAGCGCCAGGAAGGCCCGGTAGATGGTGTCGGAGTGGAACCAGTGGTTGGTCCCGGCCCCCAGCGCGATCATGGACCGGCCGTTGGTGCGCTCGGCGTTGCGGGCGAACTCGCGGCCGATGCGGGCCGCCTGCTCGGCCGGCACGGAGGTGATCGTCTCCTGCCAGGCCGGGGTGCAGGGCTGCGACGCGTCCTCGTACGAGGACGGCCAGCTGCCCGGGAGGCCGGGGCGGTGCACCCCGTACTGGGCGAGCATCAGGTCGAAGACGGTGGTGACGAGCCGGCCGCCGATCCGGCGCACCGGCACCCCGCGCACCAGGAACGAACCGCCCTCGGTGGCACCCTCGTCGAAGCGGGGCAGCGCGATCTCGACGGTCTCCTCGGCCCGCTCCAGCAGGCTGAGCTCGGGCACGACGTCGCCCAGGTCGAGGTTCCAGTGGCCCTGTTCCTTCGCCCAGCGGAAGCCGAGCGAGCCGTTCGGCACGACCGGCTCGCCGGTGGCCGAGTCGACGAGGACGGTCTTGGACCCGGCGTGCTCGGTGTCCTGCCCGAGGTCGGCCGCGGTCAGGAAGCCGTCCGGGACGAGACCGTGCTCGTGCTCGCGCAGGGCCACCAGGAACGGGGCGTCGGTGAACGTGCGCAGGTAGTCCCGGAAGTACGGCACCTCGCGGTCGACGAGGAACTCGCGCAGGACCACGTGGCCCATGGCCATGGCCAGCGCGCCGTCCGTACCGGGGTGCGGGGCGAGCCATTCGTCGGCGTGCTTGACGTTGTCGGCGTAGTCGGGGCTGACCGCGACGATCTTGGTGCCGTTGTAGCGGGTCTCGGTCAGGAAGTGCGCGTCGGGCGTCCGGGTCACCGGGATGTTGGAGCCCCACATGATCAGGTAGCCCGCGTTCCACCAGTCCGCGGACTCCGGCACGTCGGTCTGGTCGCCCCACACCTGCGGCGAGGCGATGGGCAGGTCCGCGTACCAGTCGTAGAACGACAGCAGCGTCCCGCCGATCATCGAGTGGTACCGGGCCCCGGCCGCGAACGACGCGATCGACATCGCCGGGATCGGCGAGAAGCCCGCCACCCGGTCCGGACCGTACGTCTTGACGGTGTGCACCTGGGCCGCGGCGACCAGCTCGGTCACCTCGTCCCACTCCGCGCGCACCAGGCCGCCCTTGCCCCGCGCCCTCTTGTACGCCCGCGCCTTCGCCGGGTCACCGGTGATCTCGGCCCACGCCGCCACCGGATCGCCGAGCCGCCGCCGGGCCTCGCGCCACAGCTTCAGCAGCTCGCCGCGTACGTACGGGTAGCGCACCCGGCTGGGCGAGTAGGTGTACCAGGAGAAGGACGCCCCGCGCGGGCAGCCGCGCGGCTCGTACTCCGGGCAGTCGGTGCCGATGGAGGGGTAGTCGGTCGCCTGGTGCTCCCAGGTGATGATCCCCTCCTTGACGTACACCATCCACGAGCACGAGCCCGTGCAGTTGACCCCGTGGGTGGACCGCACCACCTTGTCGTGGGACCAGCGGTCCCGGTAGAAGCCCTCCCACTCGGTGCCGCCCTCGCCGAACACCGCCCGGCCGTCGGCCGACACCTCACGCCGCGTCAGCAGGCGCCTCGCCGCCAGCGGCCATCGCTCCCCGTCGCGGGCGCCGAGGGGGCCCGCGGTCTCGTCATGCTCCATGACGCGAAAGCTAGGCGACCCGCGCGGCGGTCCGCGTGGGCCGAACGGCCCTGGTCGGGGTGGCCGACGAGTCCCCTCCGCGGGGCGGAACGGGGCCCTCCGGCCCGCGATCACGGGCCCATCGGCACGGACGGCGACCGCCCCCCGCCCAGCATGCTGGCGCTGCCGGCCACCCGAACCGTGCCGGCCGGCACCATCAGGAGAGGTGACACACCGCCATGGACACCGAGCAGAACCCGGACCGACCCGCCGCACCGGCCGCAGCGGCTGCACCCGCCGCATCGGCCGCACCGGCCGACCCGCCGACCTCCGGGCGACGGGCGCTGATGCTGACCCTGGCCACCCTCGGCTTCGCGCTCAACTTCTGGGCCTGGGCGCTGCTCAGCCCGCTCGGCACGCGGTTCAAGGACTCCCTGCAGCTCGACTCCTTCCAGGTGTCGCTGCTCGTCGCCGTCCCGGTGGTCGTCGGATCCCTCGGCCGGATCCCCGTGGGTGCGCTCACCGACCGCTACGGCGGGCGCGTGATGATGCCGCTGGTGTCCGCCGCCACCATCGTCCCGGTGCTCTACCTCGGCCTCGCCGGGCACACCTCGCTGACCGCCCTGCTGATCGGCGGCTTCTTCCTGGGCATCGGCGGCACCTCGTTCGCGGTCGGCGTGCCGTTCGTCAACGCCTGGTACCCGCCCGAGCGGCGCGGCATGGCGATCGGCGTCTTCGGCGCGGGCATGGGCGGCACCGCGATCAGCGCGCTCACCACCGTGAAGCTGGTCAAGGCGAACGGCCTGGCCACCCCGTTCGTGATCACCGCCGTCGTGCTGGCCGTGTACGCGATCGTCGCGTACCTGCTGATGCGGGACGCCCCCGGTCGCCAGGTACCCACCGAGCCGCTCGCCCGCCGCCTGCGCGACACGCTCCGCCTGGGCGTCACCTGGCAGGCCTCGGCCCTGTACGCGGTCGTCTTCGGCGGCTACGTCGCCTTCTCCGTCTACCTTCCCACCTACCTGAAGACCGCCTACGGGCTCCAGCAGGCCGACGCGGCGAACCGGATGGCGGGCTTCGTCCTGCTGGCCGTGGTGATGCGCCCGGCCGGCGGCTGGCTGTCGGACCGGCTCGGCCCGGTCCGGATCCTCACCGGGGCGCTGGCGGTGGTCGCGGCCGCGGCGCTCGTGCAGAGCGCCACCCCGGCGCTGGCCCCGCTCGGCACCGCCGCCTTCCTCGCCATGGCCGCGGCCCTGGGTGCCGGCAGCGGTGCCACGTTCGCCCTGGTCGCCCGGCTCGCACCGGCGAGCAAGGTCGGCACGGTCACCGGCGTCGTCGGCGCGGCCGGCGGCCTCGGCGGGTTCGTTCCGCCGCTGGTGATGGGCGCGCTCTACGGCGCGTACCAGACCTACGCGGCCGGACTGGCCGCACTGACCGTCGTCGCGGCCGCGACCCTCGCCTTCACCGCCGTCCGGGTACGGCGGGCGGCCACCGCCTGAGACCGCACGGCGTGGAGGTCCCCCGGGCGGCTACGGCGCCCGGGGGACCTCCGTCATGTTCGTGAGCAGTTGGCCGGGCCCTCGCGCGGGTGGGCGGTGCGCCGCACCGGACTGAAGGTCCCGGCACGGCCGGACCCGACGGCCCTGTGCGCGGTCCGGCCGAGGGCCGAGGGTTGGAGGCAGTCGGGGCGGCAGGCCCGCCCCCGGACGAGAGGAGGACCGGCGATGCGACACCGGATCGTGGGAGAGCTGATGACGTCCGCCGTCGTGCACGTGGGGCCCGACACCGGATTCAAGGAGATCACCCGGCTGCTCGCCGAGAACGACATCACCTCGGTGCCGGTCCTCGACGACCAGGACCGGCCGCTCGGCCTGGTGTCCGAGGCCGACCTGATCCTCAACCAGGCCGCCCAGGAGGACCCCGCAGGGCTGCTGATCACCCCTCACCTCCCGTCCGCCGCCCGGGCCAGGAGCCGCGCCACCACCGCCGGCGAGCTCATGACGAGCCCGGCCGTGTGCGCCCGGCCCGAGTGGACCGTCGTCGAAGCCGCCCGCCTGATGCAGCGCAAGCGGCTGAAGCGGCTCCTCGTCGTCGACGAGGCGGGACGCCTGGTGGGCATCGTCAGCCGCGCCGATCTGCTGCGCGTCTACCTGCGCCACGACCGGGCCATCCGCGAGGAGATCCGCAACGACGTCCTGTTCCACGTCCTGGGGATCGCCCCGGACTCGCTGGACGTCCAGGTGGCGGACGGGCAGGTGTCGCTCGCCGGCCGGGTCGACCGCCGCAGCGTGATCCCCGTGCTGGAGCGGCTGTGCCGGAGCGTGGACGGCGTCATCTCCGTCACCAACCGGCTCGACCACCGGACGGACGACGCCGCCCCCCTGCAGACGGCCGGCTGACCCACCCGCCCTGGCCCGGGCCCTCGCCCGGACCGTCCGCAGCATCGGCGCGCTGCACTTCCGAGCTGTCCGCCGAGGACCGGCCTCACCCCGACCGGCCCTCGGCGGGACGGGGTCAGGCGCCGGCGCGGCGGGGGAGCTTCCAGCCGGGGCGGGGGAAGTGGCAGGTGTACCCGTTGGGGAACTTCTGCAGGTAGTCCTGGTGCTCGGGCTCGGCCTCCCAGAAGTCCCCGGCCGGGGTGACCTCGGTGACGACCTTGCCCGGCCACAGGCCCGAGGCGTCGACGTCGGCGATGGTGTCCTCGGCGACCTGCTTCTGCTCGTCGGTGAGGTAGAAGATCCCCGAGCGGTAGCTGGCACCGAGGTCGTTGCCCTGGCGGTCCCTGGTCGACGGGTCGTGGATCTGGAAGAAGAACTCGAGCAGGGCCCGGAAGTCGGTCCGGGCGGGGTCGTAGAGCACCTCGATGGCCTCGGCGTGGTTGCCGTGGTTGCGGTAGGTGGCGTTCGGGACCTCGCCGCCGGTGTAGCCCACGCGCGTGGACACCACTCCGGGCTGGCGGCGGAAGAGCTCCTCCATGCCCCAGAAACAGCCTCCGGCAAGGACGGCCTTCTCGGTCGCCATGGTCTTCTCCCTCAGTGACGGTCGTCGGGTTGCCCTGGTACTGACAACCTACGAGGCCGCCGTATTCCTGCGCACCGCCGAGCGGCGGCCCGGTCACGGCAGGACGGGCAGCGAGACCAGGCCGCGCATCAGGCGGGTGTGCCGCCACTCCAGGTCCTCGGCGGGGACGGCGAGGCGGATCGCGGGGAAGCGGGCGAGGAGGGCCCGGAGCGCGACGGTGGCCTCGGCGCGGGCCAGGGGTGCGCCGAGGCACCGGTGGATGCCGTGGCCGAAGGCGAGGTGCCCGGTGGTGTCGCGGTCGAGGTCGAGGCGGTCCGGCTCGGGGAAGCGGGCGGGGTCGCGGTTGGCGGCGCCCGGCGCGATGAGGACGGGCGATCCGGCGGGGATCTCGGTGCCGCCCAGCGTGATGTCCTCGGTCGCGAACCGGAAGGTGGCGGTGCTGACGGGGGAGTCGAGCCGGAGCAGTTCGTCGACGGCCGTTCCGACCAGGTCGGGGTTCCGGTGCAGGCGGCGGAGGGCCTCCGGGGTCCGGAGCAGGGCCAGGAGTCCGTTGCCGATCAGATTGGTGGTGGTCTCGTGCCCGGCGACGAGGAGCAGTGCCGCGAGGGAGACCAGCTCGTCCTCGCCGAGGCGGTCGCCGCCGTCGCGGACCCGGATCAGCTCGGTGAGCAGGCTGTCGTCGGGGCTGCGGCGCTTGGCCGCGACGAGGCCGGCGAGGTAGTCGGCGACGGCGTGGGAGGCGGCGTCGATCCGGTCGGGCCGGCCGGCCGCGAAGAGGTCGTTCGACCAGCTGCGGACCGCCGTGCGGTCGGCCTCGGGGACGCCCAGCAGCTGGCAGATGACGGTGACGGGCAGCGGGGCGGCGAGGCTCGCGACGGCGTCGGTCCGGTCGCCGGGCACCCAGGCGTCGAGCAGCTCGTCCGTCACGCTCTCGATGTACGGCTGCAGCCGGGCGACGGCCCCGGAGGTGAACGACTTCGCCACCAGGCCGCGCAGCCGGGTGTGCTGCGGCGGGTCGGTCGCCAGCATGCTCCGGGAGACGGCCGGGTGCAGGTTGCGCCCGGTGTCCCGGCCGGCGAAGAAGCGCGCGGTGTCCTTCGACAGCCGGGGGTCGGCGAAGGCCTCCCGGGCTTCGGCGTGTCCGGTGACGAGGTAGCTCGACCGGCCTCCGCCGCCGGGTACCTGCTGGACCGGCGAGGCGCTGCGGAGGGCCGCGAAGGTGGGGTACGGGTTCCGGAGGAACTCCGGATCCTGGAGTGGGTTGCTCACACCCCGAGCGTAGCCAGGGGTTGATGGCCCGTTCGGAGTGCCGGTGCGTGTGGTGCGGGGGCGGACGGGCCGTGCGGTGTGACAATCGGCTGGTGCTCAGCAGCCTCCGTGATCGTGTCCTGCCTGATCATCAGCGGCGCTCCCTGGAGGAGCTGGAGGAGGACCTGGACCTGTCGGCGGGGGACCGGCGCTCGAAGCAGTCGGCGTTCTGGACGATGCTGGTCCTGGCGGCGGTGATCGCGGCCGCCGGGGTGCTGACGGACTCCACGGCCACCGTGATCGGCGCGATGATCATCGCGCCGCTGTCGACGCCGATCATGGGGATCGCGCTCGGCGCGGTGCAGCGCCGCAGGTCGACGGCGGTCCTGTTCGTGACCGGCGGCGGACTGCTGGTGGTGGCGATCGGCGCGCTGGCCTCGCTGGTGGTGCCCGCCTCGTACGACCTGCTGTCGGACAGTCAGATCTCCAGCCGCACCTCGCCGGGGCTGCTGGACCTGGTGGCCGCGCTCGCCACGGGCTTCGCCGGGGCCGTGGCCCTCTCCCGCCGGGACGTCGCGGCGGTCCTGCCCGGGGTGGCGATCGCGATCTCGCTGGTGCCGCCGCTGGTGGTGACCGGCGTCTGCGCCGGGCAGGGGGCGTGGTGGCTGGCCCTGGGTTCCTTCGTGCTCTTCGTGTCCAACCTGGTGGCCCTGGTGGCGGCCGGTATGGCGGTGTTCGGCGGCCTGGGGTACGCGACGGCGGGCCGGCGGCGCGAGACGGGTTCGGTCCGCCGTACCTACGTGGTGCTCGGGCTGCTGTTCGCCGCGGCCGGACTGGTGCTGGCGGCGAACACCGCGGGCGCCTTGCTGGTCCAGCTGTGGACGACGCGGGCCACGAACGCCACGGCCGACTGGCTGGCGGACTCGCCCGGGGCGTCCGTGGTCAACGTCCAGGCGCACTCGCGCACCCTGTACGTCCAGGTCCGCGCCCCCGCGGACCTGCCACCGGTCGAGTCGCTGCTGGCCGCGCTCCACGGGCAGATCCCGGACGGCGTGCCGGTGGTGGTCACCACCACCGAGGGCCGCCAGATCCAGGCCGGCCGGGTCGGCGACTGAGCCCGCGCCGCGTCCGGAGCGGCACCCCGGGTGGGGGCGGAGGGCCTCCACCCGGGGTGGTGCGGGTCAGCTGACGGTGCGGCAGACCGTTCCGTTGAGGCGGAAGACCGTCGGGGTCGGGTTGGCGCCGTTGTTGGCGCCGACGAAGCCGAAGCTCGCGGTGTTGCCGCCGTTCGGCGCGAGGTGCGCGTTGGAGTCGCCGTTGGTGACACGGACGTGCTGTCCGTCCCCGTGGACGACGGCGTTCCACCAGGAGGTGGCGGACTGCCCGGTGGAGGGCCAGTCGAAGTCGAGCGTCCAGCCGTTGATGTCGGCCGGGCCGAGGTTGCTCACCGCGACGTCGGCGACGAAGCCGTTGCCCCAGCCGGTGGTGACCCGGTAGGTGACGGCGCAGGTGCTGTCGCTCGGCGTGCCGGTGGTGAAGGTCAGCGGCTCGGAGGGCCGGGAGAGGCGCCCGGCCTGGTCCCGGGCCAGGACGTTGACGGTGTGCCGGGAGCCCGGCGGCAGGTTGTGGAGGGTGGCGGTGGTGCCGGTGGACGAGCCGAGCAGTTGGAGGGTGGTGCCGAGCTGCTCGTAGACCTCGTAGCGGTCGACCGCGCCGCCGGCGGCGGGCCAGTCGAGGGCGACGGTGTTGGCGTCCACCGAGGTGGTCCGCGGGGTGCCGGGGGTGCCGACGGTGGCGGCGGAGGAGCCGGTGCCGCTCTTCGGGTGCAGGGTCAGCACGGTGAGGGAGTACGGGGCCAGGGTCACCGAGGTGGCGGTGGCGGTGCCGGTGGCGTCCACCAGGCCGTCGTCGCCGGGCGCCCAGCGCTGGACGGCGGGGGCCGCGGGGCCGGCGGTGAAGCCCAGGTACCGCAGGTCGACGGTGTGCTGGGCGGAGGAGCTCTTGTTGAGCAGCAGGACGCCGAGGTCGCCGTTGGCGCGGAGCACCGCGTGCGAGGAGACGTCCGAGCCGGAGGAGCCGGAGGAGCCCGAGGAGCCGGAGGAGCCCGAGGAGCCGGTGGAGCCCGAGGCGACCATGGTGTCGCCCGGGTCGCCGAGCGCGCCGAGGGCCTTGATGCCGTGGTACGGCGCGAACGGGGTGTTCACCGCCGGTTCGCAGACGCTGCCGGTGCAACTGCCGTTCGACAGCATGCCCATGTCGCCGTAGTCGGTCTCGCCGCCCACGGTGGTGATGGCGCCGGCGCCGTTGTGGGTGTCCCACCAGTCCACGGTGAAGACGCCGTTCTCCAGCGCCGTGCTCATGGCCTCGGCGGCGAACAGGCCGTTGGGGCGGGTGGTGAAGGCGCCGCCGCCGGCGTTGGAGTTCACCTCGGTCATCGCGATGCCGATGCGGGCGGAGTCGGCGCCCGCGTACCGGTCCAGCAGGTCGCGCACTTCGCGGAGCTCGCCGGGCAGTTGCCGCACGGCGGCCAGCGACTGGTCGCCGGTGCTGGTGTTGGGGTACCAGTGGACGCTGACGAAGTCGACGTCGTGGGCGACGGCGGCGAGCACGGTGTGGTTCCAGTCGCCGGTGCCGCCGGCGGCGACGATGCCGTCCGGCCAGTTGCCGGGCATGGTGAGCACCGCGCCGATCTTCACGGTCGGGTCGACGGCCTTCATCGCGGCGGCGTACGCCTTGACCTCGCGGGCGTACTGGTCGGGCGACTTGTCGGCGTGGGTGTCGTTCTCCCAGCCGCTGCCGTAGACGCCGTTGCCGTAGATCTCGTTGCCGATCTCCCAGTACTTCGCCCCGTAGCCCTTGGTGAGGTTGGCGTAGCGGACCCAGTCGGCGGCCTCCTGGGCGGTGCCGGAGCCGTAGTTGGCGATCAGGATCGGCTGGGCGCCGGTGGCCCTGACGGTCCCCATGAAGGCGTCGAAGCCGGTGCCCGGGGCGACGTAGCCGCCGGGCGCGGTGTTGTCGACCCAGTGGTAGATGTCGGAGTAGGAGCCGCCCGGGTAGCGCAGCGCGCCGATCCCGGCGGCCCGGTAGAGGGTGGCCACCTCGGGGTCGTTCATGGCCGAGTCCCAGATGGCGGTGTTGGCGCCGAGCGCGGCGGGGCCGACGGTGCCGAGGCCCGCGCTCGCGTTGATCGTGACCGTGGTGTCCGCGCCGGCGGCCGGGTCGGCCGCGGCGGGGGTGGACAGTGGCAGGGCGGCGGCCGCCAGGACGAGGGCGGCCGAGGCCGTCACGGCGAGGGGGCGGCGGAGCCCGGTGGGTCTCCTGCGGAACAGCATGGGGTGTTCCTCCCGGGTGGGGGACGCCGACCCGGGGCCAGGCCCCGGAGCCGGTCGGTGGACGGAGGACGGTGCGGCGCGGGTGCGCCGCGTCCGGCCGTCGACGACGCGTGCGACGGATGGGGCGTGGGAGCGCTCCCATCATGGGAGGGTGCGTCGGGCATGTCAATCGCCCCGGCGGCTGAGCATACTCAGCTAGACTACTTATGTCGTGCACTTGAGTATCGCGCCCGACCTCGCTATACATACTCGGTATGCAACATGATTCGTTGATCCTTGAGGGCGTCAGTCGGGTGCACGGCAGCGGTGCGGCCGAGGTGTACGCATTGCACGAGGTGGACCTCGCGGTGCACGCGGGGGAGTTCGTGGCGGTGATGGGCCCGTCCGGTTCCGGCAAGTCCACGCTGCTGGCGCTGGCCGGGGGACTGGACCGGCCGACCGGCGGCCGGGTGCTGGTCGAGGGCACGCCGCTGGAGGGGCTGAGCCGCGGCCGGCTGGCCGATGTGCGCCGCCGCTCGGTCGGGTACGTGTTCCAGAACTACAACCTGATCCCGGCGCTGACCGCCGCCGAGAACATCGCGCTGCCGCGGGAGTTGGACGGCTGCTCCGCCCGTACGGCCCGGCGCGAGGCGCTGGCCGCACTGGAGGAGCTGGGCATCGGCGAGCTCGCCGAGCGCTTCCCCGACGCCCTGTCGGGCGGCCAGCAGCAGCGGGTGGCGATCGCCCGCGCGCTGATCGGTGAGCGCCGCCTGGTGCTGGCGGACGAGCCGACCGGCGCGCTGGACTCCGCCACCGGCGAGGCGGTGCTCGGCGTGCTGCGGGCCCGCTGCGACGCGGGGGCGGCGGTGGTGATGGTCACGCACGACCCGGCGCACGCGGCCTGGGCGGACCGGGTGGTCTTCCTGCGCGACGGCCGGATCGTCGACCAGGCGGTGCAGCGGCGGATCACCGACCCGTCCCTGCGCGCGCAGGCCGGGGTGACCCGGTGAGCGCCGGGTCGTGGCGGGTGGCGCTGCGGATCGCCCGCCGGGACGCCTGGCGGGCGCGCGGCCGCAGCGCGCTGGTGGTGGCGATGGTCGCGCTGCCGGTGCTGGGCGTGGCCGGCGCGGACGTGGTGCACCGCAGCGGACAGCTGACCGCGGCCGAGCGCTCGGACCGGCTGATGGGCCGGGCCGACGCGCTGATCGGGGCCTACGCCCCGGGGCGGACGGTCGAGCAGGCGGTCTTCCCCGACGACGGGGTGCGCACCCTGCCGCAGCCGGCGGGCGCCGCGCCGAGCGCCGAGCAGCGCCGCGCGGCGGAGACCGAACCGACCGCGCTGCTGGGCGGGTTGCTCCCGGCGGGCAGCTGGTTGGTGCCGGCCCGCAGCGGGCCGGTGGCGGGGGTGCGGACCCCGGACGGGCTGACGCCGGTCGAGACCTTCGAGGCGGACCTGACCCGGCCCCTGTGGCAGGGGCGGCTGGACCTGGTGGCCGGCCGCGCGCCCGCCGCCCCGCGCGAGGCCGCCGCGACCCGGGAGTTCCTGGCGGAGACCGGGCTGCGGCTGGGGGACACGGTGACCGTCCAGGGGCTGGAGTCCGCGCCGTTCACCCTGACCGGGACGGTGGAACACCCCGGTGACCTGCGCAAGGTCGAACTGGTCGCCCGCCCTGGCGAGTTGTACGGGCAGTTGGACGGCGCCCAGGCCGCCGCGGGCCTCGCGCCGCTCGGCACGCAGGCGGACGAGGCCGCCGCCCGCAAGGCCGCCTGGCTGGTCCAGCTGCCCGCCGGCGCCACGCTCGACTGGGACCGGGTACGGGAGTTGAACCGCTACGGCTACACGCTGGCCGCCCGGCAGGTGGCGCAGAACCCGCCCGCCGCGGCGATGGACCGGCAGGAGGCGATCGGCGCAGCGGACCAGCGCGAGCGCACCGCGATGGCGGCGGCCACCACCGCGGCCCTGGCGCTGCTGGAGGTGACCCTGCTGGCCGGCCCGGCGTTCGCGATCGGCGCCCGGCAGGCCAGGCGCCGGCTCGCCCTGATCGGCGCCGCGGGCGGCCGGCCCGGGCACGTCCGCGCGGTGGTGCTGGGCGGCGGCCTGGTGCTGGGCGCCGTCGGGGCCGGGCTCGGCACGGCGGCCGGCTGCGGCCTGGTGGCACTGCTGCGGCCCTGGATCGAAGGGGCCGGCGGCAGCCGGTTCGGGCACCTGGCGCTGCGTCCGCTCGACCTGGCGCTGATCGCCGCGACCGGCGTGGCGACCGCGCTGCTGGCGGCCCTGGTGCCCGCCGTCCAGGCCGGGCGGCGCGAGGTGCTGGCCGGACTGAACGACCGTGACACCGTCCGCCCGCCCGGCCGCTGGGTGCCGTTGCTCGGGCTGCTGACCGTCGCCGCCGGGGCCGGGCTCGCCCTGTACGGCGCGGTCGCCGGGCAGGCCGGCGGGGAACCGGTGCTCGCCGGGCTGTCCCTGCGCACCCTGTCGGTGCTGGCCGGGGCGGTCACCGCCGAACTCGGGCTGCTGCTGCTCACCCCGTCGCTGCTGGCCCTGTGCGGCCGGCTCGCCGGCCGGCTGCCGCTGGGCCCCAGGCTCGCGCTGCGCGACACCGCCCGGCACCGCTCCCGGACCGCTCCCGCGGTGGCCGCCGTGCTCGCCGCGGTGGCCGGAGCTGTCGCCGTCGGCGTGCACACCACCGGCTCGCAGGTCCAGGACCGGGCCGCCTACCGACTCCAGCGGCCGGTCGACGCCGTCCAGTTGGAGATCCACGGCGACGCGGCGGCCCTGCCCCGGCTGCGCACCGCGCTCGCCCAGGACCTGCCCGGACTCGGCGAACGCGCCGACCTCTACCAGGCGGAGTACCTCTTCTGCGAGGGCTGCCGGGCCACCGTGTACGCGGACGGCGGCCGGCGCTACGGACAGCCCGTCACCAGCCCGGTGACGGTCGGCGACGCGGCCGTCCTGCACAACCTGCTGGAGCTGCGCGACCCGGCCGCCGAGGCCGCGCTCACCGCCGGGAAGGCGGTCGTCACCGACCCCGGCTACCTGCACGACGGGCGGGTGCTGCTGCGGATGCAGGGCGCGAACGGCGCGGTGCGGGAGGAGAGCGTGGCGGGCGTGCTGGTCGAGCAGCCGGCCGACCGGCGCTACGCGCCGCTGGTGCTCGGCCCGCAGACGGTCCGCCGGATGGGGCTGGCGGTCGAGCCGACCGGCTCGATCTGGCTGCCGTCGGCCCCCACCCCGGAGAAGGCCGAGCGGCGGGCCGCCGCCACGGTCGTCCGGCTCGCCCCGTACGCCACCCTGGAGGTGGAACGCGGCTACCGGCCGACCACCGGCCTGACCGGCGTGGCGCTCAGCGCCTTCGCCGCCCTGGTGGTGCTGGGCGCCGCGGTGGTGGCCACCGCGCTGGCCGCCGCCGACGCCCGCCGCGACCGGGCGGTGCTCAGCGCGATCGGCGCCCGGCCGCGTACCCGGCGCACCCTGGCCGGACTGCAGGCCGGTCTGATCGCCTTGCTCGGCGCGGTGCTCGGCACGGTCAGCGGCGCCGTTCCGGCCTTCGCCCTGCTGCGCTCGCGGGCCGCCGGGCAGCCGGGCTCGCCGTCGGTCCACCTCGCCGACGCGCCGTGGCCGACGATCGCCCTGCTGGTCCTGGTACTCCCACTGCTGGCCGGCCTGCTGGGCGCGGCCCGACGGGAGCGCGGCGGGCACCGCTACGGGTGAGCGGGCACCGAGCGGTGGGCGGTGGGGGGGTGTGTGCATTGGCCCGGATAGGACGTCCGGCGGTATATGTAGTCCCATGACCGAACGTGCGATGCAGGAGTCCACCCTGCTGCTGCTCACCGCCCTCGCCGACGCCCCCCGGCACGGATACGCGCTGATCGGCGAGGTCGACGCGATCTCCGGGGGGCGGGTACGGATGCGCACCGGCACGCTCTACGGAGCCCTCGACCGGCTGCTCCAGCAGGAGCTGATCGAGATCGCCGCCGAGGAGGTGGTCGACGGGCGGGCCCGCCGCACCTACGCCCTCACCGCCGCCGGGCGCGAGGTCCTGGCCGTCGAGGCCGAACGGCTGCGCACCGTCGCCGCCGAGGCGCAGCGCCGCCTCGGCACCGCGGCGGTCCGCCCGCGCGGGGCCGGCGCGTGACCGCCCGTACGGCGGCGCTGCGCACCGCCCTCGCGCTCTACCCGGCCGGCTACCGCCGCGAGCGCGGCGCCGAACTCGCCGAGGTGTTCACCGACACCACGGCCGGCGCCGGGCCGCTGGCCTGCGCCCGGGAGACGTTCGACCTCGCCGCGTACGGCCTGCGGCTGCGCACCGGCGTGGCCGCCACCGCCGTCGGCGGGCGGCTGCTGGCCGCCACCGCACCGCTGCTGGCCGGCGCGCTGGCGGGGCTGGTGGCCCTGCCCGGCCTCGCCGACCCGCGCACCCGCGAAGTGCGGGTCGCCGCCCGGGCGGGCCTCGCCGCACCCTGGGCCGAACTGCCCGGCCACCTCGCCGTGCTCGGCCTGACCGTGGTCCCCGTCCTGCTGGCCGCGGCGGCCGCGCTCGGCGCCTGGCGGGCGGTCCGGACGCTCGCCCTCGGGACGGCCCTGCTCGGCACGGTGCGGATCGGCCTGCTGGCCGCCGGTGAGCCGGACGGCTGGCTGCTGATGTACGGCGCCACCGCGCTGCTGCCGTACCTGCTCGGCGGCGTGCTGCTGACCGCCGCCCCGCCCGACCTGCTGGAGCGGCCGGACCGGCGCTCCCGGCTGCTGGTGCTCGCCGGCCTGGCGGCCGGCTTCGCGCTGACGCGGGCCCAGGGCGGCTACGACACGCGGTACCTGATGGACGGCTGGTGGCCGCTCGCGCTGCTGGTGCTGCCGGCGCTGCTCGCGGCCGTGTGCACGGCCCGCGGCCGGCTGCGCACCGCCGCCGCCGGGGTCGCGGTGCTGCCGCTGACCGCCTCCTTCAGCCTGTTCAGCCTGTGGGAGCAGGCGGGCGGGGTGTTCCGGCTGCTGCCCGGGGCCGCGGCCGTCGCGGTGGTGGTGGCCGCGGTGGCCGTCGCGGCCCGGCGGTGGACGGGCGGTCGGCCACGCCGGATGGCCGGGTGACCGGGTAGCCGGTGGGCGGCCCGCCGCGGGGGCGGGATTCCTGGCGTCATGGGTCTGGTGCTGTTCCGTGGGCGGCTGCTAGACATTGGTTACACGTGTAACTGATGGCACGTGCAACCACCCCCACCCCATGGAGTCGACCCCGCGTGAGAACCTCCAGATCGCTCCCGCTCGCCGCCGTCCTGCTCTCCCTCGCCGCGCTCGGCCCGGTCGGCCCCGCGGCGGCCGAGTCGGCGGCCGAGTCCGCGGCCGGGCCCGCGGCCCCCGCCCGGCCGCTGCGGATCCTGCTGTCGAACGACGACGGCTACGACGCCCCGGGCATCCGTGCCGTGTACGAGCGGCTGACCGCCGCCGGGCGCGAGGTGACGATCGTCGCGCCGCTGCACAACGCCAGCGGATCCGGGACCAGGGTCACCCTGCCGCCCGTCCTGGCGGTCGAGCACCCGGAGCCGCGGGTCTGGGCCGTCGACGGCACCCCCGGTGACGCGGTGCTCTTCGGGCTGCGCCAGGTCTTCGCCGGCCGCGCGCCGGACCTGGTGGTCTCGGGCACCAACTTCGGCCCCAACTACGGCGGCATCGCCAACCACTCCGGTACGGTGGGCGCCGCCGTCGCCGCCCTGGAGAGCGGCGTTCCGGCGATCGCCGTGAGCACCGACCTCGACCCGGCGGCCGGGCCGCAGCCGACGCTGAACGCGATGCGCCCGACCGCCGAGTTCGCCGCCCGGCTGATCGACCGGCTCCGGGGTGGCGCCAAGTCCCGCGGCCTGCTGCCGCCGGGCGTCGGACTGAACGTCAACTACCCGGTGATCGGCGACGGCACCGGCACCCCGGCCGGCGTGTCGGTCACCACCCAGGACGCCCAGCCCGTGCTGGTCCCCGACTTCGCCGACCGGGGCGACGGCACCTGGAAGGTCACCGTCTCGTACGCCCCGCGCACCCCCGCCAGGGGCTCCGACCTGGCCGCGCTGGGCGAGGGCCGGATCTCGGTCGCGCCGATGAGCGCCGACTGGAACGTCGGCCCGGCCGACTTCGCCGGCGCTGCCGCGCGACTCGCCGGCCTGCGCCCGTAGCGGCTGCCGCCGGGCCCGGGTCGCGGTCCCGGCCGGGGCCCGGCGGCGTGCGGCTGACCCTCGCTCAATTGGTCCATACCCCTTGTATTGGTCCAGACCTATTGACGGGACTTGCCGCCCCTTTCTACGATCCGGTCCGGCACACCCCCACATGTCCCCACCTCACCCAGAGCCGGGCGTCACGCCCCCACGCGTCGGTCATGCCCATGACGCTCGGCGGGAAGGGAGCACAGCATGTTCCGCGCATCGCAGGTGAACCGGATCAGTCATGCCGAGAACCGACCAGTGGCGCTGAGGCGTTCACTCGCCGGAGTCAGCGCCGCCGCCGTCATCGCCGCGGGCCTCGCCGTCACCGGCTCGGTCACGGCCGGCGCCGCCGTCCCCAACCTGGTGTCCAACGCCGGCTTCGAGGACGGGCTCTCCGGCTGGACCTGCACCGGTGGTTCCGGCGCGGTCGTCGGCAGCCCGGTCCACGGCGGCACCTCCGCGCTGAAGGCGACCCCGTCCGGCCAGGACTCCGCGCAGTGCAGCCAGACCATCAGCGTGCAGCCCAACTCCCAGTACACGCTCAGCGCCTACGTGCAGGGCAGCTACGTCTACCTGGGTGCCACCGGCACCGGCGTCAACGCCTCCACCTGGACGCCGAGCAACGCCTCGTACGGGCAGCTCAGCGTCGCCTTCACCACCGGGGCGAGCACCACCTCGGTGACCGTCTTCGTGCACGGCTGGTACGGCCAGCCCGCGTACTACGCGGACGACCTCTCGCTCACCGGCCCCGGCGGCACCAGCCCCTCGCCGAGCACCAGCACCAGCGCGAGCCCGTCCACCAGCGCCAGCCCGTCGACCAGCGCCTCGCCGAGCACGAGCACCAGCGCCAGCCCGTCCAGCAGCACCTCGACCAGCCCCTCCCCGACCGGCACGGGCACCGAGACCTGCGCCACCAAGCCCAAGCCGGCCGGCAAGGTCCTCCAGGGCTACTGGGAGAACTGGGACGGCGCCTCCAACGGCGTGCACCCGGGCATGGGCTGGGTGCCCATCACGGACAGCCGGATCGCCGCGCACGGCTACAACGTCATCAACGCCGCGTTCCCGGTGATCCTCTCCGACGGCACCGTCCTGTGGCAGGACGGCATGGACGCGGGCGTCAAGGTCTCCACCCCCGCCGAGATGTGCCAGGCCAAGGCGGCCGGCGCGACGCTGCTGATGTCGATCGGCGGCGCCGCCGCGGGCATCGACCTGAGCTCCAGCACCGTGGCCGACAAGTTCGTGGCGACCGTCGTCCCGATCCTGAAGAAGTACAACTTCGACGGCATCGACATCGACATCGAGACCGGCCTGTCCGGCAGCGGCAGCATCGGCACGCTGTCCGCCTCGCAGTCCAACCTGATCCGCATCATCGACGGCGTCCTCGCCCAGATGCCGGCCGGCTTCGGCCTCACCATGGCGCCGGAGACCGCGTACGTCACCGGCGGCAGCGTCACCTACGGCTCGATCTGGGGCGCGTACCTGCCGATCATCAAGAAGTACGTCGACAACGGCCGCCTGTGGTGGCTGAACATGCAGTACTACAACGGCAGCATGTACGGCTGCTCCGGCGACTCCTACTCCGCCGGCACCGTCCAGGGCTTCACCGCCCAGACCACCTGCCTCAACAACGGCCTGACCATCCAGGGCACCACCATCAAGGTGCCGTACGACAAGCAGGTGCCCGGCCTGCCGGCCCAGCCGGGTGCGGGCGGCGGCTACATGGCGCCGAGCCTGGTCAGCCAGGCGTACAGCTCCTACAGCGGCCAGCTGAAGGGTCTGATGACCTGGTCGATCAACTGGGACGGCTCCAAGGGCTGGACCTTCGGCGACAACGTGAAGTCCCTCCAGGGCCGTTGATCGCAGGCGGTCACCGCTGAACAGCCGTGCCCCGGGCCCAGGCCCGGGGCACGGCTGCGTGCCGCGTGGCTACAGGTGCAGGTCGACCACCAGCGGCCGGTGGTCCGAGACCGCGGCCCTGGGGGCCCGCGCGGGGGCGGTACCGGGCAGCACCGGGCCGGCGGCGAGGACGTGGTCGAGCTGGACGCGCGGGCGGTGCGCCGGGAAGGTCCGGACCCGGGCCAGTGCGCGCCAGGGGGAGCGGGGCCGTGACGGGCGGAGCAGTTCGGCCGCGCCCAGCACGGCGGCGGGGAGCGGCCCGGCGAGGTTGAGGTCGCCCAGCAGGAGGTGCGGCCGGGGCAGGTCGGCGATCCACCGGCGCACGGCGAGGAGTTGGAGGACGTTCCACCCCGGGACGAACGACAGGTGCAGCGCCACCGCGGTGAACGGGCCGCGCGGCCCCGCCAGCACGGCGGCCAGGGCGGCCCGCGGATGGTCGCGGACCACGGTGAGGCCGGCCCGTCCGGCCAGCGGCAGCGGAACGGCCAGCGGCGGCGCGGGGAACCGCCGGGAGTGCCAGCTCAGCACCGGGAGCCGGGAGAGCAGCGCGATGCCGTGCGAGGGGAGGTCGCCGTCGTGGCCCCCGTCGTGCGGGCCGTGCACCCGCAGCCCGGGTTCGGCGGGGTCGCGGGCCCAGGTCCGGCCCGGCAGGGCGCGGGCGTGGAAGGCGGAGGCGTAGCGCCAGTCGGCGGCGCCGGTGGCCTCGGCGACCGCCCGGGCCTGGTCGAGGCGGCCGGAGCGGGGTTGGCGGCGGTCGAGCTCCTGCAGGGCCAGTACGTCGGCGTCCAGCGCGGCGACGGCGTCGACCAGCGGGCCGGCGGTGGCGGGTTCGGGGCCCGGGAGCCGTCGCCCGTGCAGGACGTTGAAGGTCGCGACGCGTACCCGAGGGGAGCCGGTCATCGTCCGACGGTACACCGGCGTCCGGCCGGCCGATGACGGGAGGTCAGCCAGCGTCGGGTGGCCGGCCAGCGGCGGGTGGCCGGCCGGTGACGGGCCGCCGCGTCATCAGCGCCGACGAGCACGGTGCCGCGGCCGGACGATGACGAGTGGTCCATCGATGACGGCCGGTCAGTCGGCGGCGTTCAAGCGGTCGATGACGGTCGGTCAGTCGCCGGGGTGCGGGGGGTGGGCATCGATCTCGGCCCAGACCGTCTTGCCGTCGGTGTGCGGCTGAGCGCCCCAGCGGGTGGCGGCGCGTTCGACGATGAAGAGGCCGTGGCCGCCCGGCAGGCCGGGGCGGTGCGGCCGGCGGGGTTCGGGGAGGTCGGTCGACCGGTCGCGGACCTCGATCCGCAGGCGGCTCGCGGAGGCGTCGAGGACGAGGTCCACCGGGCCGCCGGCGTGCAGCATCGCGTTGGCGACCAGTTCGGCGACCAGCAGCACGATGTCGTCGGCACCGGCGCCGCCGGTCGGCCACGACCAGTCGGCGACGGCCTCCGCGGTGTACGCCCGGGCGCGGGCGACGGGCTTGGGCAGACCGGCCAGGTGCAGGCGTCGGCGCTGGCCGCCGGATGGCAGCGTGGGGCCGGTGCCCGGCCGGTCGCCGTGGAGGGCGGCCCGGCTGGTCGTCATGGGCGGTCCCCCTTTCGGTGTCGGCGCGGTGGTCGTTGCGTCTGCTTCCCAGTGGTGGCCGGATCATGCGTGCTGCCCGCGGCGGCCGGGTGTGCCGGGGGCTCTGTGCGCCCCCGCCGCCGACCGGCGGCGGGGGTCAGAGCGGTGCGGCGAGGGCCTCGTCGAGCGACGGGTGCAGCGAGAACACGGTGTCGGCGCAGGTGAGTTCCAGCAGTCGCTGCACGGTCGCGGAGGGTGCGGCGAGGCGGAAGCCCACCTGCGCGGCGGCGGCCGTCAACCGGGTCTGCAGCAGCAGGTTCAGCCCGGAGGAGTCGCAGAAGTCGATGCCGCGCAGGTCGACGACGAGCAGCGGCGGGTGCTGCTCGACCAGCTCGTCGAGCGCCCGCCCGGCCGGGGCGAGGGTCTCGATGTCGAGGTCGCCCGCCAGCGTGCAGACGGCCGCTCGGGTGTCGGTGTGCCAGGTGCGGACGAGCAACCCCGGCTCGGGCATCGTCTTCTCCGCCTGCATCGTCGTCGTGTTCCCCTCCCGCGGCTGTGCCGTCCGAGTTTACGTGAGACCGGCTCAGTCGGCCACGAGTTCGGCGTGGAGCTGCTTGAGTATGCGGCTGAGGATGCGGGAGATCTGCATCTGGGACAGCCCGAGCCGTTCGCCGATCTGCGACTGGGTGAGGTCCTCGCCGAAGCGCAGCGAGAGGACCAGCCGGTCGCGCTCCGGCAGGGCGGCGATCGCCGGCTTGAGGACGACCAGGTCCTCGGTGGTGGCGAACCGGGAGTCCTCCCGGCCGAGCCGCCGGGCGAGCGGGTTGGAGTCCTCCTGGCCCTCGGCCACCGGGGCGTCCAGGGAGCCGGCGGTGTGGCCGTTGGCGGCCGCGAGGCCCTCGATCACCTCCTCCTCGGGCAGGCCGAGGTGGTCGGCGAGCTCGGCGACGGTCGGCGCCCGGCCGAGTCGCTGGAACAGCACGTCGCGCGACTTGGCGAGGGTGATGCGCAGCTCCTGCAGGCGCCGCGGCACGTGGACGGCCCAGGTGGTGTCGCGGAAGTGCCGGCGGATCTCGCCGAGGATGGTCGGCACGGCGTACGTGGTGAACTCCACGCCGTGGTCGGGGTCGAACCGGTCGATCGCCTTGATCAGGCCGATCGAGCCGACCTGCAGCAGGTCCTCCTGCGACTCCCCGCGGCCGCCCACGCGGCGGATCGCGTACCGGACCAGCGAGAGGTTGAGCTCGATCAGGGTGGAGCGCACGTACGAGTACTCGCGGGTGCCCTCCTCCAGCGTCGCGAGCCGGACCAGCAGGACCCGGGTCAGCTCGCGGGCGTCGGCGGGGGCGACCTGCCGGGCGTCCTCCAGGTCGGCGAGCTCCGGCACGGCGGTGCGAGGGGTGCCGGGAGGCTCGACCTCCGCGGCTGCGGGCCGGCCCGGAAGCGTCGCGCGGTGGAGGAGTTCGTCACTGGTCGTGGCCATGTCGGTCCTTTCCCCTCGGCATTCGGTCCGTCCCTGGGTACCCGGTGACGCGGCATCCATGTGCCCTCCGGCCGTGAGGATTTCGTGAACGACCGATGATCCGGCCGGTCGGGCAGCGGTCGCGCCCCGCCGTGCATGCCCGCGGGGGATCGGGGCACCCGGACTCCGGCAGGCCGCCGCGGCGCCTTCGCGGCGGCGGGACGGGGAGCGGAGTCCGAGGAGGAGACGATGGGACGGATAGAGGAGTCGGTCGAGGTGGCGGCGCCGCTCGACGAGGTCTACGGGCACTGGGTCCGCTGCGAGGACTTCCCGCAGTTCATGCGGGGCGACGGGAGCGAGAACGTGACCACCGAGGTGGTCGAGGGCGAGCGGGTGGCCTGGGAGGGCGCGACCGGCCCGGTGCGCCACAGCGGCGTGGTCACCTTCCACCAGGTGGACGCCGGGACCACCCGGCTGATGCTGCAGCTGGAGATCGAACCGCACGGCCTGTGGGAGCACCTCGCCGAGGCCCTGGGCTTCGTCGACCGGCGGGTCATCGACGACCTGTACGACTTCAAGCACCACGTGGAGGAGCGCGCCACCCCGATGGCCGGCTGACCCGGCGACCACGACCGACGAGGAGGGGAACCCGCCCGTGGAACGACTCACCACCCGGATCACCATGCGCCTGATCACCGGCGACGACCGCAGCCGCGACCTGGACGTCGATTGGACGTACCGGACCGACGACCCCCACGCGGTCGAGCTCGACTTTGCCCCCTTCCAGCCGGGCGCCGTGTGGCTGCTCTCGCGCGACCTGCTGATGGCCGGCCTGGACGCCCCGGCCGGCGAGGGGGACGTGCACGTCGCGCCGTTCGACGACACCCGGGTGCTGATCGCGCTGGAGGGCCGCGACGGCATCGCCCTGCTCGCCGCCCCCGCCGCGGCGGTCTCCGGGCTGCTGGCCGCCACCGCCCGGCTCGTCCCGCCCGGGGCCGAGGGCGGCGCGACCGACTGGGACCAGGGACTGAAGGACCTGCTGGCCGCCTGAGCCGCCGCGGCAACGGGGAGCGGAAGGAGAACCGGACATGTGGTGGAGCCTGCTCCGCCTCGCGGTCGTGGTCGGCGCGGCCGTCCTGGTCGCGTACGGCCTCGACCGGACGGCGCAGCTGCTGGCCCGGCGGCTGCGGGTGCCCGGCAGCACGACCGGTGCGCCGGGCCTGGTGCGCCGGTGCCGGCGGCCGGTACTGGCGCTGACGGTGTGCCTGCTGCTCGCGGTCGCGCTGCCGTGGATCGACGCGCCGCCCGCCGCCCGCGCGGGGCTGCGGCACCTGGCCGTGGTGCTCGCGATCGGCTCCGGCGGCTGGCTGTGCGCCCGGCTGGCGGCGCTGGTGGTGGAGTTCGGCACCCGGCTGGCGGTGTACCGCCGCGATCCGGAACTGGCCGGCCGGGCCCGCACCCAGGCCGGTCTGCTCGGCCGGATCTGCCAGGCGGTCGTCGCGGTGGTGACCCTGGGCGCCGTGCTGATGACCTTTCCCGCGGTGCGCGGGGTCGGGACGAGCCTGCTGGCCTCCGCCGGGCTGGTCGGCCTGGTGGCGGGCGTGGCGGCGCAGAGCACCCTGGCCAACGTCTTCGCCGGGGTGCAGATGGCCTTCGGCGACCTGGCCCGGATCGGCGACGTCGTGGTGGTGGCCGGCGAGTGGGGGAAGGTCGAGGAGATCACCCTCACCGCCGTGGTGATCGCGACCTGGGACCAGCGCCGGCTGGTGATGCCGATGTCGTACTTCGTCGGCCGCCCGTTCGAGAACTGGTCGCGCCGCTCCAGCCACATCACCGGTACCGCGACGCTCCACCTGGACCACCGCGCCCCGGTGGGACGGCTGCGGGAGGAGTTCGAGGACTTCCTGGCCAAGTGCGAGCTGTGGGACGGGCAGGGCTCCGCCCTGCAGGTGGTCGACACCACGCCGACCACCATCGTCGTCCGGGCGCTGGCCACGGCGGCCGACGCCGATGACGCGTTCGAGCTCCGCTGCCGGCTGCGCGAACACCTCATCGGCTACCTGTGCGAGCACCACCCGCAGGCGCTGCCCCGGATCGCCGCGGCCGGCCCGCCCTGACGGACCGCACAGGGTCGGCCGGACCGCGCAGGGTCGGCGCAGGGTCAGCGCAGACCGGCGAAGAGGTCGTCCTCGGGCAGCGGGGCGTCGGTGGTGTCCCGGACCCGGACGAAGGTCTCCACGCCCATCAGCTCGGCGAAGCGCTCCTTGCCCATCTTCAGGAAGAAGATGTTCTCGCCCTGGCTGGCGTGCGCCGCCAGCGAGTCGAACTTCTGCCCGGCGTACGCGGTGGTGTCCACCCAGGTGGTGATCTCCTCGTCGGGGAGGCCGATCTCGGCCAGCGCGGCGGCCTCCGCCGGGTCCGGCTCGGTGCCGCCGAACTCGTGCATGATCTCGCCGAAGCGCTGCATCGCGGAGCGCGGCGCGGTGGTCCAGTACACCTTCGGGGTCTGGCCGGTCAGCTCCAGCGCCGCCATGGTGATGCGGTTGGCCTGGATGTGGTCGGGGTGGCCGTAGAACCCGTTCTCGTCGTAGGTCACCACCACGTCCGGCTGGTAGCGCCGCAGCAGCTCGGCGAGGCGGGCGGCGCCCTCCTCCACCGGCGTGCCCCAGAACGCGCCGGGGGCCTCGTTCGCCGCCCAGCCCATCATCCCGGAGTCGGCGTAGCCCAGCAGCTCCAGGTGATCGATCCTCAGGACCTGGCAGCTCGCCTCCAGTTCCTGCCGGCGCATCGCGGCGACGGCCGCCGGGTCGTGCCCGGGCTCGCCCGGCTTGACGCCCCCCGGACCGTCGCCGCAGCCGCCGTCGGTACAGGTGACCAGGACCGTCCGGACGCCCTCCGCCGCGTACCGGGCGAGGACACCCCCCGTCCCGGTGGCCTCGTCGTCGGGGTGCGCGTGCACCGCCATCAGCGTCAGGGGCCGGTCAACCATCACAAACCATCCTCGGGTCGGAGAAACGCTCGGTCCGAGTCTGCGTCACCGGACCCCCTCTGCGCACCGACGTTACTGGTTGACATGATGCGTAATACTGTAACGCCATGCACCCCTTCCTCGACCATCCCGGCCCGCTGGCCTTCGCCCACCGCGGCGGCGACCTCGGCCGCCCCGAGAACTCGCTCGCCGCCTTCGAGGCCGCCGTCGCCCTCGGGTACCGCTACCTGGAGACGGACGTGCACGCGACCGCCGACGGGGTGCTGGTCGCCTTCCACGACTCCCGCCTCGACCGGGTCACCGACCGCACCGGCGCCGTCGCCGACCTCCCCTGGCAGGCCGTCAGGCAGGCCCGGATCGGCGGCACCGAACCCGTGCCGCTGCTGGAGGACCTGCTCGGCGCCTTCCCCGACGCCCGGTTCAACATCGACGTGAAGGCGGCGCCCGCCGTCGCCCCGCTGGTCGAGGCGGTCCGCCGCACCGCCGCCTGGGACCGGGTCTGCGTCGGCGGCTTCTCCGACCGACGGCTCGCCGCCGTCCGCGCCGCCGCCGGCCCCCGGCTCGCCACCTCGCTCGGCCCGCGCGAGGTCGCCCGGCTGCGCCTGCGCTCGCTCGCCGGCCCGGCGGCCGGCCGGGCCCCGTTCGCCGGGATCTGCGCCCAGGTCCCCGAACGCCAGTGGGGCGTCCCGGTGGTCGACCGGTCCTTCGTCCGCACCGCCCACCGCCTCGGCCTGCAGGTGCACGTCTGGACCGTCGACGATCCCACCCGGATCCGGGCTCTCCTCGACCTCGGTGTGGATGGCATCATGGCCGATCGCATCGACGTCCTGCGGGACGTCCTCGGCGAGCGCGGCTGCTGGACCGACGGCAGCACCGGCTCCAGCACGGTGATTGGAACCCCATGAGCACCGCGACCGACCTGCCGGAGCACCCGGCGACCGACGACGACGGCCGTACCCTGCGCCGGCAGCAGTTCGGTTGGTACATCAACGACTGGGCCAACGCGGCCTTCTCGGCCACCGTCCTGACGGTCTTCCTCGGACCGTACCTGACCAGGGTCGCCGAGAGCGCCGCCGACGCGTCCGGCGACGTGCACCCCCTCGGCCTCACCATCCGGGCCGGCTCGTTCTTCCCCTACACGGTCTCCTTCTCCGTGCTGCTCTCCGTCGCCGTGATGCTGTTCACCGGCACCGTCGCCGACCGCACCGGCCGGCACAAGGAACTGATGTGCGGCTTCGCCTACATAGGCGCCGTCGCCACCATGGCCATGTTCTTCCTCGGCGGCGACAACTACCTGCTCGGCGGCGGCCTGCTGATCGTCGCCAACATCGCGTACGCGGTCTCCGTCGCCCTCTCCTACGCCTACCTCCCCGGCCTCGCCACCCCGGACCAGCGCGACTCGGTCTCCTCCAAGGGCTGGGCGTACGGCTACGCCGGCGGCGGAGTCCTGCTGATCGCCAACCTCGCCCTGTTCCAGGGCCACGACGCGCTCGGAATCTCCACCGGTACCGCCGTGCGCATCTGCCTCGCCTCGGCCGGCCTCTGGTGGGCGCTGTTCACCGTCGTGCCGCTGCTCCGCCTGCCCTCCCGGGCCGGCGTCGCCCCCGGCCACACCCCCGTCGTCGCCGACCGGCCCGCCTCCGGCAGCCTGCGCGAACTCGCCGCCACCCTGCGGGGCATGCGGAAGTACCCGCTCACCCTGCTCTACCTCGGCGCCTTCCTCTGCTACAACGACGGCATCCAGACCGTGGTCTCCCAGGCCTCCCTCTTCGGCAGCGAGGAACTCGGGATGGATGAGTCCACGCTGGTCTCCGCCGTCCTGCTGGTCCAGATCGTGGCCATCGGCGGCGCCCTGCTGCTCGGCCGGATCGCCGCCACCCACGGCGCCAAGAAGACCATCCTCGGCTCGCTGGTCGCCTGGGTCTTCACCCTCGCCCTCGGCTACCTGATGCCCGCCCACGAGCCGATCTGGTTCTACGCCCTCGCCTGCATGATCGGCCTCGTCCTCGGCGGCAGCCAGGCGCTCTCCCGCTCGCTGTTCTCCCACCTCATCCCGGCCGGCCGGGAGGCCGAGTACTTCAGCGTCTACAAGATCAGCGACCGCGGCACCAGCTGGATGGGCCCGCTGGTCTTCGGCCTCGCCTACCAGATCACCGGGAGCTACCGCTCCGCGATCATCTCCCTGCTGGTCTTCTTCGTGATCGGCTTCGTGGTCCTGCTGAAGGTCCCCGTCCGCCGGGCCATCGAGGCCGTCGGCAACCCGGTGCCCGAACGCATCTGACATCCGTCATGCCGAGGGGATGCGGCACGACACTGTCGGTGGCTCCTGGCGCTGCCTAGGGTTTCGTCCATGACGAACAGTGAGAAGCAGGGCGAGCAGCGGAACAGCGGCGTGCGGGTCAGCCTGATCGGAGGCACCCGGCTGGAGGGCGAGGAAGTGCCGGTCCGGACGGTGTCGGTGTCGCTGGTGGGCGGCGCCGACATCGACCTGACCGAGGTGGACATCCCGGACGGTGCCGAGCTGAAGATCACCAAGGTGAGCCTGGTCGGCGGCGTGCACCTGACGGTCCGCCGGAACGTGCGGGTGGTGGTGCGGGGCATACGGCTCGGCGGCGTGAGCGACGACGGCCCGAGCGGGGAGGCCGGGCCGACCGTCCACGTGGACGCGTGGGGACTGGTCGGCGGTGTGCGGGTGACGCGCGTCTGAGTCGGCGAAGATCCATCCGACACGTGTACATAGTCGGTTAAATCGGACTAATCGCATGTCAGGATGGCGACGCTGCCCGCCGGGCGGCCCGCTCCACGCGGCGTCACCCGACCGGAAGGCCCCGGCCATGGCCCGGCGTACGGCTCCACCCCCCGCCCGCCCGCTCCGACCCGTCGCCCTCAGTGCGGCGGGTCTCGCGCTGGGCGGGGCGGTCACGGCGGGCGTGATCCTCTCCGGCTCGCCGCAGGCGGGGGCCGCCCTGCCGCCCGGCGCGCTCGCCGACGCCGTGCTGGTGCAGCTCACCAACCAGAACGTGCCGGCGATCAACCTCAGCGCCTACCGCGGCACGTACGGGCGGGCCGTGAGCACCGCCGAGGGCCAGAGCGACAACGGGGACTTCACCGACCCGGACGGCATGCTCAACCGGATGACCATCAGCACCATGACCAACCGGACCGACGCCCAGTCCGCCAAGCACTACGCGCAGTCCCAGCTCACCGGGCTGGTGCTGCAGCTCAACTCCAAGGACCTGGTGCGGCTCGCGCCCTCCGCGGGCTCGGTCGGCTCGATGGACTCGTACGCGGAGTGCGTGCCGCCGCCGGTCGGGCCGTGGGCGCTCGCCTACAACCGCACCGACGCCGAACTGATCACCGTCCTCGGGCAGAAGGTCGGCCTCGGCACCACCCGGCTGCAGATCACCGGCAGCGACCTCGGCGTGGCCACCATCGGGCCCAGCCGACTGACCGTCACGGTCACCCAGCACCAGGACCCGGCGGTCCAGTCGCAGCAGTACACGGCCGAGGCGTGGCTGGACATCACCGTCGACGGCACGCTCAACAACCTGTCGGGCAGCCAGGTGTACGACGGGCGGATCACCGCGCTGCGGCTCGGCGAGGTGGAGGTCACCTGCCGGGCGACCACCCCGAGCCCCTCGCCCAGCGACACCGGCACCGGCAGCCCGTCGCCGTCCCCGTCGCCCAGCGACTCGGCCAGCGGCAGCCCTTCGCCGTCGCCGAGCGGTAGCGCCAGCCCCTCGCCGAGCCACTCGCCCACCGGCAGCCGCAGCCCGTGGCCGTCGCCCACCGGCAGCCGCAGTCCGTGGCCGAGCCACTCGCCGAGCGGCAGCCGGAGCCCGTCGCCGACCAAGTCCCACACCGTGACCCCGACCCCGAGCCCGACGAAGTCCTCCTCGCCGAGCGCGAGCGCGAGCGCGAGCCGGAGCCGCTCCGCCCACCCGGCGCCCTCGGCGAGCGGCGGCACGCTGCCGAAGACGGGCTCCGGCCCGGTCGGCGTGCAGGCGGCGCTCGCGGGCGGTCTGGTGCTGCTCGGTGCGGCGGCCGTGATGTTCGCCCGCCGGCGGACCGGGCGGACCGGGCGGCACTGACGGGTGCTCCTGCGGGTGAACATCGGGTGACGGGGCGTCCGCTCCGGGGCCGGGTGCGAGAGGGTGTGGGCGAGGAAGCCGCCCACACCCCGTCCGCCGGGAGGACACCGGATGCCCATCGACCACTACGGCGTGCTCGCCGCCCGGGCCGTCGACCGCCGCCGTGAGGGCGCGACGGACACCCCGCACTACCAGATCCACCTGCTCGACGAGTCCGGCACGCACTTCCGCGCGGCGGTCAACGTCGAGTCCCAGCAGGCGCCCTCGGAGCTGCTGTACGTGGTGGACGAGGACTTCTCGCACCCGGTGACGGCGCTGCTGCCGGCCACCGCGGCGGGCTGGCGGGCGCTGCCGTCGCGGCAGGGCGGCGCCGCGCTGGACTTCGTCCGCGGCAAGCTGTTCGAGCGCTCGGCGATGCGGACGCTGCCGCCGGACCGGCCGGGTGCCGACAACGACCTGCCCGACCTGCTGGACCGCCAGGTGCTGCGGGCGATCGAGGACCCGGCGGCGGTGCTGTACGTGTTCGGCCAGCGCTGGCCGGCCGAGCCGGGCAAGCCGGACAAGGTGTTCGGCTTCAAGCCGGGCAACGGGGTGCACGACGTGCACATGAACCAGGGCAACAGCGGCCGGTTCCGGGGCGACGACGGGGTGTGGCAGGACGGCGCGCTGCTGATCCACCTGCCGTCCGAGTCGCGCTGGGTGGGCGTGTTCCTGGCGTTCCAGTCGCAGGCGTGGCACACCGACGACCGCACCGGCCACGCACTCGACAGCCACCAGCCGAAGCCCCCCAAGCCCCCGAAGCCGCGCGGCGGGCACCACTCGCCCGCCGCCGGCCCCGCCTAGCGCAGGGGGTCGGGCTACTCGCCCTCGGGCGGGGTCTGTTCGGCCGCCTCGCGGGCCTTGCGGACCTCCTCGGCGAAGTCCTCGGCCGCCCGGCGTTCGAGGTGGCCGCCGTGGTCGGCGGCCAGCTGGTCGGCCGGTCCGGGGTCGGACTCGGTGATGTCGACGACGAGCATCGCGGTGCCGTCCTGCACCTGGGCGCTGAGCAGGATGAGTCCGGCGCCGCCGTCGCGTTCCCAGTTCTGCTCGGCGGCGTTGCCGATGGCCGCGCCGGCGGCGAAGCCGAGCAGGGCGCCGATCGGCCCGGCGAGCAGGCCGACGAGTCCGCCGACCATGCCGCCGCCGACGGTGGGGACGCCCGCGCCGCGGGTGTGGCTCTCGGGGACGTCGATGATGCCGTCGGCGGAGCGTTCCAGCACGGCGGCCTGCCGCAGGCCCGGCAGGTGCTTGGCGTCCTCGTACGCGAGGCGGCAGGCGGCGGCGTCGGTGAAGCCGATCAGCAGGACGTGGTGGCGGTCGCTCATCGTTCCGGTCTCTCCCGTCGGGTGCCGTGCGGGCCCACCGGGTCGCCGGGCCCGCCCGCCATCCTCGCCGCTGGACCGGCCGGATCGTCCGACCGGCGCGCCGGTCGGACGGCCCGGGGGAGGGCTCAGCAGCCGGTGCCGAGGTCGGCGCGCAGCGCCTTCGCGGCCGTGCGGTGCTCCTCGGCGGCGGCCGGGTCGGTGCCGGCGAGCAGCGCGGCGAGCCCCTCGTGCGCCTGCGCCTCCTCGTACCGGCGGCCGAGCCTGGGGGCGAGGTCCAGGGCCTGCCGGTGCAGGCGCAGCGCGTCCTCGGTGAGGCCGGCGAGGCGGCAGGTCTCGGCGTAGCCGTTGAGGAAGCGGAGCTTCCAGTGCTCCTCGAAGAGTTCGTCGAGCAGGGCGAAGGCCTCGCGGTGGTGGGCGAGTGCCTCCTCGTGGCGGCCGGCCTGGCGGTGGGCGACGCCGAGGCAGTTGAGGCACCAGGCCTGGTTGTTCAGGTGGCCGTCGGCGCGGGCGAGTTCGAGCGCGTGCTCCAGGTGGGCGACGGCTTCCTCGGGGTGTTCCTCGGCGGTGGCGACGCCGAGGGTGATCCGGGCGGTGAGGGTGGGCGGCCAGGCGGGGTCCTGGTGCGGGACGGCGAGGACCTCGCGGGCGAGTCCGGCGGCCTCCTCGCGGTGGCCGAGCTGGAGCAGCGCCCAGGCCTGGGCGGCGGAGGCGTGGGCGGCGCCGCTGGGGCAGTCGGAGCGCTCGTACAGCCGGCCGGCCTCCCGGAAGAGTTCCAGCGGTTCGGTGGTGCCGCCGCGGTCCCAGCTCAGGTAGCCGCGGCGCATGGTGAGTTCGGCGGCCGGGCGGAGGTCGCCGGCGGCGGACATGGGTGCGGCGGCGGCCGCGTACTCGGCGTCGGCCTCGGCGAGCCGGCCGGCGTTCCAGCGGGCGAAGCCGAGGTCGCTGCGGGCCTCGGCGAGCTGCAGCGGGTCGCCGAGGCGCTCGGCGGCGGCGACGGAGCGTTCGAACAGCACGTTGAGGTGGGTGGTGCCGCAGCGCCGGGCGAAGTACGAGCGCAGGTAGCGGGGGAGTTCGAGGACGTGGGTGTCGGCGCCGACCGCGGAGGCGGCCTCGAAGGCGCCGATCAGGTTCTCGTACTCGCCGGCCAGCCAGGCGAAGGCGGCGTTCTTGTCGGCGAAGCGCGGGAGTTCGGCGGGCGCCGGGCCGGCCGTGGGCGCCCGGCCGGGGACCAGGAAGGGCATCGCGGCGTCGGCGGCGGCGGCCGCGTGGACGTAGTAGTCGAGCAGCCGGCCGAGGGCGCGCTGCTGCTCGGCGGGGGAGTCCTGTTCGGCGCCGGCCCGGCGGGCGTGCTGCTGGACCAGGTCGTGCAGCCGGTAGCGGCCGGCGGTGGGCTGCTGGACGAGGTGCGCGTCGAGCAGGTCCTCCAGGATCGCCCGGGTGGTGCGCAGCGGCAGGTTGGCGAGCGCGGCGGCCAGGTACTCGTCGAAGGTGCCGCCCGGCAGCAGCCCGAGCAGGCGGAACAGCCGGGCCTGGGCGCGGTCCAACTGCCGTACCGACATGGCGAAGGCGGTGTCGAACTCGGTGGCGCCCTCGGCGAGGCGCTCGACCAGGATGCCGACCGTCCAGCCCGGGCGGTGGCGCAGCCGGGCGGCGGCCAGGCGCAGGGCGAGCGGCAGCCGGCCGCACAGGCGCAGGACCTCGGCGGCGTGCTCGGGTTCGCGGGCGAGCCGGCCGTCCGGGCCGGCGGGGTCGCCGCTGGCGCGGGCGAGCAGTTCGGCGCTCTCCTCGGCGGTCAGCACGTCGAGCGAGACCGGGGGCACCTCGTCCAGGCCGAGCAGCCGGTTGCGGCTGGTGACCAGGACGACGGACGGTCCGGCGCCGGGCAGCAGCGGGCGGACCTGGGCGGCGTCGACGGCGTTGTCCAGCAGCACGACGGCCTTGCGGCCAGCGAGTTCGGAGCGGAAGCAGGCGGAGAGCTCCTCGAGGCTGTCCTGCGGCACCTTCTCGGACGGGACGTCGAGCGCGCCGAGCATCATCCGCAGCGCGGAGCCGGGGTCCATCGGGTCGCGGCCCTCGGTGAAGCCGTGCAGGTCGACGTAGAGCTGGGCGTCCGGGTAGTCGGCGGCGAGCCGGTGCGCGGCGTGCACGGCGAGCGAGGTCTTGCCGACGCCCGCCATGCCGTCCAGCGCCACCGCGCCGTGGCTGTCCAGCGCCGCGAGGACGGCGTCGAGCTGGGCGCCGCGGCCGGTGAAGTCCGGCAGGTCGCGGGGCAGGTCGTTGCGCGGCCGGGGCCGGCCCTGGCGGCTGGCCTTGGGCGGCGCGGGCAGCGGGTTGGCGGTGCGCTCCCACAGCGGGCGCAGCGGACGGGGGTCGCGGGCGACCAGGCGGCAGAGCGCCACCACGGCGGGCCACGGCGGGACGGTCTGCCCGCCGAGGTAGCGGGAGAGCGAGGAGGAGCTGAGCCCGGTGTCCCGGGCGAGGGCGCGCACGCCCCGGCCGGAGAGCTCCTGGAGCAGCCGCAGCCGCCCGGCGAGTTCCTCGATGGGATCCGCGATCCCGTCCTGCTGTGCCGTCCCGGTCATTGCACGCCCCCCGTGTCCCGCCCCGACAGAAATCGTCCCGGCCGGATCCGTGCTGGTCGTGGCCGCATCGACTGTCCCACAGTGTCCCACGGCCGTGGTCCGGCGCGGCGGCCTCGGCTGTGATGGTGTCACGCCCCGGGGGAACGGGGCACCGACCACGAAGAGGGAGTCACCACGATGCAGTCCCGTATGAAGAACCCCGCCGCCGTCCTGCCCGGCGCGATGCAGTCGATCCAGGGCCTCCTGAAGGCGACGGAGGCCGGCGGCGTCGAGGGCGACGTCCTGGAGCTGGTGCACCTGCGGGTCAGCCAGATCAACGGCTGCAGCGCCTGCGTCGACGGCGGCGTGAAGACCTCGCGCAAGGCCGGGGTGAGCGAGGACAAGCTGGCGACCGTCGCCGCCTGGCGCGAGGCCCCGTACTTCACCGACGAGGAGCGGGCCGCGCTCGCCCTCGCCGAGGCGGCCACCCGGCTGGCCGACCGCCCGGACGCGGTCGACGACGGGATCTGGGACACCGCCGCCACCTACTTCGACGAGAAGCAGCTCGCCTCGATCGTGCTGATGGTGGGCGTCACCAACCTGTTCAACCGGCTCAACGCCACCACCCGCCAGATCGCCGGCGCCTGGGGCTGAGCCGCGCCGCGCCGAACACCCGTCAGTTCCGAAGAGGCCGCCCGCGCGGCCGCCCGCTGTGAAGATGTCAGAGCACCTCGACCCCGAAGGGAACCCCACCATGGCTGCCACCTCCGACTCCGCGTCGTTCGACGGTTTCAGCAAGGAAGAGCGCGAGGCGATGAAGGAGCACGCGAGGGAGCTGAAGGCCGCCTCGCGCCGCGCCAACAAGGCCGAGAAGGCCGCCGAGGAGGAGGCCGCCGTGGTCGCCAAGATCGCCGAGATGGCGCCCGAGGACCGGGTGATGGCCGAGCGCCTGCACGCCGCGGTCAAGGCCGCCGCGCCGCACCTGGCCCCGAAGCTCTGGTACGGCATGCCCGCGTACGCCAAGGACGGCAAGGTGCTGTGCTTCTTCCAGAGCGCGGAGAAGTTCAAGAGCCGGTACGCGACCTTCGGCTTCAACGACGTCGCCCGGCTGGACGACGGCGCGATGTGGCCGGTGGCGTACGCGCTGACCGAGCTGACCGAGCAGGACGAGGCCCGGATCGCCGAGCTGGTGAAGCGGGCGGCCGGCTGACCGGCCGGTGCCGCACCCGGTCACACTTGGATCATGGACTACGTGCGGCGCTCGCCCCTGGCCTTCGGCTACCTGTGCCTGCTGCTGATCGGGCACGCCTGGGTGGTGTACGGGCCCTCGGCCGGCCTGCTCGACTACCTCGGCACCAACCTGGACAACCTCGGCGACCACCCGGTGCCCGCGCTGTTCGGCAGCGCCCTGTTTTTCGACGGGACGCTCACCGACCTCGCCTCGACGGGGATCGTCGGGACGCTGATCACGCTCGGGCTGGGCGTGGGCTGCTTCCTCGCCTGGGCGGAGCGGCGCTGGGGCTCGGCCCGGGCGGCGGCGGTCTTCCTCGGCGGGCACCTCGCGGCGACGCTGCTCACCGCGGCGGTGATCGTGCTCGCGCTGGACCGGGGCTGGTACCCGCCGGAGGTGCGGCACGCCTCGGACTTCGGGATCAGCTACGGCGCGCAGACCGTGCTGGCGCTCGGCGTCCTGGCGGTGCCGCGGTGGGCCCGGATCCCGTGGGTGCTGTTCGTCCTCGGCTGGCCGCTGGCCGGCGCGGAGTGGCCCGGCGGCCCGCTCCCGGACTTCACCACGGTGGGCCACCTGCTCGCCGCCGCGCTCGGCTTCGCCCTGGCGGCGGTGCTGGGCCCGAGCCGCCCGCCGACCACCTGATTCCGCCCCCTCCGGCAGTCCGGAGGGGGCGGAGGCGTTCGGGCGAAGCCCCGAGCGGGTCGGTCAGGAGGCGTCGACCGTGACGGTGGCGCCGGGGGCGACGGTGACGGTGGCACAGCTGTAGACGGTGCCGTCGACGGTCCGGGTGGTGGCCGCCCGGGCGACGCCGTTGACGGTGACGGTGGCCCGGGTGCCGGGGAAGCGCGCCTCCCAGCTGTAGGCGTCGGTGCCGGTGGTGTTGGTGAGGGTGGACCTGGTCGCGCCGTCGTGGCGCAGCGTGAAGGTGTTGTGCCCGATCGCCAGGTCGCTGACCTGCAGCCAGCCGGTGCCGGTGGGCAGGTGCGGGGCGGTGGCCAGGGCGCGGGCCGGGGCGTTCGGGGCGACGCCCATCAGTCCTTCGACGGTCTGGCCGACCAGGGTGAAGGAGACCTCGGGGTAGTCGCCGTTGGGGCCCTGCTGGGCGACGGTGTGCTGGTCGTCGCGCCGGTCGTAGACGTACTGCATCCACTTCCAGGCGGTGTCGTTGCGGTTGTGGGCGAAGAAGGTGTCGGGCAGGTAGGTGTAGGCCTCGATGTTGGCGGGCCGGTCGGCGCCGGCGGCCTGCTGGTCGACGTAGTCGAGGTAGGCGTCGTTGCGGGGGCCGGGGTCGATGATCCGCTTCATCGGCATGAACCAGCTGTTCTCCTTGCCCCAGCCGGTGATGGGGGTGCCGCCGGTGGAGTAGCCGCGGACCATGGCCGCGCCGGAGCCGGTGCCGCTCCAGGTGGTGTTGAAGTAGGTCTTCAGGTCGGCGGCCTTCTGCGCGTACTGGGCGGACAGCGCGCTGTCGCCCTTGCCGGCGGCGAGGTCGGCCATGGCGAGGAACGCCTGGTACTGGGAGCCGATCGAGTCGCCGGCCTCGGCGAAGTGCTCGCCGCCGCTCTCGTCGTAGCTGGCGGCGCCGGAGAAGATGCCGTTCCCGGTGCCCTCGGCGACGCCGTTGGGCTTGGCGGAGTCGTGCAGCTCGACGAACTCCTTGGTGGCGTGCCGGTAGTAGTTCCACAGCGCGCGGTCCTCGACCCAGGCGGGGTCGCCGCTCCAGCGGTAGGCCTTGTCGGCCTGCTCGACCAGGTCGAAGGCGGCGGGCACCTCGCGGACGAAGCTGGTGGGGCCGTAGTAGTCGATGGACAGGTTGGTCCGGTCGTCGAAGTTGAGCGCCCAGACGGGGTAGTACTGCTGCTCGGCGGTGGAGGTGGCGGCGAACGCGCCGAGCATGCTCAGGTTCTCGGTGCCGAGGCCGAGCGCGGCCGCGCCGGCGACCTGGTGGGAGGTGTCGCGGCTGTAGAAGGCGCTGCGGTGTGCGTAGCCCGCCCAGTAGGAGGCCTCGTAGGTGGCGCTGCCGGTGCCGGAGGTGTTGCCCTCGTCGACGTTGACCGGGCCGGTGGAGCCGGGGAGCTGGACCCAGCTGCCGGCCTTGCGCTTCGCCCAGTCGAACAGCGCGGCGATCCTGGGGTCGGAGGAGGTGACCTGCGGGTCTACGGCGGGCGCGGGGGAGACCATCACGTCGTCCACGTTGATCCAGCCGGTGCCGGAGGTGACGGCGATCTCGACCTGGTCGCCGGGGTTCACACCGAACCGGCCGACGGTGTAGCGGGCGTAGCCGGAGCGGGCGGGGAGGGCCACGCTGCCGGCCGTCGTCCCGTTGACGCGCACGGTGAACGCGCCGCCCGCGGCGCCGGTGGCGATCCAGGCGGAGACGTTGTAGGCGCCCGAGGTGCGGGCGGTGACGGTCTGCCAGATCTTCTTGCCGGCGCCGGCGTCGAGGTAGGCCAGCCGGGTGCCGGCGTGCGGGTTGTTGGTGGCGGTGCCGGTGCCGGTGGTGAAGTTCCAGCCGGTGCCGCCCTGTTCGAAGCCCGGGTTGGCCACGGCGGGTCCGGACGCCGCCACGGAGACGTCGTCGGCGTTGATCCAACCGGTGCCGGAGGTGAAGGCGATCTCCACCTGGTCGCCGCTGTGCACGGCGATCCCGGGGAGGGTGTACCGGGCGTACGCGGCGCGGGACGGCAGCGCGAGGCTGCCGGCGGCCGTGCCGTTGACGCGGACGGTGAACGCGCCGCCGCCCGCGCCGGTGGCGATCCACGCCGAGACGTCGTAGCTGCCGTCGCCGGTGGCGGTGACGGTCTGCCAGATCTTCTTGCCGGCGCCGGCGTCGAGGTAGGCCAGCCGGGTGCCGGCGTGCGGGTTGTTGGTGGCGGTGCCGGTGCCGGTGGTGAAGTTCCAGCCGGTGCCGCCCTGTTCGAAGCCCGGGTCGGCCACGGTGAGGGCGCCGGGGGAGACGGCGGCGGCCGGCGGCAGGGCGCCGATCGGTGCGAGGGAGGCGGCCAGGCAGATCGCGGCGAGCAGGGCCGCACGCGTGGGGCGGAAGGGGCGCATGGGGGCTCCGGGGGCGGTGAGGGTGGAGCCGGACGCTAGCACTCCGATTGGGAGACGCTCAATAGACTTGCAAACTTTCAATGACGGATCCGTCAGAAAACTTCCAATGACATCTTGCAAGTGATGCGGCGCGATTGCTAGCGTCCTGCCCCGTCGGCACGTCGGCCGACCTGGAGCAAGGTGGTTCGATCATGGACATCACTCGTAGAGGCGTTCTGAGAGCCGGTGGCGCGCTCGCGGCGGGCGCCGGGCTGTCGGGCCTGGCGGCCTGCAGCGGCAGCGGGGCCGCGGGCGACAGCGGCTCGGGCGGGGCCGGATCGGCGACCAAGGGCGAGATCACCGTCTGGAGCTGGGCCGGCCCGGCCGCCGAGATGAAGGCGCTGGTCCCCGCGTTCAACGCGCAGTACCCGGACATCAAGGTGACCGTCCAGGACATCGGCAACCCGGCCATCTGGGACAAGATCACCACCGCCCTGGCGGCCGGCGGCAGCGGCCTCGCCGACGTGCTGCACATCGGCGTCGACTACCTGCCCGGCTACGTGGAGAAGTTCCCGAACGGCCTGGCCGACCTCTCCAAGCTCGGCGCGAACCAGTACAAGGACGCCTTCGCCCAGGGCATGTGGGCCACCGTCGCGCCCAAGGGCGGCCGGGTGAACGCCCTGCCGTGGGAGGCCAACTCGGCGGGCTTCTACTACCGCGCCGACGTCTTCGAGCAGGCCGGCGTGGACGTCAAGGCGCTGGACACCTGGGACGACACCATCGAGGCCGGCAAGGTCATCAAGGCGAAGACCGGCAAGTACCTGCTCGGCATCGACAAGCCCGCCTCCCAGCCGGACGCCGCGAACTTCTTCCAGATGCTGCTCCAGCTCCAGGGAGCCTTCTACTTCGACCTCGACGGCGGCATCACCCTGGACTCGCCCCAGGCCGTCCGCGCCATGACCCTCATCAAGCAGCTCAACGACGCCGGCCTGGTCAGCGACGCCTCCGGCGGCTGGAACGCGCTGATCTCCTCCATCAAGGCCGGCACCAACGCGGTGGTGCCCTGGCCGACCTGGTTCGGCGGCATCATCGAGGAGACCGTCCCCGAGGAGAAGGGCAAGTGGGGCGTGCGCCTGCCCCCGACCGTCCGCCGCGGCGGCAGCAACGCCGCCACCGTCAACTCCACCCACCTGGCGATCGCCGGCAGCAGCAAGCAGCAGGCCGCCGCGTGGAAGTTCGTCGAGTTCGTGCTCACCCGCCCCGAGAACCAGGTGAAGATCTACAAGGAGAAGGGCATCGCCCCGGCGCTGATGAAGGCGTACGAGGACCCGGTCTTCCACGCCCCCTCGGAGTTCTTCTCCAACCAGAAGAAGGGCGAGATCTTCCTGAACGCCCTGGAGGCGCCGTCCCCCGCGTACAACTACAGCGCCGACTACGCCCGCGCGCTCAAGGTCGTCACCGACGCGCAGACCAAGGTCCTGCTCAAGGGCGCCGACCCCGCCGAGGTCCTCAAGCAGGCCGCCGACCAGCTCGCCCAGCAGACGGGCCGCAAGGTCGTCCGATGAGCACCGCCACCACCGAGCGGCCCGCACCCGCGCGAAGGGCGGCCCCCCGACCGGGGCCGCCCCGGCTGACCGGCCGCCGCCTGGCCCCGTACCTGTTCGTCCTGCCGGCCCTCGCGCTGTTCGCCGGTTTCAAGCTCTACCCGATCGCCTGGTCCTTCGTCCTCAGCCTCCACAAGACGATCGACGGCACCGACACCTTCGTCGGCGCCGACAACTACACCCGGCTGCTGGACGACCCGCTGTTCTGGACGGCCCTGAAGAACACCGCCGTCGTCCTGCTGGTCCAGGTGCCGGTCATGCTGGCGCTGGCCACCGGCCTTGCGGTGGCGTTCGACTCCGCGATCCTGCGGGCGCGGGCCGTCTTCCGGCTCGGCTTCTTCCTGCCGATGGTCACCGGCCTGGTCGCCTACGGCGTGATCTTCTCGGTGCTGCTGAACGAGAAGTACGGCCTGGTCAACTGGCTGCTGCAGTCGGTCAGCCTCGACGCGGTCCCGTGGCTGACCGACCCGCTCTGGGCGCGGATCTCCCTCGGACTGGCGCTGACCTGGCACTACACCGGCTACAACGCGGTGATCCTGCTCGCCCGGCTGCAGTCGATCCCGCGCGAGCTGTACGACGCCGCCTCCGTGGACGGCGCCGGGGCGCTCGGCGCCTTCCGCCACGTCACCCTGCCGGGCCTGCGCCCCGCGCTGCTGCTGACCACGGTGCTCTCCACCATCGGCACCCTGCAGATCTTCGACGAGCCGTTCATCCTCACCCACGGCGGTCCGGACAACGCGACCCTGACCATCGGCGTGTACCTGTACCAGAACGCCTTCACCTTCTTCGACTTCGGCTACGCGTCCGCCATCGCCTACGCCCTGGCCGTCCTGATCGGCATCCTCGGGCTGGTCCAGTTCAAGGTGCTGGGAGACAAGTCATGACGCCCACCCACCGCGCCGGGCGCAAGAGCGCCCCCGGCCGCCTGCGCAACAGCATCGTCCTCACCTGGAGCCTGGCCATCCTGCTGGCCGCGGTGCTCCTGCCGTTCTACTGGCTGGTCGTCGCCGCCACCCACAGCAGCAACGAGATCTTCGACTCGCCGCCGCCGCTGATGCCCGGCGGGCACCTGCTGGACAACCTGCAGAGCCTGCAGACCACCGCGCAGTTCGGCCGGGTCGTGCTCAACTCCCTGCTGATCGCCGTGCTCTACACGCTGTGCGCGGGCACCGTGTGCACCCTGGCCGGCTACGCCTTCGCCAAGTACCGCTTCCGGGGCCGCGACGCCCTCTTCGGCGTGCTGATGCTGGGCCTGGTCATCCCCGCCCAGGTCACCCTGGTGCCGCTGTTCAAGATGATGGCCGACCTGGAGTGGCTCAACACCTACCAGGCCGTCATCGTGCCCAACCTGGCCCTGCCGTTCGGGATCTTCCTGATGCGCCAGTCCATGGGCACCGTCCCGGACGAGCTGCTCGACTCCGGCCGGGTCGACGGCTGCGGCGAACTGCGGCTGTTCGTCCGGGTCGTGCTGCCCCCGATGAAGCCGGCCCTCGCGGCGCTTGCGATCTTCCTGTTCCTCTTCCAGTGGAACGACTTCGTCTGGCCGCTGATCGTGCTGCGCGACAGCGCCTCGCTGACCATCCCCGTGGCGCTCGCCTCGCTCAAGGGCGTGACCGACACCGACTACGGCGCGATCATGGCCGGCACCGCCGTCGCCGCGATCCCGATGGCCGTCGTCTTCCTCGCCCTCCAGCGCCACTTCGTCTCCGGCCTGCTGGCCGGTGCCGTCAAGGAGTAACCACCGTGACCACCCAGGCCCCCGAGGCCGTCACCACCGCCGAACTCGCCCCGGCCCGCTACACGCCGCTGCTCGACGAGGTCGAGGTCGCCGTCCTGGCCGACGGCACCGACGCGGACTGGACCCTGGAAGAGGCCGCGCCGGGCGTCCGGGTGCTGAGGATCGACGCCCCGCGCGTCCCGGTCGAGGTACGGCTGTCCGTCCCGCTCGGCGACGCCGCCGGCTACTGGCACCCCGGCGCCGACTGGCGCCGCACCCTGGTCGCCGACTGGGAGGGCCGGTCCACCGTCAGCCTGGTCGACGGCCTGGCGGCCGGCTGCCTGTACGACTACGCGGGCGCCACCCTGCTCACCTTCGCCACCGCCGACCCGGTGCCCGAAGTCGCCCTGCGCTACGGCGTCTCGGAGGAGAACGACACCCACGTCGTCCACCTCCACCTGCCGCCCGCCGAGCGGCCCCACCGCCTGCTGCTCGTCCCGCGCGCCCCCTCGGTCGCCGCCGCGCTGCGCCCGCTGCGCGCCTGGTTCACCGACCGCACCCGCGCCATGCCGGTGCCGGAGGCCGCCCGCGTCCCGCTCTACTGCACCTGGTACGCCTACAACCAGAACGTCACCGCCGGCGAGGTCGAGAAGCAGGCCCGGCTCGCCGCCGGCCTCGGCTTCGGCGCCCTGATCCTCGACGACGGCTGGCAGGAGCACGGCAGCGGCCGCGGCTACGCCGGCGTCGGCGACTGGACGCCCGACCCGCGGAAGTTCCCCGACTTCGCCGGCCACGTCGCCCGGGTCCGCGACACCGGCCTGCGCTACCTCGCCTGGGTCGCCCCGCTGCTGCTGGGCCCCAAGGCCGCCTGCCACGAGCGGTGGAAGCCGTACGCCCCCGTCGCCGCCGGCGTCCCCGGAGCGAACGTCCTCGACCCGCGCCGGCCCGAGGTCCGCGCCCACGTCGTCGACCTGTGCGTGCGCCTGGTCCGCGAGCACGGACTCGACGGCCTCAAGGTCGACTTCCTCGACGAGGCGATGGTCTACGCCCACGACGGCGGCGGCGACGTCGGCCGGGCGCTGACCCTGCTGCTCGCCGACCTGCGCGCCGGCCTGGAGGCCGTCCGCCCGGACGTGCTGCTCGAACTGCGCCAGCCCTACGTCGGCCCCGGCATGGCCGCCTTCGGCAACATGCTGCGCTCCTTCGACTGCCCCGGCGACTCCACCGGCAACCGGGTCCGCACCATCGACACCGCGCTGCTCGCCGTCGGCGGAGCCGTCCACAGCGACCCGCTGATGTGGGAGGCAGGGGCGCCCGTCGAGTCCTGCGCCCGCCACCTGATCAGCACCCTGCACGCCGTCCCGCAGGTCTCCGTCCGCCTGGACACCCTGCCCGAGGAGCACCTGGCCGCGCTGCGCTTCTGGCTCGCCCAGTGGCGCGCCCTGCGGCCGCAGCTGCTGGACGGCCGGGTCGAGCCGGGCCGCCCCGACGAGCTCTACACGGTGGTGGAGTCCGTCGCCGACGGCGTGTGCGTGCTCGATGTGCACACCGGGCGCGCGGTGCCGCTGCGCCCGGCCGACTTCACCGAAACCGTACTGGTCAACGGGAGTTCGGCGGACCGCCTGGTGCTGGAGGTGCACGGCGGGGAGCTGGCTGCGGAGATCGAGGTGCACGCCGCCGACGGCCGTATGATCGACCGGGTCCAGACCACTCTCGTGCCGGGCCTGCGCAGCGTGCCGGTCCCGCGGATGGGGCTGGCCCGGATTCGAAGCAGCGTGTGAACGGCCCGGTGGACCGTCCGGTGAAGGGGAGGACATGAAGATCGGCATCGTCGAGATCGCCGCTCACGCGGGTGTGAGCGAGGCGACGGTCAGTCGGGTGATCAACCGCCGCCAGGGCGTGGCGAAGAAGACCCGGGACGCGGTCGAGCGGGCCATGGCCGAACTCGGCTACGAGCGCTCCGTCCAGGGGCAGATCGTCGCCGTGGTCACCGAGCACGTCTCCAACCCCTTCTTCGCGGACGTCGCCGAGCGCATCGAGTCGGCGCTCGCGCCGCACGGCCTCAAGACGGTCCTGTGCCCCTCCTTCCCCGGCGGCGTGCAGGAGCGGGAGTACATCGCCGCGATCATCGACAAGGGCATCGCCGCGGTGGTCTTCCTCTCCGCCTCCAACACCGTGGACGGCGCGGACACCGACATCTACGAGATGCTGCGCACCCGCCGCATCCCCTACCTCGGGGTCAACGGCGAGTTCGCGGACGGCGTCCCGGTCCCGGTGTTCTCCACCGACGACCGGCTGGCCGCCGAACTGGCCGTCGACCACCTCCACCGGCTGGGCCACCGGGTGATCGGCATGGCCTCCGGCCCGGCGGGCAACCAGCCGGCCGACCGCCGGGTGCAGGGCTTCCTGGAGGCCATGGCCCGGCGCGGCGCCGTCGAGCCGGAGCGCCTGGTGATCCGGCAGTCGTACACGGTGGAGGGCGGGCAGGCCGCGGCCGGCGCGCTGCTCGACCTGGGCGCCACCGCGATCGTGGCCGCCAGCGACTTCATGGCGCTGGGCGTGGTGCGCGGGGCGCGCCGGCTCGGCCGCTCGGTGCCCGAGGACCTCTCGGTGGTCGGCTACGACGGCTCGATGATCACCGAGTTCGTCGACCCGCCGCTGACCACGGTGCGCCAGCCCGCCGACCGCCTCGCGCTGGAGGTGGGGCGCAGCGTGCTGGCCCTGGTCGGCGGCCGGGACACGCCCACCGGCGAGCTGCTGTTCGACCCGGAGCTGGTGATCCGCGCGACCACCGGGCCGGTGCCGACGGCGTGAGCCCGCCCGGCCCGCGGCGGGGGCGGGCGGTGCGGGTCAGGGCGGGTCAGTGCGGGACGAGGTCGGCCCAGACCCGCTGGCCGAGGTCCAGGCGGTCCACGCCCCAGGCGGTGCTGAGCGCGGAGACGATCATCAGCCCCCGGCCCGCCCCGTCGGCGTCGTCCTCCCAGGAGGCGACCACCGGCTCCGGGAGGAAGCCGGGCCCGGCGTCGGTGACCGCCAGGCGCACCCCGCGGGCCGGCAGCAGCTCCAGGGTGGCCCTGGCCGGGAGCTCACCGTGGAGCAGGGCGTTGCCCGCCAACTCGGTGGCGATCAGTTCGAGGTCGGGCGTCAGCGGCTCCAGCCCCCAGCGACGCAGGCTCCCGCACACCCAGTTGCGCAGGTGACCAGTGACGTGCCCGCCCGGCTCCAGCCGGAACCCGGCGCTGTCGACCGCGGCGGGGCGGACGTGGACGCGGTTCATCGGGTCTCCCGGGGGACGGCCGGACGGTTGACGCGTCCCACGGTCGGCGCATCCGGGGGTCGGAAACAATACGGGTCGCCGATGTTGGGCAGTGCGCCATCATCCGTAGTCCGGCTCAGGCGGCCCGTGGCCCGTCGCCGTCCAGGAGGTGGACCAGGATGCCGTCGATGTCCAGGTGGTCGGTCTCCGACCCGGCGGGCACCAGGGCGAAGCACTCGGCGAGGAACGCCGCCACGGTGTCGGTCGGGGCGCTGAGCACCGCGTGCCCGTCCGGTCCCTGCAGGGTGATCAGCACGCTGCCCGGCCCCCCGGGCCGGACCTCGACGTCGCCGAGGCCCGCCGGGGCGTGCCGGCCCTCGTTGAGCAGGTCGCGGCTGAAGTACCAGCACAGCCGCAGCCCTTCGTCGGCGCAGCCGCACTCCGCCACCGGGAACGCCAGGCACGCCGCGTACGGGCGGTCGCTGTCGAAGCGCAGCTCCGCGGCGACGGGGACGTCGGGCTGCGGGCTCTGCGGCAGCGTGACGGACACCGGGTGGACGGCGGAGTTCGACATCGGATCGCCCTTCTGTGACCGCCCCGCCCCGGCCGGGGCGGGTGCCGGTAACGGCGGCGCGTACCCGTCCTCCGGGCCGGCCACGCGGCCCGGCCGCCATCTCCACAAGCTCCGAACGCGGTGCGCACCGCTGTGACGCAACCGTGTGCACCCGAACGGTCGTGCGGTTCAGTGCAGCGCCGGGGCGCGGCGCAGCGAGAGCGCCGCGATGTCGTCGCGGCGGGCCCCGGCGGTGAAGCGGTCGATGTCGGCGCGCAGCGCGGTCACCAGGTCGGCGGCGGGGAGCCCGGCGAGCTCGGGCAGCCGCTCCTCCAGCGGGTAGAAGGCGCCGCTGCGGTCGCGGGCCTCGGAGACCCCGTCGGTGTACAGCAGCAGGGTGGTGCGCTCGGGCAGGTCGAACCACTGCACCACCCGCGGCTCGGAGGAGAGGGCCGCGAGGCCGAGCGGGACGGCGGTGTCCGCGAGGTCCAGCGGGCCGTGGCCGCCCGGGCCGTCGAGCACGTACGGCGGCAGGTGCCCGCAGTTGACGGCCTGCACCTCGGGTTCGCCGTCGATGCTGAGCACCAGCGCCGTGACGAAGCGGGTCGGCTCGCCGCTCTGCTCGGCGAACTCGTTGTGCCGCACCACCGCGTCCTCCAGCGCGTCGACCACCGCCGACAGCGTCGGCTCCCGGTACGCGGCCTCGCGGAACGCGCCCAGCACCGCGAAGCCCGCGCCGATCGCCGCCAGGCCCTTGCCCTGCACGTCGCCGATCAGCACCCGGGTGCCGAACGGCGACTGGACGATCTCGTAGATGTCGCCGCCGACCTGCCGGTCCTCCTCGACCGGCGCGTAGACGCCGTGCATCAGCACCTCCCGGGTGACCACCGGCAGCGGCCGCAGGATCTGCCGCTGCAGCGCCACCAGGGTGGTGCGCAGGCGCTCCAGCTCCCGCTCGCGGTGGGTGCGCCAGCGGCAGGCGGAGACCGCGAGGGCCAGGAAGGCGATCGCCGCGACGGTCTCGGTGACCCCGTCGGTGACCTGCTCGGGCGGCTCGTAGGCGAAGGACACCCCGAGCAGCGCCAGCACCCAGCCGGAGGCGATCAGCGTCTGCCGGACGGAGCCCAGACCGGCGGCCAGCGCGGGCAGCACGATCAGCAGCGGCGAGAGCCGGGCCGTGGTGCTGGAGAGCAGCGAGAGCAGCACGACCAGCAGCGTGGCGACCGCCAGGGCGGACCAGAACAGGCGGGGGCTGAGCCGGGTACGCAGGGTGGTCGGTGTCATGCGGTGCAGTACCTCGCTCTCCGTACCCGGTAACGATTGCCCCGGTATGCGAGTTCCGTCCCCCTTTCACTGTGCCCCGGACGGCCCCCGCCCGCGCATTCGCCCGGACGGGGGCCCGCTGCTACCCGGCTGCCACCGCGGCCGGAGCCGGGGCGTAGCCCGCCGGGCGGGTGGTGAAGCCGCCGCGGCCGCTGGTGCGGCTGCGCAGCCGGGTCGCCCAGCCGAACAGTTCGGCCAGCGGCACGGTCGCCGTGACCACCGCGGTGCCGCCGCGGGCGGTGGACCCGCTGATCCGGCCGCGCCGGGCCGACAGGTCGCCGACCACCGCGCCGACGCTCTCCTCCGGCACGGTCACGGTGACCTCCGCGACCGGTTCGAGCAGCTGCACCGCGCAGCGCCGCAGCGCCTCGCGCAGGGCGAGCCGCCCGGCGGTGCGGAAGGCGAGCTCCGAGGAGTCCTTGACGTGGGTGGCCCCGTCGGTCAGGGTCACCCGCAGCCCGGTCACCGGGTGGCCGCCGAGCGGCCCCTCGGCGAGGGCGTCCCGGCAGCCCGCCTCGACGGCCTGCACGTACTCCTTCGGCACCCGCCCGCCGACCACGGCCGAGCCGAACACGAAGTCCGCCTCGGCGTGGTCGAGCGGCGCCACGTCCAGCACCACCTGGGCGAACTGCCCGGCGCCGCCGTCCTGCTTGGCGTGCCGGTAGGTCAGCCCGGTCACCCCGCGCACCACGGTCTCGCGCAGCGCGACCTGCGGCCGGCCGACGGCGACCTCCAGCCCGGTGGCGCGGCGGACCTTCTCCACCGCCACCTCCAGGTGCAGCTCGCCCATGCCGGACAGCACGGTCTGACCGGTCTCCGGATCGGTCCGGACGGTCAGCGACGGGTCCTCCTCCACCAGCCGGGCCAGCGCGACGGCCAGCCGGTCGGTGTCGACGGTCCGCCGGGCCTCGACGGCCACCGAGACCACCGGGTCGGCCGCCGTCGGCGGTTCCAGCAGCAGCGGGGCGTCCGGCGCGCACAGCGTCGCCCCGGTCGCGGCCGCCTTCGGCCCGACCACGGCGACGATGTCGCCCGCCACCGCCTCCGGCACCTCGGTGTGCCGGTCGGCCCGGACCCGGAAGATCCGCCGGACCCGCTCGGTCCGGCCGGTCCCCGCGTCCAGCACGGTGTCGCCCCGGCGCAGCGTCCCCGCGTACACCCGCAGGAAGCCGAGCCGGCCGCTGTCGCCGACGGTCACCTTGAACACCAGCCCCGCGAACGGCGCCGCCGGATCGGCCGGCCGCTCCACCAGGTCCCCGTCCGCCGCCGCCCCGACTGCCGCCGCCCCGACCGGCAGGCCACGCACCGGCGGCACGTCCGAGGGCGAGGGCAGGTAGGCGGTGACCGCGTCCAGCAGCGGCTCGATGCCCCGGTTGCGGTACGCCGAGCCGGCCAGCACCACCACGCCCTGCCCGCCGTGCGTCAGGTCGCGCAGGGCGGCCGTCAGCGTGGCGGGGGAGAGCGCGGCGGTGGTGCAGTACTCCTCCAGCGCGGCGGGGTGCAGCTCGGCGACCGCCTCCTCCAACAGCCGGCGACGGCGGTCCGCCTCGGCGCGCAGCTCCTCCGGCACCGGGCCCACGGCGACCCCGTCCGTGCCGTCGGGCCAGCTCAGGGCCGTCATCTGGACCAGGTCGACCAGACCCGTGAAGGCGTCCTCGGTGCCGATCGGCAGCTGCACCACCAGCGGGACGACGCCCAGCCGCTCGCGGATCGAGGCGACCGCGAGGTCCAGGTCCGCACCGGCCCGGTCGAGCTTGTTGACGAAGGCGATCCGCGGCACGCCGTGCCGGTCCGCCTGCCGCCACACCGTCTCGCTCTGCGGCTCGACACCCGCGACCGCGTCGAACACCGCGACCGCGCCGTCCAGCACCCGCAGCGAACGCTCCACCTCGTCGGTGAAGTCGACGTGCCCGGGCGTGTCGACGACGTTCAGCCGGTGGCCGTCCCAGACGCAGCTGGCGGCCGCCGCGAAGATGGTGATGCCCCGGTCGCGCTCCTGCGGGTCGAAGTCCGTGACGGTGGTGCCGTCGTGGACCTCGCCCCGGCGGTGCGTCAGGCCGGTCAGGAAGAGGATCCGCTCGGTGACGGTGGTCTTGCCGGCGTCCACGTGGGCGAGGATGCCGAGGTTGCGGGTGAGGTCGATGCGCATGGCCCGATGGCCTTTCGAGGTGGAACCTGAACGGGGCGGCGCAATTGGCCCTGACGGAACGTCGGAGCGAGGTGTCGCGTCAGGACGTCCGGTGGCGGCCGCGCAGCCGGCACCGGGCGGACGGGGACACCAGGATCACCTCGAACCGCGACGCGGGAACGACGAGGACGCAGCGCTCACGCATGCCCCTCGCCCCCCTCCGGACCCGTCACGGCGCGCGCGGCCCGAACCGGCAGCGCGCTCTGGGAGCCGAGTCTAGGAACAACCCGCCTGCCCGGCCACGCAATTAGTTGATGGTCGCCGGGGTCGGGCCGGTCGGGCGGACGGTGAGGCCGAAGGCGGCGGCGGGCGCGGGCGCGTGGAACGCCACGGTGTGCGCGGGGAGCAGCAGTTCGAGCAGGGCCAGCATCTCCCGCTGGGCGAAGCGGATGCCCAGGCAGGCGCGGGCGCCGATGCCGAACGGCAGGTACGCGCCCTGCTGCGCGGGCCGCCCGCCGGGCTCGGTGAACCGGCGCGGGTCGAAGCGCCCGGGCTCCGCCCAGAGCCCGGGATCGCGGTGGGTGAGGTACGGGCAGCTGAGGACGTCGCTGCCGGCCTCGATGCGGTGGCCGAGCAGCACGTCGTCGACGACCGCCCGCCGCGGCAGCATCCACGCCGACGGGTACAGCCGCAGCGCCTCGGACGCCAGCGCGTCGATCGCCGCGCGGCGCTCCGCCGAGCCGTCCGGCCCGGCGGCGAGCGCCCACCCGCGGGCCTCGGGGGCGCCGTCGAGCAGCAGGTACAGCCAGGTCAGGGTGGACGCCGTGGTCTCGTGCCCGGCCATCAGCAGGGTCACCAGCTCGTCCCGGATCAGCGCGTCGGTGTACTCCGGCCGCTCCTCGCCCGCCTCGACCAGCAGGTGCAGCAGCCCCGGCCCGTCCGGACCGGCCTCACCCGTCCGGGCGGCCGCGATCGCCTGGTGCGCGACCTCGTCGATCCGCGCCAGGTCCGCCGCGACGGCCGGCGGCGGCTCCACCGCGTCGGCGGGCAGGCTCGGCAGCGCCTCGACGACCGCCGCCACCCCGCCGAGTGCCTGCGCCGTCGCCGCGTCCACCGGATGGCCGGTCAGCGCCCGCCAGACGGTGTCCAGCGCGAAGAGCCGCATCTCCTCGCCGATGTCCACCGGCTCGCCGGTCCGCGCGTGGCCCGCCCAGCGCTCGGCCGTCGCCCGGGCCGCCGCCTCCAGCCGGTGCTGGTAGCGGCGCATCCCCGGCCCGGTGAACTGCGCCTGCAGCAGCCGCCGCTGGTTGCGCCACGCCTCGCCGGACGCCGACAGCACACCGTCGCCGACCAGCATCCGCGCCCGGTGCGAGCGCTTCGCGTACGTCTCCGGGTTCAGCGCCAGCACGTGCTGCACCGCCGCCGGATCCGTCACCACCACCGTCGGCGGCCCCTCGCCCAGCCGGAACCCCGCGACCCCGCCCAGCTCCCGCTGCGCCCGCGCCATCAACTCCACCAGCGGCCGCCGCCCGGCCCGCCACTCGGCGACCGCGGCGGCGTCCAACTCGGGTACCTCACGGACGACTGCGGTGGCCATCGGGCTGCTCCTCGGCGACGTACGACGTGCGACGGGCCTGACCTGACGGAGTGTACGCAGGCGATGACGCCCAGGGAGCGCGGTTCCCCGGCTCGCCACCGCCGACCTGCGCCGAGCGGCCCGCCCGGCCCAGACTGGTGGCGGACCACCCACCGCCGTACCCGGCCGGAGGCGCCGATGCTGCTCGGACTGACCGCGGCCCTCGCCGCGACCGCGTGCTTCGGCTTCGGCTCGGTCTTCCAGGCGCGCGGCGCCCGCGCCGCGCCCCACGTCGACCGGGTCCGGGCCGGACTGCTGGCCGCGCTGGTGCGCAGCTGGCCGTTCGTCCTCGGCACCGTCATGGACATCGCGGGCTTCGCGCTGAGCATCGTCGCCCTGCGCACGCTCCCGCTGTTCACCGTGCAGGCGGTCACCAACGCCAGCCTCGCGGTCACCGCGCTGGCCGCCGTCCGGATGCTCGGCACCCACCTGCACCGCAGCGACACGGCGGGCATCACCGCCGTCGTCGCCGGCCTGCTGCTGCTCACCGTCGGCTCCGGCACCGAGGGCCGGGAGGACGCCCCGCCGGCGTTCCACCTGGCGCTGCTCGGCACCACCGTGCTGATGCTGGCCGGCACCGCCCTGCTCGCCCGCCGGGCCGGCAACGCGGCCGCCGCCGGGATCGGCCTGCTCGCGGGCGTCGGCTTCGGCATCACCAGCCTCGCCGTCCGGGTGCTCGACGCGAGCAGCCTCACCGCGGTGCTCGCCGACCCGGCCACGTACGCGCTGGCGCTCGGCGGCGTCGGCGGCTACGTCGCGTACGCGCTCGCCCTGCAACGCGGCACCGTCACCGCCGCGACCGCGGCCGGAACCCTGTCGGAGACCTTCGGCCCGGCGGTGATCGGGGTGCTGGCGCTCGGCGACACCGCCAGACCCGGCTACGCGTGGTGCGCGGTGCTCGGCTTCCTCCTCGCGGTCGGCGGCACCTTCCTGCTCGCCCGCTTCGCCGAACCCGAACCCGGCACCGACCCCGCCGCGGACCACCCCGCCGAACGCACCCCCGCGCCCCGCTGAGGCCTGTCGGACAGGCCTTGGACCGTCCACCGGAACCAACCGCCCCGGTTGCTCGTCGTCCGTGTCGAAACGACGTCACCTGGGGGGAACCGGATGCTGCTCGACATCCTGCTCGGAGTGCTGACCCTGCTGCCGGTGCCCGGCGGCGGCGAGCGGCGGCGGGCCCGGAAGCTGACCGCGGCGGTCGAGGCGGGGCAGGTGGTGAGCTTCGAGGGCAGCGCGATCGGCGACCGCCCGTACTGCCGGCCGACGCTCGGCTTCCTGAGCGTCTCCCGGAGCACGCTCGCGGTCGCGCCGACCGAGGAGCCGGGCCTGAACCGGCGGCCGGTCCCGCTGGTGCACCTGGAGCTGGTCCGGGTGCGCGAGCGGGCGAAGACCGACCCCGCCGCGGTCCGCCGCTACTGGCAGGTGGCAGAGTGCCGCGACCGCGGGGAGCCGGTGCTGTTCGCGTGCTCCCCCGCGTACATGCCGCTGCTGACCGCCACCCTGCGCGAGCCGGTCGCCACGGGCTGACACCCCGGTCGCCCGGCGGGCGGTGCGGTGGGATCGTGGGGAGCCGAACGTACCCCCGACCGGGCAGGTGCACATGGGCTCGGACGACACCCGACAGGGCGAAACCCCGGTGGCGCTGATCACCGGAGCCTCCTCCGGCATCGGCGCCGCCACCGCCGACCGCCTGGCCGGAGCAGGCTGGCGCTTACTCCTCTCCGGCACCGACCCCGACCGGCTGGCCGAGGTCGCCGACCGCACCGGCGGCAAGGCACTGCCGCAGGACCTCGCCACCCCGGACGGCCCACGCCTGCTGGCCGACGCGGCGCTCGCCGCCACCGGCCGGGTGGACGCGCTGGTCGCCAGCGCCGGGCTCGGCTGGCGCGGCCCGTTCGTCCAGACGCCGCCGGACGCCGTGGACCGGATGCTGGAGGTCAACCTGGGCGCCCCGCTGCGCCTGGCCCGGGAGCTGCTGCCCGGCATGCTGGCCCGCCGGCACGGCCGGATCGTGCTGCTCGGCTCGATGGCCGGCCAGGTGGGCGTCCGCGACGAGACCGCGTACGCCGCCACCAAGGCGGGGCTGGCGATGTTCGCGGAGAGCCTCTGGTACGAGCTGCGCGGCACCGGCGTCGATGTCCGGATCGTGCTGCCCGGCCCGGTCGACACCCCGTTCTTCGCCCGGCGCGGCACCCCCTACCAGCGGGAGCGGCCCCGCCCGGTGTCCGCCGGGAAGGTCGCCGACTCGGTGGTCGCCACCATCACCACCCACCGGGACCGGGTGTTCGTCCCGGCGTGGCTCGCCGGGCCGGCCCGCATCCACGGCCTCGCGCCGGGCACGTTCCGGCGGCTGGCGGCCCGGTTCGGCTGATGCGCGCCACCGGAGCGACCGGCGCGGCCGCGGCGGCGGCCGCGGGCGTCGAGCTGCTGCACCTGGCACCGGCCGCCGTCCGGCTGCCGCCCGTCCGCCACCACCTGGCCCGGCGCACCGCCGGGTACGGCGAACGCCCCGGGCACGTCGCGCTGACCTTCGACGACGGGCCCGACCCGGCCGGCACCCCGCCCGTCCTGGACGCCCTCGACCGGATCGGCGCCCGCGCCACCTTCTTCCTGCTCGGCGACGCCCTGGAACGCCACCCCGACCTGGGCCGCGAGCTGGTCCTGCGCGGCCACGAGGTCGCCGTGCACGGCTGGTACCACCGCGTCCCGTGGTACCCGGCGCCCCGCCGCGACCTGTCCGAGCTGCGCCGCACCCGGGACGCCGTCACCGCGTACTGCTGCGACGAGCCGCAGTGGTACCGGCCGCCGTACGGGGTGCTCACCGCGGGCCTCGCGGCGGCGTCCCGCCGGCTCGGGCTGCGCACCGTGCTGTGGACGGCCTGGGGCCGCGACTGGACCGACGACGCCACCCCCGCCTCGGTGCTCGCCACCGCCGCCCCCCGCCTGCGCCCCGGCGCCACGCTGCTCCTGCACGACTCCGACTGCACCTCCGCCCCGGGCTCCTGGCGGACCACCCTGGCGGCCCTCCCCCTGATCGCCGACCACTGCGCCGACCGGGGCCTGGCCCTCGGCCCGCTCCGCGACCACGCCGTCCCGGCGGCCTGACGCCCGTCCCGGGGTGCCGGGTCAGGCGGTCGGCAGGCCCAGGTCGGCGAGGGCCTTGGTGAAGCCGGTGCGCCACGGGGCGGGGGTGGCGCCGGGGGACGGGGCGGGGGTGGGGCGGTCGAGGGCGGCGAGGGCGCTGCGGACGACGTCGGAGGGGTGGGCGGAGGTGACGTCGGCGTGGCCGAGCTCCAGTTCGTGCTGGAGGTTGTCGCGGCCGTGCCCCTGGACGACGTCCAGCAGCAGCAGGCGCCGCCCGATCGCGCGGGCCTCGCTGCAGGTGTCGCCGGAGCTGGTGACGACCAGGTCGGCGGCGGCCATCAGCGCGGGCATCCGGTCGGTCCAGCCGTACGGGTGCAGCCGGGGCCGGGAGCGGGCGGCGGCGCGCAGCCGGCCCTCGAGCTCGGTGTTGCTGCCGGCGACGGCGAGGACGTGCGGGCCGGCGTCGGAGAGCTGGGCGGCGGCGCGGGCGAGCGGCCCGAGCCCCCAGGAGCCGGACATCAGCAGCACGCACCGGGCGTCGTCGGGCACCCCGGTCTCGGCGCGGGCCTCGGCCCGGGTGGGCGGCCGGTAGAAGGGATCGCGCAGCGGCGCGGGCAGGACGGCGACCGGTGCGTGCGGCCGGTAGCGGCGGACGGCGCAGGCGGCGACCTCCGAGGTGACCAGGAAGAGGTCGGTGCCGTCCTGCACCCAGAGCCGGTGCGGGGTGACGTCGGTGCACAGCACCATGTGCCGGACGCCGGCGGGCCAGGTGGCGAGCAGCTGGTTGACGGCGGAGGTGGCGGTGGCGAACACCGAGACGACGAGCTGGGGCCGCTGCCGGGCGAGGAGCCCGCGCAGCGCCGGGACCAGGCGCCGCCGGGCGGCGGCGTCGGCGGCGAGGGCGATCCGGGCACCGGGCCGCAGCGCCGAGAAGTGGAAGGCGTCGTACACGCCGGGCAGGGCGAGCAGCCGGCGGAAGACCGCCTCGCCGGCCGCGCCGGAGTGGTCGCCGAGCAGGGCCATGGCGTCCACCGTGTCGGTGGTCCAGCCGTGTTCCTCCAGGGTGTCGGCGCAGGCCCGGGCCATCACGTCGTGGCCCTGGCCGAGGGAGCCGGAGACCAGCAGGGCGTGCGGCGGGCGGTCGCCGCTCAGCGCGGCCCGCCGGTGGTGGAGCGGTACCAGTCGGCGTACTGCTGGACGCCGTCGGAGAAGCTGGTCCGCGGCGACCAGCCGAGCAGACGCTTGGCGGCGGCGTTGGAGATCCGGCGGCCGGCGTAGTCGGCGGTGCGGGCCTCGCCCTCCTCGACGGTGATCGGGCCGAGCAGCCGGTCGACGGTGTCGGCGATCTCCCGGATGGAGATCGCGGTCGCGCCCTCCAGGGCGAAGGTCTGGTCCTGCGCGGCGGGGGAGAGCGCCCGGACGTGGGCGTCGGCGAGGTCCTCGACGTAGACGAAGTTGCGGGTCTGCAGGCCGCCGCCGGCGATGGTGATCGGCCGGCCGGCCAGCGCGGCCTGCACGAAGCGGGCGACCACCAGCTCGTCGCGCATCCGCGGCCCGTACGGGATGCCGTAGCGCAGGATGGTGAAGTGCTGGCCGTACAGCTCGCGGTAGCTGTGCATGAGCATCTCGGCGGCGAGCTTGGTGGCCACGTAGAGGTGGCCGCTGCGGTCGAGGTCGATGGGGGTGTGTTCGTCGAGTTCCTGCTCCTCGCCGTCGAGGGTGGGCTCGGCGAGGGCGGCGCCGTACACCCAGACGGTGGAGGCGAGGACGGTGTGGCCGAGCCCGGCGCGGCGGGCGGCCTCCAGGACGGTCTCGGTGCCGTCGATGTTGCAGCGGACGGCGCCGACCGGGTCGGCGGTGACCTTCTCGACGTCGGCCATGGCGGCCAGGTGGAAGGCGACCTCGCAGCCCTCGAAGGCGCCGGTGAGGCCGGGCAGGTCGAGGATGTCGAGGCTGACGTGCTCGGCGGACGGGTTGAGGTAGCGGTCGGCGGTGTCGACGACCAGCACCTCGTGACCGGCGGCCAGCAGCCGGTCGACGACGTGCGATCCGATGAACCCGCAGCCTCCGGTGACGGCGACGCGCACGGCGGTGTTCCTTTCTGTCAGCCGGCGAGGCGGCGGTGGACGGCGGTGACGGCGCCGATGACCTGGTCGGTCTCGTCCTCGGTCATGTCGGAGAGCACCGGCAGGCAGACCTGCCGGGCGCAGACGTCCTCGGCGACCGGCAGCCGCAGGTCGCGGTGGGCGGCGAGGACGGGCTGGTGGTGCAGCGGCAGGTCGTACACCTCGCCGGAGAGGCGGACGCCGTGCTCCTCGGCGCAGAGCCGCTTGAACTCGGCCCGGTCGACGCCGGACGGCAGCAGCGCCACGTACTTGTAGTAGTTGGACCGGCTGCCGGGCGGCTCCAGGACCGGGGTGAGCCCGTCGAGCGCGGTGAGCGCGGCGTCGTAGCGGCCGGCGACCCGGCGGCGGGTCTCGACGAACTCCTTGAGCCGGCGCAGGTGGACGGTGCCGACGGCGGCGTTCGCCTCGCTGAGCCGCCAGGAGGCGCCCTCGCGGACGTGGTGGTTGGTGCCGAAGGAGCCCTTGCCCTGGTCGCGGTGGATGCGGGCCTCGTCGCGCAGCTCCGGCGACTCGGTGAGGATCATGCCGCCCTCGCCGCTGGTCACCACCTTGGTCGGGTAGAACGAGAAGGCCCCGGCGACGCCGAAGGTCCCGGCCGGGCGGCCCTGGAAGCTGCTGCCGTGGGCGTGCGCCGCGTCCTCGACCAGCGGGATGCCGCGGGCCTCGCACAGTGCGGCGAGGGCGTCCACCCCGGGGGAGATCAGCCCGCCGATGTGGACCAGGACCACCGCCGCGGTGTCGGGGGTGAGCACGGCCCCCACGGTCTCGGCGCTGAGTGCAAGGGTGTCCGGGTCGACGTCCGCGAGCACCGGGCGTCCGCCCGCGTGCAGCACGGCGCCGGCGGTGGCGTAGAAGGTGACCGCCGGGACGACCACGTCGCGCCCCCGGACGTCCAGGGTGCGCAGGACGATTTCCAGCGCTGCGGTGCCGCTGGCCACCGCGACGGCGTGCGAGGCGCCGTGCTCGGTGGCGAAGGACTGCTCGAAGCGCTGGGTCCACGGTCCGAGGGTCAGCGCGCCGGTGCCGAGCATCTCGGTCACCGCCTCGGCCACGGCGGCGCGGTCGGCGTCGTCGAACACGATGCGGGCTGCGGGCACCGCCACGGTCCACCTCCAGGAGTCACTGCGGAAACAGCTCTGCGGGATCGGGACGAACCCGGACACACCACGCTACGTCGGGCGGGCCCGGATATGGGGAGGCGTGGTCGGCCGGGCGGGTGAGAGCGTGCTCCCGGGGCGTGATGAGATATCTTGATGTCAAGACGTTCTAGACGTGGAAGCGGAGTACCGGTGACAGACTCGACCATCATCTACACCCACACCGACGAGGCCCCGGCCCTGGCGACGTATTCGTTCCTGCCGGTCGTGCAGGCCTACGCCGCGACTGCGGGCGTCAGTGTGGAGACCCGCGACATCTCGCTGGCCGGGCGCATCATCGCGAGCTTCCCGGAGCGTCTGGAGGAGGGCCAGCGGATCGCCGACGCCCTCGCCGAGCTCGGCGAGCTGGCCAAGACCCCGGCCGCCAACATCATCAAGCTGCCGAACGTCTCGGCCTCCATCCCGCAGCTCAAGGCCGCCATCGCCGAGCTGCAGTCCCAGGGCTACGCCCTGCCGGACTACCCGGACGAGCCGAAGACCGACGAGGAGCGCGACACCCGCGCCCGCTACGACAAGGTCAAGGGCAGCGCCGTCAACCCGGTCCTGCGCGAGGGCAACTCCGACCGCCGCGCGCCGCTGTCGGTCAAGAACTACGCCAAGACCCACCCGCACCGGATGGGCGCCTGGTCGGCCGACTCCAAGACCAACGTCGCCACCATGGGCGTCAACGACTTCCGCTCCACCGAGAAGTCCGCCGTCATCGCCGAGGCCGGCGCGCTGCGCATCGAGCACGTCGCCGCCGACGGCACCGTCACCGTGCTGCGCGAGACCGTCCCGGTCCAGGCCGGCGAGGTCGTCGACGCCTCCGTGATGCGCGTCGCCGCGCTGCGCGAGTTCCTCGCCGCCCAGGTCGCCAAGGCCAAGGCCGAGGGCGTGCTGTTCTCGGTGCACCTCAAGGCCACCATGATGAAGGTCTCCGACCCCATCGTCTTCGGCCACGTCGTGCGCGCCTTCTTCCCGCAGACCTTCGCCCAGTACGGCGAGGTGCTGGCCGCCGCCGGCCTGAACCCGAACAACGGCCTCGGCTCGATCCTGGCCGGCCTGGACGCGCTCCCGCAGGGCGCCGAGATCAAGGCCTCCTTCGACGCCGAGATCGCCGCCGGCCCGGCGCTCGCCATGGTCGACTCCGACAAGGGCATCACCAACCTGCACGTGCCGAGCGACGTCATCGTCGACGCCTCGATGCCGGCCATGATCCGCACCTCCGGCCACATGTGGGGCCCGGACGGCCAGGAGGCCGACACCCTCGCCGTCCTCCCGGACAGCAGCTACGCGGGCGTCTACCAGACCGTCATCGACGACTGCCGCGCCCACGGCGCGTTCGACCCGGCCACCATGGGCTCGGTGCCGAACGTCGGCCTGATGGCCCAGGCCGCCGAGGAGTACGGCTCCCACGACAAGACCTTCGAGATCGCCTCCGCCGGCACCGTCCGCCTGGTGGACGCCAACGGCGAGACCGTGCTGGAGCAGGTCGTCCAGGCCGGCGACATCTTCCGCTCCTGCCAGACCAAGGACGCGCCGATCCAGGACTGGGTCAAGCTCGCCGTCTCCCGCGCCCGCGCCACCGGCTCCCCGGCCGTCTTCTGGCTGGACGCCGAGCGCGCCCACGACGCCGTGCTCATCGGCAAGGTCAACGAGTACCTGCCGCAGCACGACACCGAGGGCCTGCAGATCGAGATCCTCTCCCCGGTGGAGGCCACCGCCTTCTCGCTGGAGCGCATCCGCCGCGGCGAGGACACCATCTCGGTCACCGGCAACGTGCTCCGCGACTACCTGACCGACCTGTTCCCGATCCTGGAGCTCGGCACCAGCGCCAAGATGCTCTCGGTCGTCCCGCTGATGAACGGCGGCGGCCTGTTCGAGACCGGCGCCGGCGGCTCCGCCCCGAAGCACGTCCAGCAGCTGGTCAAGGAGAACTACCTGCGCTGGGACAGCCTCGGCGAGTTCTTCGCCCTGGCCGCCAGCTTCGAGCACCTCGCCCAGGTCGCCGGCAACCCGCGCGCCAAGGTCCTGGCCGACACCCTCGACCGCGCCACCGGCACCTTCCTCAACGAGGACAAGTCGCCGAGCCGCCGCCTCGGTGGCATCGACAACCGCGGCAGCCACTTCTACCTGGCCACCTACTGGGCCCAGGAGCTGGCCAAGCAGACCGACGACGCCCAGCTCGCCGAGGCCTTCGCCCCGCTCGCGAAGACCCTGACCGAGCAGGAGGAGACCATCGTCGCCGAGCTGATCGCCGTCCAGGGCTCCCCGGTCGAGCTCGGCGGCTACTACCAGCCCGACCCGGCCAAGGCCGCGGCCGTGATGCGCCCGTCCGCCACCCTCAACGAGGCCCTGGCCTCCCTCGCCTGACACCCGGGCGACCGACGCGAAGGCCCCGCAGCCCCGGCTGCGGGGCCTTCCGCGTGCCGCGCCACCGGCTCAGCCGCGGTCCGGCCGGTCCGGGGCGCAGGCGGCCTCGGCGGCGGCGAGCCAGCCGAGGTACCAGGCGGCGAAGTCCAGCGGGGTGCCGTCGGTGTCCCGGAGCGGGTGCAGGTCGTGGCCGTCGGAGCGCGGGTCGCGCCACATGCGGCCGCGCTCCGGGCCCGAGACGACCAGCCAGGCCGTCAGCCCGCAGCCCTCGTCGCCCAGGCAGAGCGCCCCGGCGGTGCCCTGCGGGTCGTACTGGACCTGGGCGCGCTCCTCCTCCCACAGCTCCAGCGCCGCGTCGAGGTCGGCCAGGTCCTCGTACTCCTCGCGCAGCGGCCGCGCCGCCAGGGTCCGCGCGGTGGCCAGTGGGTCCGCGCCGCCCGGGAACAGCCCGGTGAGCGTGCCCGGCGCGACCTCCTCGGGGACGTCGCCGACCCAGTGCCAGCCGCCCGCGCCGTCGCGCCGCAGGGGGAAGAGGCCGTAGTCCGGGCCGGCCCCGCCGGTGCCGACCAGGAGCAGGAACGACCGGTAGTCCTCGGGCAGTTCGACGCCGAGCCACTCCTCGGCCTCGGCCAGCTCGGCGGCGGTCAGCGGCGCGTCGAGCGCGAAGCCGTGCCCGGCCGCCCCGAAGACCCGGTCGCCGCCGGGGGATCCGGCCAGGGCGAGGACCCGTTCGCGGATGCCGGTCCAGTCGGTCATGACGCCGGGCCGGTCGCTGCGGCGGGGTCGGCGGGGAGGCGGTCGAGGGTGATGCCGAAGTGGTCGCGGTAGGCGGCGAGGGCCTCGGGTTCGGTGAGGCGGCGGACCTCGCGGGCGCCGTCCGGGGCGGTGCGGATCAGGCGCAGGCCGCTCAGGGTGGTCCGGCCGCCGTCCGGGGCGAGCAGGGAACAGGTGGTGGAGCGGGTGAAGTGCGACGCCGGGGAGGTCGCCTGCCACCAGCAGGTGGGGGCGAAGTCGGTGAGCTCGTACGGGCGCGGGTCGAGGCGGTACTGGGGCTCGTCGCCGAGGGCGACGTCCAGGTCGGTGCCGTGCTCGGTGACGGTGAACCCACCGGCCGGGTCGTGCTGGACGCCGCGTTCGTCGAGGCGCAGCGGGCGGGTGCTGAAGCGGCCGAAGCCGACGTCGACCAGCCACGGCTCGTCGAGCTCGACGCGCAGGGCGAGGTGGTCGAAGGGCGGGCCGAGGCGGCCGTCGCCGAACACCCGGGCGCCGAGCAGGGACACCCGGTAGCCGAGTGCGCGCAGCAACTCGGCGAAGGCGCCGTTGAGTTCGTAGCAGAAGCCGCCGCGGCGGCGGTCCAGCAGCTTGCCGAGCAGCGCGTCCCGGTCGAGGTCGATCGGCTCGCCGAGGTGGATGGCGAGGTTCTCGAACGGGACGCTGGTCAGGTGGGCGTGCTGGAGCCGGGCGAGGGCGTCCGCGTCGGCCCGCGCGGGGCGGGCCGCGCCGATCCGCCGCAGGTAGGCGTCGACCCGGTCGGGGCTGAGTGGGCTGTCCACCCCGCCCACCCTAACGGCGGTCACTGCTGGCGGGAGAGGCGGACGTCCTCGAACCCGTCCTGCTGGGCGATCAGGTGGCCGTCCTCGGTGAGGGTGAAGACGATCTTCAGGGCCACGTCGCCGGCGCAGCTCGCGCTGACCGAGGTGGTGGTCTCCAGGACGGTGACCGTGTTGCCGCTGACCGAGGCGAGCTCGTCCACGGAGGCGCAGGGGACGCCGGTGGACTCCCAGGTGGTGGAGGCGCGGCCGACGTTGGCGCCGGGGTTGCCGGGGGTGAACTGGATCCGGTACTTGCCCTGGTTGCCCTTGTCGGTCTGGTGGACGTCGCCCTGCCAGACCCCCAGGAAGGCGGCCGGCACCAGGCTGGTGGGGGACGGCGAGGGGGAGGGCGACGGGGACGGCGAGGGCGAGGGCGAGGCGGAGGCCGAGGTGGGCGGCGGGGCGGCGGCGGTGCGGCCGCCGTCGCCGGGGCCGGAGGTGGTCCGGTCGCGGTTGAGCCACAGGACGCCGCCGACGGTCGCCGCGGCCGCGACGGCGGTGGCGAGGACCAGCGGGAGGGCGCGCCGCCGCGGCCTGCTGTGCGGCTCGGTCCCGGTGCCGAGCACCACCGCGTGCTCGCCGGAGGCCCGTTCGCCGGTCGCGGTGCCGCCGTCGAGGACGGTCGGTGGGTGGCCGGCGTGCGCCGGGACGGCGTCGGCGGGTTCGGTGTCCAGGGCGAGGAGCTCGACGGCGAGGCGGCCGACCGACTCGGAGACGGCCGACGGCAGCCAGCCGCGCTGCCCGAGCCGGACGGTGCCGGGGCCGGCGGTGGTCAGGCGGCGGCGCAGCTCGGCCGGGACGGGCCGGTCGTCCGGGTCCTTGGCGAGGCAGTCGAGGATGACCGCGCGCACCTCCCCGTCGAGCCCGGAGAGGTCCGGGGCCTCGTGCAGGACCCGGTAGAGCAGGACGGCGGCGCTGACGCCCTCGCCGAACGGGGCGATGCCGGTGGCGGCGTACGCGAGGGCGGCGCCGAGCGAGAAGACGTCGCCGGGCGGCCCGGCGGGGCGGCCGTTGGCCTGCTCGGGGGACATGTAGCCGGGCGAGCCGACCACGTACCCGGAGCGGGTCAGGGCGGTCGCCGCGTCGAGCGCGCGGGCGATGCCGAAGTCGATCAGGCGCGGCCCGTCCAGGGCGAGCAGGATGTTGGACGGCTTGATGTCCCGGTGGACCAGGCCGGTGCCGTGGACGTGCTCCAGGGTCTCGGCGAGGCCGGCGCCGAGCGCCCGGACCACGGCGGGCGGCAGCGGGCCGAAGTCGCGGACCGCCTCGCCCAGCGGGGGCCCGGCGACGTACCCGGTCGCCACCCAGGGGTGCTCGCCCTCGGTGTCGGCGTCCAGCACCGGCGCCGTCCACTGCCCGCCGACCCGGCGGGCGGCATCGACCTCCTGCCGGAACCGGCTGCGGAACTCCCGGTCGGCCGCGTACTCGCCGCGGACCAGCTTCACCGCGACGGTGCGCCCGCCCGGACTGCGGCCCAGGTACACCTCGCCCATGCCGCCCGCGCCCAGCCGCCGCAGCAGCCGGTACTCGCCGACCCGGCGAGGATCGCCCGGTTCGAGCGCCTCCATGCCCCACCCCCCACTTCGACCTGTCTCCCCGCACCGAGACGGTACCGGTAGCGGGGGACAGCGGGGCGGCCTGGTCAGATGACTAAGCGCTTGCTTATGATGCTCGGGCTCAGGGCAGCCACCCTCGTCGACGTCAGGAGACCCCCATGCCGGGCACCAACCGCCAGATCCGCCTCGCCGCCCGCCCGGTCGGGGAGGTCACGTCCGAGGACTGGAACCTCGCCGAGGAGCCCGTGCGCGCGCCCGGTGAGGGCGAGTTCGCCGGGCGGACGCGGTACGTCTCGCTCGACCCGGCGATGCGCGGCTGGCTGGACGACCGGCCCTCCTACCTGCCGCCGGTCGGTCTCGGCGAGGTGATGCGGGCCGGCTCGGTGATCGAGGTGACCGAGTCGCGGCACCCCAAGTACCAGCCCGGCGACTTCGTGGTCGGCACCTTCGGCGTCCAGGAGCACGTGGTCTCCGACGGCAAGGGCACGCTCAAGGTCGACCCGGCCCTCGCCCCGCTCTCCACCTACCTCGGCGCGCTCGGCATGCCCGGCATGACCGCGTACTTCGGCCTGCTGGACGTCGGCGCGCTCCAGGAGGGCGAGACCGTCGTGGTCTCCGGCGCCGCCGGCGCGGTCGGCACCATCGTCGGGCAGATCGCCAAGGTGAAGGGCTGCCGGGTGGTCGGGATCGCCGGCGGCGCCGACAAGTGCGCGATGCTCACCGAGGAGCTGGGCTTCGACGCGGCGATCGACTACCGCTCCGAGGACGTCCGCAGGGCGCTGCGCGAGCACGCCCCCGACGGGATCGACGTCTACTTCGACAACGTCGGCGGCGACATCCTCGACGCCGCGCTCACCCGGCTCGCGATGCGGGCCCGGGTGGTGGTCTGCGGCGCGATCAGCCAGTACAACAGCGAGTCCGGGGTGCAGGGCCCGTCCAACTACCTGAGCCTGCTGGTGCGCCGGGCCCGGATGGAGGGCTTCGTGGTCTTCGACTACGCCAAGCGCTACGGCGAGGCCGCGCTGGAGCTGGCCGGCTGGATCGCCGAAGGCCGGATCAAGGTCAAGGAGCACGTCGTCCGCGGCGGGGTCGAGGAGTTCCCCGCGACCCTGCAGATGCTCTTCCGCGGCGAGAACACCGGCAAGCTGGTGCTCGAACTCCCGTAGCCGGTCTCCTACTGCGGGCGGGAGGCGCCCCGCAGCAGGGCGGTGAGTTCGGTGACGACGTCGTCGAGGGTGGCGGTGACGCGGCCCGCCGTCCAGTCGTGGAGCAGGCCGTTGACGGCGCCGATGAAGGCGGTGGCGGCGATCCGGTAGTCACGGGTCGCCGCCTCGCCGCGTTCGGCGGCGGCTTCGGCCTCGGCGACGATCAGGTCCACCCAGCGGGCCCGGCGGTCCAGCCGCTGGGTCTCCAACGCCTCGCTCACGCCGACGATTTCGACGAACGCGATGCGCAGCCGCCGCGGGTCCTCGGTGGCCGCCGTGACGTACGCGCGCAGGACCGCGGCGATCCGCTGCTCGAACGGCAGCCCGGCGGCGGCCGGCAGGGCGCTCAGGACGGCCTGCTCGGCGAGGTCGTTGACCCGCAGGTGGAGATGGGCCAGCGCGTCCTCCAGGTTGCGGAACTCCTCGTAGAACTGCCGGGTCGACAGGCCGGCCGCCTCGCACAGGCCCGCCACCGACGCCGCCCGGTAGCCGGGCCGGCTGCCGAACTGGTCGAGCGCCGCCGCGAGGAAGCGCTCGCGCCGCTCCGCCCGGCGCGCCTCGGCCGTCCGCCCGCCGTACTGCCTGTCCGGTCGTGCCACGTGCTGTCCCCGCCCTTCGAGTGCCGTCGGTGAATTGTGGCGGACCGGGGTCTTGTCAGCGGCCGGGGCCGGTCCCTACCGTCGAGTAGCGCCAAATCTGACTACCGTTCGTTTCAGAATTCGTGCTCGCTGCCGAGGAGTTGGCGATGGCCCTTTCCCGCTCTCTGCGCCTCCGGGCGGTGTGCGGCCTGGCCGCCGCCCTGACGCTCGCCCCGCTCACCGTCGCTCCGACGGCCGCCGCCGCACCCGCGGACCTCCGCGAGGTGATGTTCGTCGGCAACAACTGGGACGGCACCGCCGACGTGATCCGCTCCGGCGGCGACCTCGCCCGGATCGGCCGGATCAACGTCGTCCCCGACCGCGACCAGCGGCTCACCGAGATCTACCTCAACCCGGTCAAGCTCGCGTACTTCCTCGGCGTCCGGCTCGGCCCCGGCGAGGGCCACGACCAGTTCGTCGACGACATGTACTCCACGCCCGACGGCACCGCCGTGGTCGTCTCCCGCCCCAGCTTCGCCGACGTGGTCTCCGTCGACATCGCCACCGGGCGGATCAACTGGCGCTTCCCGGTGGCCGGTTACCGCGCCGACCACATGGCGCTCTCGCCCGACGGCACACGCGTCGCCGTCTCCGCCTCCACCGCCAACACCGTGCACGTCCTCGACGTGCGCACCGGCCGACAGCTCGGCTCCTTCGCCACCGGCGACAAGCCGCACGAGAACCTCTTCACCGACGGCGGCCACCGGCTGTGGAACATGTCCATCGGCGAGGTCACCACCGCGCTCGACGCCCCCTGGCTCGACTGGACCAAGGGCGACCGGCACATCACCGTCGTCGACGCCGACACCTACGCGCCGATCCGCACCATCGACATGCGCCAGCGCCTCGACGCCTTCGGCCGCGCCGACCTCTCCGACGCCGTCCGGCCCGCCGCGTTCAGTCCCGACGGGCGGCAACTCTACTTCCAGGTCTCCTTCTTCAACGGCCTGGTCGAGTACGACGTCGCCGCCGACCGGATCACCCGGGTCAAGACCCTGCCCAAGAACCCCGCCACCAGCGAGGACCGCACCACCTGGGTCAACGACTCCCGCCACCACGGCCTCTCCGTGAGCCCCGACGGCAGCAAGCTGTGCGTCGCCGGCACGATGGACGACTACGCGACCGTCGTCGACCGCGCCACCCTCACCGAGGGCCCGCTCGTCCCCGCCCAGAAGCCCTACTGGGCCACCGTCAGCGGCGACGGGAAGTCCTGCGTCATCTCCGAGAGCGGCGCCGACCGGGTCACCGCGATCGACTTCGCCACCGGGCAGCCGACCGCCAGTGTCGCCGTCGGCGACCACCCGCAACGCGTCCGGCTCGGCCACGTCCCGGCGGACTGGACCGGCCCCGCCGGACCGTGATCCGCGAGGTTGAGTAGCCGTACTCATGTACGGCGGCCGCCCGGACCGCCACACTCTCGGCATGACCAGCCCCGTGCCGCTCTGCCCCGACTGCCGCACCGCCCTCGGCCCCGGCGCACACACCGCCTGCCCGCACTGCCGCCTGCCGCTCACCGGCCCCGACGCCGGAGCGCTCTGGCAGATCGAGGTCGCGCTCGGCATGGTCGAGCAGCAGCGGGCCACGCTGCTCGCCCAGCGGGAAGGACTGCTGGCCCGGCTGCGGGCCCTGCGGGACCGCCCCGCGGGCGCCGGCGCGGCCGCGGCGTGGGGCGGAGCCCCGGCCGCCGCGGGCTGGGCGGCCGGCGCGGGTGGTCCGGTCGGTCCGGTGTGGACCGTCGGCGCCGGTCAGCAGGCCGGCGGCGGGCGGGCGGAGGTGTCGGGGCGGTCGGCCCAGACCGTGCTGCTCGTCCTCGGCGGCCTGCTGGTCAGCGTCGCCGCCCTGGTCTTCACCGTGGTCAGCTGGGGCTACCTCGGGATCGGCGGGCGCGCGGCCGTGCTGCTCGCGCTCACCGCGATCGCGCTCGCCGTCCCGAAGCCGCTCCTGCGACGCGGCCTCACCGCCACCGCCGAGGCGGCCGCGGGCATCGGCCTCGGCCTCGTCCTGCTCGACGGGTACGCGGCCCGCGCCGCCGGCCTGGCCGGGCTCGACGGCGGCGACGGGGCGGCCTACTGGGCGGTCGTCACCGGCGTCGTCGCGGCGGGCGCGCTCGGGTACGGGTGGGCGCTGCGCCTGCGCTTCCCGCTGGTGGTCGGCTTCCTGACGACGCGGATCCCCGTCCTGCTCGCGCTCGTCGCGGCGGAGGTGGTGGCCGTCCAGGCGTACGCGGCGGCGATGGTCGGTGCGACCGCGGTCGACGTGCTTCTGCTCGGCGCCGCCCGCCGGACCTCGCGCCTGGTGCGACCGGCCCCGACGGCCGGCGCTTCGGCGGAAACCGGCACGCCGACGGGCGACGGGCCGACCGGCGACGGCGCGGGGCTGCCGGGTGCTGCGGCCGGGGCGGTGGCCGGTGCTGCGGCCGGTTCTTCGAACGCTGCGAGCGCCGGTGAGGCGAAGACGGCCGCGGGCGGTGCGCCGGCCGGTGCGGGTGCCGCGCCGTGGGCGGCGGGCACGGCCCTCCCGGGCGGTGCCGCCGGGGCATGGCCGGCGGGTGCCTTCCCGGCCGGGCCCGGCGGGACGTGGCCGACGGCGGGCCCGGCGGGTCCGCGCACGGTGCGGGACGGCTGGTCCGTGCTGTGGCAGTGCGTGGCGGGGTTCGCCGCGCTGTGGGCGATGGTCGGCGGGCTGCTCGCCGGGGCCGGCTCCGCGGCGGCGGACGGTGCGGGGGAGGCCGCGTGGGCGGTGCTGCCGCTCGGTGGACTGGCCCTGCTCGGACTGGCGCTCGCCGGGCAGGCCGCGGTGCCGTCGTCGATCCGGCCGCTCCCGGCCGCCGCGGCCGGGGTCGCCCTGGTCGTCGCCCTCGGCGGCGTCCTGCGGCACCTGGCGGACACGGACTGGACGGCCGTCGCGTACGAGGCGCCGGCGCTGCTGCTGCTCGTCGCCGCGAGCTCCCTGCGCCGTACGCCGGTCGGCGTGCGGCGGGTCGGGACCGCCCTCGGGCTGGCCGGTGCGGGCGGTGGTGCGCTGCTGCTGACCACGCTCGCGGCCGTTCCGGCCCTGCTCCGGGCGATCGCGGAACCGGTGGCGCACGCCGACGCGGCCTGGGCCGGCGCGACCTCGCTCGGCTGGACGTGGGAGCTGGGCGCCGCGCCGCTGGTCGGACTGGCGCTGTGCGCCGTCGCGGTGGTCCTCGCGGACGGACTGCGGCCGGTCGGCACGGAGGCGGCGGCCTCCGCGATCGGCGTGGTGACGGTGGCGCTGCTGCCCGTGGCGGCCGGTGCGCCGTACGGCGTCGCGGTCGCGGTGCCCCTGGTGCTCGGGGTGCTCGCCACCGCGGCGACGGTGCTGCGCGGCGCCCGGCCGGGTGTCCTCGCGGCGCTGTGCGGTGCGCCCGCGCCGGCGCTGCTGTGGGCGTCGGCGGACCGGTCGGCGACGGTCGTGGTGCTCGGGGTGTGCGTACTGCTGGCAGCGCTGCTCGCGTGGCGCGGCGCGGCGGTGGCGCCCGTGGCGGGCGCGGCCGGTGTGCTGCTGCTCGGCGGTGAGGCGGCCGCGGTCGGCACGGTCGGCGGACTGTCGACGTCCGGCGTGGTGCTCGCCGTCCTGGCGGTGGCGGTCCTGTCCGCGCCGCTCGCCGCCGTGCTGCGGACGGAGGCGGCGCCCGCGCAGGCCGATCCGGCCGGGTCCGGGCGGGCGGCCGGGGCGCTGTCCCTGGCGGTGGAGTTCGCCGGGTACGCACTGGCGGTGGTGGCGCTGCCGCTGCTCCTGAGCCACCCGGGGGTGCTGGCGTTCGCGCTGGCGGTGAGCGGGGTGACGGCGCTCGGCGTGGCGCTGCGGGCCGACCGGCGGGTGCCGGCCGCCGTGGCGGCGGGAGTGCTGCTGACCTGCTCCTCCTGGGTGCGGCTCGCCCTCTGGGACGTCCGCACGCCGGAGGCGTACACGCTCCCGCTCGCGGTCGTCGCCCTCGCGATCGGCCACCGGCGGCACCGGCAGGAGCCGGACGCGGCGTCCTGGTCGACGTACGGCCCCGGCCTGTCGCTCGCGTTCCTGCCGAGCGTGCTCGCGCTCTGGTCGGACGGGCACTGGGTGCGGCCGCTGCTGCTCGGCGTGGGCGCGCTCGCCGTCACGGTGGCCGGCGTCCGGCTGCGGCTCCAGGCACCGCTGCTGCTGGGTGCCGCGACCGCTCTGCTCACGGCCGGGCACGAGCTCGCGCCGACGGTCGTCCAGGCTCTCGGCCTGCTGCCGCGCTGGGTGCCGCTCGCCCTCGCCGGCCTCCTCCTGCTGGCCCTCGGCGCCCGCTACGAGCAGCGCCTGCACGACGCCCGCCGCCTGCGGGAGTCGCTCCGCACCCTGCGCTGACCGGGGCGCGGAGCGAGGAGCGGGCGCCGCGCCCCGTGGGTCGGGGCGGCCTACGACAGGTCGAGGCGTTCGCGGGCTTCGGTGACCCAGCGGCGGACGGCGTGGGCCTCGCAGGCGGCGGCGAGGGTGTCGGCCTCCGCGAGGAGGGCGGTCGCGTCGGCGGGGCGCTGCTGGTCGGCGGCGACGTGGGCGAGGGCGATGAGGTTGGCGGCCACACCCGGCCGGAAGTCCAGCTCGCGGCGCAGGCGGGTGGATTCCTCGAAGAGGGGGAGGGCGGCCTCGGGCCGTCCGGCGTACTGCTCCGCGAAGCCCAGGTGGCGCAGGACGTACGAGAGGGTCAGCCGGTCGCCGGCCTTGGTGGCGAGCTCCAGGGCGCGTTCGAACGCGGGCAGGGCGGTCGGGGTGTCCTCGCGGACGACCTGGTGGAAGGTGCCGATCCAGAACAGCGCCTCGCCCTCGCCGCGCGCGTCGCCGAGCCTGGCGTACAGCTCGGCGGCGCGCTCGAACAGCTCCAACTCCCGGGCGTCCTCGACCCGGTCGTCGAGGAAGCGGGCGTGCACCAGTCGGCCGCGGGCCAGGGCGAGGTCGGCCTCGGCGGCGTCGAGGCCGACCTCCGCGACGGTGAGGGCGTCGGTGTCGCCGGTGAAGACGGCGCGTTCGTAGAGGTGGCCGGCCCGTTCGATCCGTATGTCCGTGGTCATGGGGCCCACTCTACGGGCGGACGGACCGTCAGGTCCGAGGCACCGCAACCACGTTGAACGGCGTGGTGGGCAGCGGGTCGATGTCGAAGCGGGCGTTGGGCAGGTAGAGGCGGTCGCCGTACGCGGCGACGGTGGACGGGATGCGGAAGCGCGGGTCGGTGATCCGGCGGGTGGGGGCGGCCCGGCGGCCGTCCGGGGTGAGGCGCAGGACGGCGATCTCGTCGAGGAAGTTGCGGACCACGAACAGCTCGCAGCCGTGCCGCAGCAGGCCGTCGCCCCAGGTGAGCGAGGTGCCGCCGAGGTCGACGTCCTCGGCGACGCCGGTGCGCGGGTCGATCCGGTTCAGGCTGCCGGTGGTCATGTTGACGACCAGCAGGGCCCGGCCGTCGGGCGTGGTCTCGATGCCGTTGGCGCAGGTGCTGTCGGGGACCTGCTGGAAGGTGCCGGTGATCGGCCGCCGGACGAGGTCGGCGGCGTCGGGCAGCCGGCCGCCGGGGCCGAGCGGGAGGCCGTACAGGACGGCGTTGAGCGAGTCGGTGATCCAGACGGCGTCGCGGGTGACGACCAGGTCGTTGATGAAGCTGTCGCCGCCGGTGAGCCGGTACGAGGCGAGCGTGCGGCCGGTGCGGGAGTCGACGACGCGGGCGTCGCCGCCGTTGGCGCCGGCGACGAAGAGCCGGCCGTGCGGGTCGACCTTGAGGCCGAGCGAGGGCGTTCCGGCGGCCGGGCCGGCGCTGAACACCTCGCCCCGGCCGGTGGCGAGTTCGGCCCGGTACAGCGAGCCGTCGGCGAGCGAGCCGAGGTAGGCGCGGCCGCGCGGGTCGATCGCGATGCCTTCGGGACGGAACCCGTCGGGCAGGGCGAACTCGGTCGGCCAGGTGGCGCGTTCGGCCCCGGCGGCCTGACCGGCGGCCTGACCGGCGGCGTGACCGGCGGCGTGCGCGGCCGGGCCGAACGGGTCGAGCAGGGCGGCCGCGCCGGCTGCGGCGCCCAGGCCGAGCAGGCGGCGGCGGGTCAGCCGGCGGGTGGGCCCGGCGGGGCCGGGTGCGGGCAGGCGTGCGGACATGCCGAAGGTTCCTTCCCCCGTGGAACTGGACGGTGACACCCCAGCACACGCGGATCGCCCGTGTACGCAGGACGGCCACGGCTTCACAAGCGGATCGGCGGGGTCCGTCCCGGGATCGGGGCCCCGGGCGGGTTATCGTGGCACGAGTCCGGCCACGGACGGCCGGTACCCGGTAGAGAGGAACAGACGACGTGGAGCAGCGAGTGCTCGGCCGGACCGGCCGCGCGGTGTCGGTGGTCGGCCTGGGCACGTGGCAGCTCGGCGCGGACTGGGGCGACGTGGAGGAGAGCACCGCGCTCGCCGTCCTGGACGCCGCGGTCGAGGCCGGGGTGACCTTCTTCGACACGGCCGACGTGTACGGCGACGGCCGCAGCGAGCAGTTGATCGGCCGCTACCTGCACGGGCCCGGCGCGGGCGCCGGCATCTTCGTGGCCACCAAGCTCGGCCGCCGCCTGCCGCAGCTGCCCGAGAACTACGTGATGGACAACTTCCGCCCCTGGGTGGAGCGTTCGCTGCGCAATCTGGACACCGACCGGCTCGACCTGGTGCAGCTGCACTGCCCGCCGACCCCGGTGTACTCCTCCGGCGAGGTGTTCGACGCGCTGGACACCCTGGTCGCCGAGCAGAAGATCGCCGCGTACGGCGTCAGTGTGGAGACCTGCGAGGAGGCGCTCACCGCGATCGCCCGGCCGGGCGTGGCGAGCGTGCAGATCATCCTCAACCCGTTCCGGCTCAAGCCGCTGGAGGCGGTGCTGCCCGCCGCGCAGGCCGCCGGGGTCGGCATCATCGCCCGGGTGCCGCTGGCCAGCGGCCTGCTGTCCGGCCGGTACACCGCGGAGACGGTCTTCCCCAAGGACGACCACCGCACCTACAACCGCGACGGCTCCGCCTTCGACCAGGGCGAGACCTTCTCCGGCGTCGACTACGCGACGGGTGTCGAGGCCGCCGTCGAGTTCGCGGAGCTCGCCCCGGCCGGGGCCACCCCGGCCCAGACCGCGCTGCGCTGGATCCTGCAGCAGCCCGGCGTCAGCTCGGTGATCCCCGGCGCCCGCTCGGCCGAGCAGGCCCGCGCGAACGCGGCCGCCGCCGACCTCCCCGCGCTGCCGGAGGCGACGCTGGACGCGGTCCGCGAGCTGTACGACCGGCGGATCCGCGCCCAGGTGCACGGCCGCTGGTAGCCGGCCGCGCGTCGCCGACGCTCCGTCAGGCGGCTTCGTCCCTGTCGTAGTCGAGCAGGACCACGCCGTTGGAGAAGGTACGGCTGCGGGTCAGGGTGAGCGACTCCTCGAGGTCGGCCGGCGGGAAGAGCGGCTTCCCCCGGCCGATCAGTACCGGGTGCACCAGCACCCGGTACGCGTCGATCAGGCCCTGCTCCCGGAACGCGGCCCCCAGGTCGGCGCCGCCCACCACGATGTCGCCGCCCGGCCCGGCCTTCATCGCCCGCACCTCGTCCGGGTCCACCTCGTGGCGGACGGTGGTGTTCCAGTCGGCGTGGTCGAGCGTGCGCGAGTACACGACCTTCGGCATCGACCGCCAGATCCCGGCGAAGTCCGCGATCACCGGCGGGGCCTGGGGGTCCTGGTCGGCGGTCGGCCAGTACGCGGCCATCAGGTCGTACGTCACCCGGCCGTGGATGAACGCGCCCATGGTGCGCAGCTCGTCGTTGAGGAAGCCGTGGAGTTCGTCGTCGACCCGGTGCCAGTCGATCCGGCGGTCCGGCCGCTCGATGTAGCCGTCCAGGGAGACCGACATCATCAGGATGATCTTCCGCATGGCCGTCCTCGCGCGCGATGGGATGGGGGCCGTTTCACGGTATGCCCCGGGGCCGACGGCGGACGGGATGCCAGGATGCGTGTCATGGGGCCGACGAGCGGTGGCGGGCAGAGCTGGGAGCCGGAGGCGGAGGGCGTGCTGCGGCTGCCCTCCGGGCGGCTGGTGCGCGGACGGGCGCTGCGGCGGCCCGTCCCGGACGGCCCCCGGCCCGCCTGGGGCCTGTACCTGCTGGGGCGGCCGCCGGCGGGGACGGCGTGGCCGCAACGCTGGGTCCGCTGGCCGGACTTCCGGCTCCCGGCCGATCCGGCCGACTTCGCCGCCGCGCTGCGCGAGCTGTGGACCCGGGCGGAGCACGAGCGGGTCGAGGTCGCGTGCGGCGGCGGCCGCGGCCGCACCGGCACCGCCCTCGCCTGCCTCGCCGTCCTCGACGGCGTCGCCCCGGCGTCGGCCGTCGGCTTCGTCCGCGAGCACTACGACCCGCGCGCGGTCGAGACCCCCTGGCAGCGCCGCTTCGTCTCCCGCTTCACCGTTGCCCGGTGACCTGCCGTCGGGTGGGGCGGCGGGGGTGTCGGTGGGCGCTGCTAGGGTCGCGATCATGATGAAGCGCGTGCCGTTCACCGGGGACGAGAAGACCAGCCTCCACGTCGCGCTGGACCGGCACCGGGACGCGGTGCTGTGGAAGCTCGACGGGCTGGACGACGAGCAGTTGCGCCGCCCGATGACGCCGGGCGGCAACAGTCTGCTCGGGCTGGTGAAGCACCTGGGCGGCGCGGAGTTCGGCTGGTTCAGCGGGGCGTTCGGCCGGGAGACCGGCCCGCTGCCCTTCGACCTGGACGCGGACCAGGACTCCGACCTGCGGATCGAGCCGGACGAGACGACGGCGGGCGTGCTGGCGTTCTACCGGCGGGCGTGCGAGGCGTCGGACCGGGTGATCGCCGAGCTGGCGCTGGAGGACACCGGCACCGCGTGGTTCGGCGAGACGGTGTCGCTGCGCTGGGTGCTGATCCACATGACGACGGAGACCGCCCGGCACGCCGGCCACCTGGACATCATGCGTGAGCTGCTGGACGGCGCGACGGGCGACCACAACCGGAAGTGATGGCCCGTCAGGCGGTGCGGGTCTCCGGTGTGAGCAGGACGTAGTCCGCGCCGGACGGGTCGAGGCAGACCGCGAGCCGTCCGACGCCGGGTGTGTCGTCCGGCCCCATCTGGACGGACCCGCCGCCGGCCATGCTCGCGGTCACCGCCGTGTCGCAGTCCGCGACCGCGAAGACCGGGTGCCAGTACGGGCGTCCGCCGGTGAGGACGAGCGCCTCGGCGGGGAGTTCCATCAGCCCGCCGTGCATCCGCTCCATCGGCTGCCCGGCGGGGGTGATCATGCTGTAGGTGCCCCCGCCGTCGGGCAGTTCCGTGTCGTCGTAGCGCCACCCGAAGACGCGCTGGTAGAACTCGCGGGCGCCGGCCGCGTCGGTGGTGTACAGCTCGACCCAGTTGAGGCTGCCCGGGCGGTCCACCGCCTCCAGTCCGGGCGACTTGCCCGGCTTCCAGACGGCGAACTGCCCGCCCAGCGGGTCGCTGAACTGCGCCATCCAGGCCCAGCCGCCGGCGTCCATCGGTGGGACGCGGACGGTGCCGCCGGCCTCCTCGACGGCCCGGGCGGTGGCCTCCACGTCGTCGGTGCGGAAGTAGATCATCCAGGCCGAGCGGGCGCCCTCCTCGGTGAGCCGCCCGATCGCACCGACCGCCTCGCCCTCCGAGCTCAGCAGACCGTAGGAGCCCTCCTCCTCGTCGGCCTCGGCCCCTTCCTCGGCGGCGATCGGGTGGTACTTCCAGCCGAGCACCGAGCCGTAGAAGGCCGCGGCGGCGGGCGGGTCGGGTGCGCCGAGGTCGATCCAGCAGGGTGAGCCGGGTACGAATTCGGTGGTGATCATGGCGATTCCCTCCGGTGGATCTTCGCGAACCATTCCGAATTTCAGACTGGCCCATCGGAGGTGGATCCGCGCGCTCCGGAAAGGTGTATCGCCGGGCGCGCTGGAAATGATCTCCGGGGTCGTGCGTGCGGATATCGCGAAGATCCCCGGCCGCTCTGCGTGTCGGGTGCACACCCGGGCAAGCGGACAGGTAGCGGACCGGACCACCCCGCGCCCGGAATTCGCGGAATATCCGCCCCGCAGCCGCGAAATCGTCACCTCCGGCGCGATTGGCGGGCGTGAGGCTGGGCAGAGGCCGCATGGCCCGCAAATGACCGGGGGAAAATCTTCGCCGGCTCCACCGGGACCGACATCGCTTTTGTCGCAGTACAGCAGCAGAAAGGCACGGGCGTGGCACTCAGCGTGAGCTACGGGGAGCGGTACGGCTGGACAGTGGTCCAGGTCGCGGGGGAGATCGACATCGCCGGGGTGGTCGCCCTGCGCGAGCGCCTCCAGCGGCTGGTCACCGACGGCTGCCTGCACCTGGTCGTCGACATCGGTCGACTCGACTTCTGCGACTCCACCGGTTTCGCGGTGCTGGTCGCCACCCGGCGGATGCTCGCCGCGCGCGGCGGCCGGCTGCGGCTCGTCCTGCCGCCGGCCGAGTCGCACACCCGCAAGGTGCTCGCGCTGTTCGGGATCGAGCGGATCTTCGACGTGCACGAGTCGGTGGAGGACGCCCTCTCCGACGCCCGCACCGTGCCGGGCGCACCGCAGGACGTGGTGCCCCGGCAGCGGGACACGGCGGCGGCCGCCACCGAGTGACCGGACGGGCCGCGCGCTACATCGGGGTGCCGAAGTCCTGGGTCCACCAGGGGCCGCCGCTGCCGGTGTGGATGCCGACGCCCATTTCGGTGAACGAGCAGTTCAGGATGTTGGCGCGGTGGCCCTGGCTGTTCATCCAGCTGGTCATCACCGAGGAGGCGCCCTGCTGGCCGCGGGCGATGTTCTCGCCCCAGCGGCTCCAGCGGTAGCCCGTCGCGTCGATCCGCTGCTGCGGGCCGACGCCGTCCGGGTTGGTGTGGTCGAAGAAGTCGCGCGCCGCCATGTCGTCCGAGTGCCGCTGCGCGGCCTGCTGGAGCTGCGCGTTCATCCGCATCGGGCCGCAGCCGTTGCGGGCGCGCTCGCTGTTCACCAGGTCCAGCACCTGCTGCTGGGCACTGGCGGTGGGCGTGCGGGGCGCCGGGGAGGAGGAGACGGCCGTCGGGGTCGGCGTGGGGGTGGGGGGCGGGGTGGGCGAGGGCGTCGGGGTCGGCGTGGGGGAGGGGGAGGTCACGGCGACCGGAACGACCGCGGTGGTGGCCGGCGGCGCCGCGTCCGGCTGGGCCGGGGCGGGGTCGGGCCGGCCGATGGTGAGGACGCCCGCGATCACGACCACCACCGCGGCACCGCCGACCGCCAGCGGCTTGCGGCCGCGCGGCGCGACCCGGCGGCGCCCGCCGCCACCGGCCCGCCGGTGCGAACGCAGCGCGTGACCACCGCCCGAGCCGCCCGCACCCGTGCCGCCCGCGCCCGAGCCGCCCGCACCCGAGCCGCCGCCGGCGCCACCGGTGGCGAGGCCCGCCGTGCCGCCGCCGCTGCCCGCGGCGGCGGTGAGCGCCCAGGTGGAGTGGCCGAAGGCGTCCGGGATCGGGATCATCGCCAGGCCCGCCAGCAGCCCCTCGGCCGGCATCAGCCCGTCGCGCATCCGCCCGCAGCCGTGGCACTCCTTCGCGTGCCGGCCGATCCGCTTGCGCCACAGCGCGCTCGGCGCGCCGTCCCAGCCGGCGGTCAGCTCGGCCAGCCACGGGCAGGGCGGGTTGACGGCGAGCGCGCGGACGACCACCCGGGCCGCCTCCAGCTGCGTCTTCATCCGCTGCACCCGGACCGCGGCGTGCGCGGGCGATATCTCCAGGGCGGCGGCCAGCTCGGCGCGGCTGAGCTCGCCGGCCGCCTCCTGCCACCACAGGGAGAGCAGGTCCTGGTCGCCGGGGTCGAGCCAGCGGGTCGCCTCGGCGACCTCGCGGCGCTGCTCGGACAGGCCGAGCCGGACGATGGTCAACCCCACGAAGTCGGAGCCCGGGTCGGCCATCCCGTACGCCGAGTCGATGTCGTCACCCGGCAGGGTGGGCTGGGCGTCCCGGTGGCGGCGGCGGATCTGGTTCATCGCGATCGCCACCACCCAGGAGCGGAACCCGTACGGGTCGCGCAGCCCGGGCAGCCCGTCGACCGCGCGGAGCATCGTCTCCTGCACCACGTCGTCGGTGTCCGGGTGCCCGGAGAGGGCGCGCCCGACGATGTTGTAGACCAGCGGAAGGTGCCCGCTGATCAGCTCGGCGGTCGCCTGCCGGTCGCCGAGCTGTGCCTGTCCGACCAGCGCCGCTGCGCGTTCGCTCTCCACTGCGCGGTCCACCTCTGTGTGTCGCCTGTCCGGTCCTGCCCTCACGTACTGGGAGATCCGGCGGCCGGGCCCCGATAACGAAAACCTGTTTGGAAAAATTCGAGCCGGCCTGGCCAGGGACCCTAGCCCACCGAAAACCCGGTGCGTCGCGCCGGGTCGGTGCGCCACCCTGGCGCGATGACGGGATCCCTGATGACGACGGCCGCCGAAGGCGCGGCGGCAGGCCTGGGCGTGGCGATGCCCCTGGGTGCGATCGGGGTCCTGTTGCTCCAGGAGGGGCGGCGCGGCTGGCGGCCCGCCGCGAGCGGGGCGGCGGCGGTCGCGGTGGTGGACGGGCTGTACGCGGCCGTGGCAGTGCTGGTCGGGCCGCAGCTGGCGCGGGCGCTGGCCGGGTACGAGGGCTGGGTGCGGCTGCTGTCGGCGGCGCTGCTCGCGGTGATCGCGGTGCGCGGGCTGCTCTCGCTGCGCGGCGCCGCGCAGTCGGCGCAGGCCGGGCCCGGGGAGGCCGCGGGCGAGGGCGGCGCGTTCCGCTCCTTCGTCCGGTTCGGGCTGCTCACCCTGGTGAACCCGATGACGGCGCTCTACTTCACCGCGCTGATCGCGGCCCGGGGCAGCGGCGGGTCCGGCGGGTCGGGCGGGGCGGTGTACGTGGCGGCGGTGTTCGCGGCCTCGCTGCTGTGGCAGGAGCTGCTCGCCGCGGCCGGTGCGCTGGCCGGGGCCCGGCTGCGGCCGGGGGTGCGGCGCGCCACGTACGCGGCCGGTTACGGACTGGTGGCCTGCCTGGCGATCCGGCTCGCCTGGCCGGGCTGAGCGTGTACGGAGAGTGTCCGTGCGGGAGGCGGACCGTGGCCGGTGTGGTCCGGCCCATAGCGGCGGCGGTTGACGGTGGGCGCAGCGTCGAGCGGCGGTCACGGACCGTCGACGCCACCCGTCCGAGTGGCTCCGAAACCGGGTGAAGCGGGTCACTCGGCGCCGCGACCGGCCGCGTGAAATGCGGCCCGAGCGTTGCCGGCGAGCGCGCTGTACCGCCGGTAACCATGCTCTGAGCTGCGAAGACCTGCGAATGCTTGGCATGGGTGCCCAAGACCCGTAACTTCGAAACCGGTGCAGGGCGCACCACCCGGGATCACCCGAGCAGGACAGACTCCCCGGCGCGGCGAACACGCCGCCCGCAGGGACGCGGGGTGACCGAGGCGCAGGCCGACCGACCGGTTCGGCCGACCGCCCGCGACAACAGGTACGAGCGAGGACGGGCTCTTCCGAGCCCTGGTTCCGCCTGCCTGCCCCCGGGACTTCCGAAAGGAACCGTATGATCTTCCGTAACGAGACCGCCACCGCGACCGCCACCACCGAGAACGGCGGCCGCAAGCGCAACCGCCTGCGTGCGGCCATCGTCGCCGGCACCGCCGTGGCAGTCCTTCCGGTGGCCGGCCTCGTCGCGGCGACCTCGGCTTCCGCCGCGCCCGTCTCCACCTGGGACAAGGTCGCGCAGTGCGAGTCCACCGGTGACTGGTCCATCAACACCGGTAACGGCTTCTACGGTGGCCTGCAGTTCACCTCCAGCACCTGGGCCGCGTACGGCGGCACCCAGTACGCCGCGCAGGCCAACCAGGCCACCAAGGCGCAGCAGATCTCCGTCGCCGAGAAGGTGCTGGCCGACCAGGGCCCGGGCGCCTGGCCCGTCTGCTCCGTCCAGGCCGGTCTGACCAAGGGCGGCGCCGCGGCCGAGGTGGACACCTCCTCGTCCTCCACCGCCGCGAAGTCCACCACCTCGAAGTCGACCACCGACTCCTCGGCGTCGACCGGCGACTCCTCGGCCAAGGCCTCCCGCTCCGAGAGCCGCGCGCAGGCCCCGCAGGCCCAGCAGGCCCCGCAGGCCGCCGAGCAGAACACCGCCGCCGGCAGCTACACCGTCAAGTCCGGTGACACCCTGAGCGCCATCGCCGGCGCCAACGGCACCAGCACCGACGCGCTGTACGCCAAGAACGCCCAGACCATCGGGTCCAACCCGGACGTGATCTACCCCGGCCAGGTGCTGAGCGTCTGACGCACCGCCGAAACGTGGCCGCCCCTTGTTGTCGGGAAGGGGCGGCCTTCGGCATGCCCGGAAACGTTCCGCCGCCGGGCCTAGGTCGCATGATCGGCATGGAACTGGCCTCGCTCCGCTCCTTCCGCGAGGTCTGCCGGCAGGCGTCGATCAGTGGCGCCGCGCACGCGATCGTGGCGCTCGCCGCGTACCGGCGCGAGCGGCCCGGCGTGCGGGTCGCTTTCGCCGAGGAGGTCACCCCGCGCCTGCTGCCCGCGCTGTGCGAGGGCGAGCTGGACGTGGCGGCGGAGTCGTTCCTGCCGGCGCTGCGGGCGGCGGCCGCCGAGGTCGAGCAGGCGGCGTAGGTCCCCGGCCGCTCGGCGGTCCGGTCAGTACGTGGTCCGGTCAGTACGTGGTGCGTGCCTCGCGGCGGGCGGGCAGGACCTCCTCGACCGCGCTGGTGCCGGAGCCCTCGCGGGACTCCCACGCCCAGGTCTCGTCGAGCCGCAGCCGGCCGTCCGCCAGCCGGGACAGTTCGCTGACGCAGCGTCCGCTGCTGGTCTCCCCGGCCTGGTTGAGCTGGACGTACCGGAATTCCAGGGTGTCGCCGACCCGGGTGCCAACCAGGTGGCCGTGGACGATCTCGCCGCCCTGGTACGAGGCCCAGACCCGGCCGTCCTGCTCGCGGTAGCCGAACCGGGTCGCCGTGTCGACCTCACCGGTTTCGGCCCGGCCGGTGGGGGCGAAGGTCAGTCCGTCGAGGGAGGGCAGCATCGCGGGGCTCCTTCCGGGGAGGTGGAGCGCCCAGTCGATCACGTCAAGGCCCCGCCGGGTGGGGCCTTTTCGCATGGTGGGACGGCCGGCAGCCCGGGGCGCGGCTCAGAGGTAGTCCTCCAGCCGGGCGACGGCGAAGCCCTGCGCGGTGGCGGCGTCCAGGAACCGGCGCAGCATGTCGGTCATGGTGCCCTTCCAGCTGTCCGGGCCGCGGAAGTGGGTGAGGACGATGTCGCCGGGGTGCAGGCGCTGGTCGGCGTAGCGGTACTCGAGGTGGTCGGCGAACGCCTCCTCGTTCCACAGCGGCACGGCGGTGATCCCGCACCCGGCGGCGATCCGCAGGCTGGTCGCGGTGTACTCGCCGTACGGCGGGCGGAACAGGCGCGGGCGGGTGCCGATCTCGCGCTCCAGGCGGTCCTGCTGGCCGCAGATCTCCTGCTGCTGGCGGGTGTCGTCCAGGCGGCGCAGGTCGGGGTGGTTGACGGTGTGGTTCTGGATCGCGACGCCCTGCCGCTCCAGCCGGCGGAAGTACTCGTAGTCGGAGCGGGCCAGGTAGTCGGAGAGGAAGGCGCTGACCGGCACCTCCAGTTCGGCCAGCATCCGGCTGAACTCCGGGTCCTTCTCGGCGCCGTCGTCGACGGTCAGGAAGACCACCTTGTCCTGGGTGGGCACCCGGTACACCACCGGCGGCAGCCCGGCGGTCCGCTTCACGCCGGGGCCCTCGGCCAGCTCCGGTCTGCTACTGGGCGCGGCCGGGGCGCGCAGCGGGACGGCGGCCAGGCCCCAGCGGCGGGCGGTCTGGACGCGGCGCTGCGCGGCGGCCTCGCGCTGCGCCGCGGAGGCCTGGGCGTTCAGCTCCTGCCGGTCGGCGCGCTCCGGCTGGGCGGCGGGCCGCCCGGCCGGGGGAGCGGCGGGGACCTGGGCGGGCGGCGGTGCGGCCTGCTCGGCCGAGGTGCCGCAGCCGGTCAGCGCGGCGGTCAGGACGGCGCTCAGGCAGGCGGCGCCGGTGAGCGCCCGACTACGGCGGGTGGATGATCCGATCGGCATACCGGCGGATCGTCCCCATGCCACGACCGGACCAACCAGCTCTCACCCGGACGGCCCACGGGTGCCCGGCCCGGCAGCGGTTGACAGCCCCCGGCGGCGCGGCGTACAGAGAAGAACATGCGCCAGGGCGTGCCGGCGGACCCGCACAGCCCGCCACCCCTCGGCGGCAGCGACCGGCCCGACCCGTCGCCTGCCGCGACCCCCGACGTCCTCCTGCCCCCCTCCGACGAACTGCTGCAGGTCCTGGACGGGCCGCCGGCCGGAGCCTGGGCCGAGGAGGTCGGGCCGCTGCTGGCCGACACCCTGGTCCAGGCCGTCCGCACCACCGCGGCCTACGGCGGCGTGTTCTACCTGCGCTCCGCCGACCGCCGCTCGCTGGTGATCAGCGCCGTCGCGGGCGTGCCGCTGGCCCTGCTCGACGCCTTCCGGCGGATCCCGGTCGCCGCCCCGCTGCCCGTCGCCGAGACCTACCGCACCGGCCGCACCGTGCTGCTCTCCGGCGCCGACGACGCGATGCGGCGCTACCCCCGGCTCGCCGTCGGCATGCCCTACGCCTACGCCTCGGCGGCCGTCCCGATCGTCGACGGCGAACAGGTCTTCGGCGTGCTCTCCGTGCTCTGGCCCGCCTCCCCGGCCGGGCCGCCGCCCGCCGCCCGCCGCCAGCTGCGCGCCGCCGCCCACCGGATGGGCGCCGCCCTCGCCCCGTTCGGGGAGCGGGTGCACGGTGACGGCTACCCCGCCGCCGTCTCCCTGCCGGACCCGAGCGGCGGCGCCCTGCGGCTGGGCTTCTTCGAGTGGGACCTCGCCGACAACCGGCTCAGCGTGGACGACGAGCTCGCGACGATCCTGGGCATCGAGGACTTCGACGGCCGCGGCGCCACCCTGCTGGAGCGGATCGTCCCCGAGGACGTCGACCTGCTGCGCCAGACCGCCCGCGCGGCGGCGCGCAGCGGCGGCGGGTTCGCCCGGCAGGTGCGCACCCTGGACCCCAACGGCGGCCACCGGGTCCTGGACCTGCGCGGCCGGGCGGTGGGCGGCGGCTCGCACCTGGTCGTCGCCGTGCTCGACGCCGGCGCGGCCGGCGCCGCGGTCGCCGCCGTCGAACGGCTGCGCGACGGGGTCTTCGCCCTCGACCCCGAGGGCCGGCTCGGCTACCTCAACCGCAGCGCCGAGCTGCTCCTCGACACCGACCGCGACCTGATACTCGGCCGGCACCCCTGGTCGGTCCTCACCTGGCTCGCCGACCCCGCCTACGAGGACCGCTACCGCGCCGCGATGCTCTCCCAGCAGCCGACCGCCTTCCTCGCCTGCCGCCCGCCCGACCACTGGCTCGCCTTCTCGCTCTACCCCGACGCCCACGGACTGACCGGACGGATCATCCCCGCCTCCTCGCCCGGCGACCACCGCACCACCCTCCCCGAGGCGCCCCCGCCGACCCGGGCCAGCGTCGGCGCGGTCTACCACCTGCTGCAACTGGCCAGCGCGCTCACCGAGGCCGTCACCGTGCAGGAGGTCTGCGACTGTGTGATCGACCAGATCCTGCCCGGCTTCGGCGGGCAGGAGATCGCGCTCTACCTGGCGCGCTCCGGACGGATGCACCTGGTCGCCCAGACCGGCTACCCCGCCGGATTCCTCGAACCCTTCGAGGGCACGCCGCTGCGCGCCCGGCTGCCCGGAACCGAGGCGCTGGTCAGTGGCGCGCCGATCTTCTTCGAGTCCGAGGGCGAGCTGGACGCCGCCTACCCCGGCATCACCCGCGACGAGATGCACGCCTGGGCGTTCCTGCCGCTGATCGCCTCCGGCCACCCGGTCGGCAGCTGCATCCTCGGCTTCGAACAGCGGCGGACCTTCACCGCCGAGGACCGCGCGGTCCTCTCCGCCCTCGGCGGCCTGATCGCCCAGGCCCTCGAACGGGCCCGCCTCTACGACGCCGAGTTCGCCCTCGCCCGCGGACTGCAGCAGGCGCTGCTCCCGCACCGGCTCCCCAAGGTCCCCGAACTCACCATCGCGGCCCGGTACCTGCCCGGCACCCGCGGCATGGAGATCGGCGGCGACTGGTACGACGCCGTCGCCACCGCCGGCGGGGTGTGGCTGGTCATCGGGGACGTCGAGGGCCACAACGTCGGCGCCGCCGCAGTGATGGGCCAACTGCGCTCCGCCGCACGGGCGTTCGCCACCGGCGGCAGCTCGCCGCAGGACGTCCTCGCGCGCACCAACCACCTGCTGGTCGACCTCGACGCCGGACTGCTCGCCAGCTGCTGCCTGCTGCGGCTCGACCCCGCCGACGGACGCTACATCGCGGCCCGGGCCGGACACCTGCCCCCGCTCCTGCGCCGCGCGGACGGGCGCACCGAGATCCTCGACGTGGCCGGCGGCCCGCTGCTCGGCATCGACCGCAGCGTCGAGTACCCGGTGACCCGGGGCACCCTCCCCGCCGGGGCGATCATCGCGCTCTACACCGACGGCCTGGTCGAACGGCCCGGCACCGCCGTCTCGGAAGGCATCGACCGGCTGCGCACCACCCTCGCCCACGCCGCGGCCCCCGACCTGGAGGCCCTCGCCGACCTCCTGCTCGGCCGCGCCAGCCGCATCGAGCACCGCGCCGACGACGTTGCCCTCCTGCTCACCCGCCGCGAACCCTCCGGGTAGGCCGTCGCTCCCGGACCACACGGGGAGCCGGCCTCCGTACCGCCCCGTGGGCGGACCCGGCGGGGAGCGACTTTCGTCGGAGGCGGGGGCGACTTTGGAGGGCAGTCGGCGCCGGATCGTCCGGGTTAGCCTCGGCGGGTGAGCGAGACGGTGAAGGGGCTGGTCCGGCGCGCGCTGCCCGGGCCGTGGGACCGGCGGGCCCGGGTACGGGAAGGGGCCGGGGCCCTCCTGCTGGCGCTGCTCGGGGCGGGGATCGAGATCCTCGGCACGGGGCAGCCGCTGCGGGCGGCCGCGGTCGGCGCGGCGACGGCCGCGCTGTACCTGCTGCGCCGGGGCCTGCCCGGCCCGGTGCTGGTCGCCGCGGCGCTCTGCTCGGCCGGGCCGGGCGGGTTCGTCCCGCTGCTCACCGTCGCCGGGTACTCCGCCGGCCGGCGGATCGTCCGCGCGCTGCCGGCCGCCGCCTGGTTCCTCGGCTCGCTGCTGCTGGTACCGGCCACCGCGTTCCTGATCGACCCGGACGACCTGCCGCTGCCCGGCCTGCTCGGGGTCACGGTGACCGGGTTCCTGCTGCTCGCCGTGCTGCCCGGCGTGTTCGGCCGCTACCGCGCGCAGCGGCACACCCTGCTCAGCACGCTCCGCGAGCGCAACGAACAGCTGGTCCGCGAGCGCGCGATGATCGCCCACCAGGCCCGGCTGCGCGAACGCCACCGGATCGCCCAGGACATGCACGACAGCCTCGGCCACCAGCTCGCCCTGCTCTCCGTGCACACCGGCGCGCTGGAGGTGGACCGGACGCTGACCGACCGCCAGCGCGAGACGGTGACCGTGCTGCGCCGGGCCGCCACCGGCGCGATGCGCGAACTGCGCGAGGTGGTCGGCTTGCTGCGGGACGACTCGGTGCCCGAGGCGGGCGGCGTCGACGCGGTGCAGAAGCTGGTCGAGGCCTCCCGGGCCGCCGGCACCGCCGTCGAGCTGCGCCGCGACGGGGAACCGCACCCGCTCGCCGCCGCCACCGGCCACGCCGCGTACCGGATCGTCCAGGAGGGGCTGACCAACGCGCACAAGCACGCGCCGGCCGCCCCGATCACGGTGGCGCTGCGCTGGGAGCCGGACGCGCTGCTGGTCGAGGTGGTCAACGGCCCCGCGCCGCAGGGCGGGCAGCCGGCCGCGGTCAGCGGCGGCCAGGGGCTGACCGGCCTGCGGGAGCGGGCCCGGCTGCTCGGCGGGATGGTGCACTCGGGCGCCGCGCCCGGCGGCGGGTTCCGGCTCGCCGGGGTGCTGCCGTACCGGGCGGACGGCCGGCCCGGCGCCGAGACCGCCGAGGACGAGGACCTGGCCCAGCTGCCGCCCGCCCTCGACCCGCCGCGCCGGCGCAGCCCCGCGCTGGGCTGCGCGTGCGGTGCGCTGGTGGTGGTCGCCGCGGTGCTCGGCGTCCTGGTGTGGGGCGTCGTGCAGTTCATCGAGGCGGCGGAGAACTCGACCGTCCCGCTGAGCGTCTACGAGTCGATCGAGGTCGGGCAGGACCAGGCGGCCGTCGACGCCCGGCTGCCGCGCGGCAGCCGGATCCTCACCGGCGACCTGCACAAGCTGCTGCCCGACGAGCCGCCGGGCGCGGACTGCCGCTGGTTCACCACCGACACCGAGGTGGGCTTCAGCACCACCCAGGACGCGGTGCGGTTCTGCTTCCGCGACGGCGTGCTGATCGACAAGCAGCACGTCCGTGGCAAGGTATAGCCGACCGCCCGACCACCCCCACCGGGAGACTCCGCACGTGATCCGCGTCCTCGTGGCCGACGACGAGCCGCTCATCCGGGCCGGCATCCGGATGATCCTCACCTCCGCCGACGACATCGAGGTGGTCGGCGAGGCCGCCGACGGCCGGCAGGCGCTCGACCTGGCCGGCCCGCTGCGCGCGGACGTGGTGCTGCTGGACATTCAGATGCCGGTCATGGACGGGCTCGCCGCCCTCGCCGAACTGCCCCGGGTGGCGCCCGGCGCCCGGGCGATCGTGCTCACCACCTTCGGCGAGCGGGACAACGTGCTGCGCGCGATCGGCGCCGGCGGCGCCGGGTTCCTGCTCAAGGACACCGCGCCCGGCGAACTGATCCAGGCGGTCCGCGCCGCCGCCACCGGCCACGCCTTCCTCTCGCCCGCCGCCACCCGACACATCGTCGACTCGCTGGCCGCCGGCCCCGCCACCGTCCGCGGCGAGGCGGCCAGGCAGCGCCTCGCCGCCCTCACCCCGCGCGAACGCGAGGTGGTCGACCTGCTCGGCGAGGGCCTCTCCAACGCGGACACCGGTGCCCGGCTCCACATGAGCGAGGCCACCGTGAAGACGTACGTCAGCCGGATCCTCGCCAAGCTCGGCTGCGAGAACCGGGTCCAGGCCGCACTGCTCGCCCGCGATGCCGTCCTGTGACCTGGGTGTGCCTATGATCGCCCGGTGAAACACGAGGTCATCGACACGGTTCCGGTTCTGTGGGCGGAGGCGCCCGGCCCGCTGGAGGCCGTCCTGGTCTTCGGGTGCGGCGCCCGGGACGAGACGCTGCGCACGCTCGGCGTCACCCACCTCATCGAGCACCTGGCGATGAGCACGCTGCCGCGGCTGCACCACGACCACAACGCGTCGGTCGACCTGAGCCTCACCCAGTTCACCTGCACCGGCCGCCCCGAGCAGGTGGCCGCCTTCCTGGAGCGGGTCTGCACCGCGCTCGGCGCGCTCCCGCTGGAGCGGATCGACCAGGAGGCCGGCGTGCTGGCCGCCGAGGGCGGCCGGGTCGCCGACCCGCAGACCGGCGAGCTGCTCTCCCGCCGCTACGGCATCCAGGGCGTCGGCCTGGCCGCCTACCGCGGGCCCGGCGCCGACCGGATCCCGCCGGAGGCCGTCCGGGAGACCGCCGCCCGCTACTTCCACGCCGGCAACGCGGTGCTGGTCCTCACCGGCCCGCCGCCGGCCGGCCTGCGGCTGCCGCTGCCCGCCGGCGAGCGGCCCGTGCGGGGCGCCGCCCAGCCGGTCCTGAACACCGGCCCCTCCTGGGGCGAGGACTGCGTCCCCGGCCCCGGCCTCGCCCTGCACGGCGACCTCGACGACCAGGCCCTGGCCCTCGCCACCCAGGTGCTCGCCCAGCGCCTGCGCGAGACCGTCCGCCACCGGCACGGGCTCTCCTACGACGTCGGCTCCGCCTCCGTGTACACCGGCCCCGGCGCGGGCGAACGGACCATAAGCCTGGACGCCCGCGAGGGCCAGGAGCAGAAGGTTGCCGAGCTGCTCTGGGAGGAGGCCCTGCGCCTCGCCCGCGACGGCGTGACCGAGCAGGAACTGGCGGACGAGGTGGAGAGCCTGCGCGAGGTCTGGCAGGACCCGCGCTCCACCGTGTACGAGCTCGGCGAGGCCGCGGCCGAACTGCTCTTCGACGGGACCTACCGGGCCCCGGAGGCCCGGCTCGCCGAGGCCGCCGCGACCACCCCCGAGCAGGTCCGGCAGGCGTTCGCCGCCGCCCTCGACACCGCGCTCGTCGTCGTCCCCGAGGACGTCGAGCTGGACGTGCGCCGCCCCGACGGCTCGCCGCTCCCGCAGAGCGCGTGCACCGCCACCGCCGACGGCCTGCCCGCCGAGGGCCGGGTCTTCCGCGCCCCGCTGCTCGACCGGCTGCGCTACGGCGCCGCCCGCCGGGCCCGGCTGGTCGTCACCGACACCGGCCTGTACGCCCGGGAGCCCGACGGCACCGTGCACCACGTCCCGTACACCGAGGTGGTCGGCGTCGAGATGCGCGGACCCGGCCGGATCGTCTTCGGCCGCTCCACCTGCGTCATCCCGCTGCTGCCCGACCTGTGGGCCGACCTCGGCCCCGCGGTGCGGGCCGTCGACGACGCCGTGCCCGCCGAACTGCGCTACGCGGCCTCGGCGTTGCGCCCCGCCGACTGACCCGCGCCCGTCCCGTCCTGTCCCGTCCCGTTCCCGACGTACGAGAGAACCACCGTGCCCACCTACGCCGTCGTCACCGCCGCCCCCGCCGACCGGGTGCTGACCGCGCTGCAGAGCGCCAAGCTCGGCGGCTACCTCTACCCCGGGACCGACCGGGCCGGCGGGACGGCCCTGCTCTTCGACCCGCCCAAGCCGCGCTTCGGCCGGATCTCCCGCGGCCGCCTGATCGACCCCGCGTGGCGGCTGGCCGGCGAGCTCAAGGCCTCCACCTGGCTGCTGGAGGCCGGCGACGGCGGGGCGGGCGCCACCGCCTTCTACCCGGGCGGCGGCTACGACTCGATCGGCTGGGCCGAGGACTGGACCCCGCCCGAGGACCCGGCCGCGCGCGAGGCCGACCTGCACGACTGGCACACGTGCTGCGCGAAGGTCGCCGCCAAGGCCGGGCTGCCGGACGTCCACGCGCTCGGAGCGATCCGCAACGACCCCGCGCCGGACGGCACCCGCACCTCGTCCGAGGACCTGCTGCGCAGCCTCTGCGCCCTGGTCGGCGCGCCCGACACGGTCGTCGGGCAGTCGCTGTTCTGCCAGGCCGGCCCGGCCGGACGGGACTTCACCCGCTTCGAGGCCAAGGGCCGCTGAACGCGACACGGCCGTGGCCGGCGGATCCGGAAGGATCCGCCGGCCACGCGTCGTCGATGTCGGTCGGTGTCGGTGTCGGTGCCGGTGGGCGTCAGGCGGCCGCGGGGGCCGGGACGGTGCCGTACTTGTTGGCCTCCGTGCTGCCCTCCTGCGCCCAGAACCAGATCAGCGGGACGATGCCGATCACGGTGATCGACAGCAGCTGCCACCAGCCGGAGCGGCCGGTGTCGTGGAGTCGGCGGGCACCCACCGCGAGGCTCGGGAGGAGCACCGCGAGGGTGTAGAGGTTGTCGATGACCCGGATGCCCAGGATCCGGTCGATGATCGTCAGGACGATCGAGATGACCACGCTCACCAGCGTGAACATCCAGAACTCCCGGCGGTGCGCCCGGCCTTCGAATCCGGCGTAGTTCTTGAGCACCGCGAGGTACCACTCCATGGCCGTTCCCCCTGTTCCCCCAGGACGGTGAGCCAGGTGACCGTACGGCGGGCCGCAAGGGGCGTCAAGGGAGCCGGAGGGGCCCGATGCGTGAATGTGACACGCAACTCCCATGGCAGTGGCGGGTGGTGACGGTGTGTCAGGAGTGCGCCGCGCGGGCGAGCTGCTCCTGGGCGCGGTCGAGCTCCCCGGCGAGCTGCGCGCGCAGGTCCGGCAGCAGGGCGAGCGCGGCGCGGGCGGCGTCCGGCACCGGTTCGGGGTCCGCCTGCGCGGCCGTCACCGCGGTGCGCAGCGGCAGCGTGGCCAGCGCGGTCTCCCACGCGGTGCGGTGCACGCCGGTCGCGTAACGGGCCGTCAGGTACTCGAGCGGCCGGAGCGCCAGCCCGTCCCGGTCGTCCGGGCCGGCGAGGCGGTCGGTCGGCAGCAGCCACGCGATCCCGTGGCGGGCGACGAGCTCGAAGGCGCGGGACTCGTCGGGCGCCGACCAGCGGCCGCCCTCGGTGGCGGCGGCGAGCAGGCGCTCCAGCATCGCCGCCTCACGCGGGCCCTCCGGGCGGTCGGGATCGGCCCGGTCGACGAGCAGCTGCTCCAGGTGGTAGCGCTGGCCCCAGCTGCCCACGAAGCGGTGCATCGCCCCGGCCCGGGTCTCCCGGATCGCGGCGAGCGCCAGCGCCCGGGTCGACACGTCCCGCCGGACCAGCACGGCCGCGTGCTCCGGCTCCGCCCGGCCGAGCGCGGCCCGGACCGACTCGGCCGTCGGACCGTCGTACCAGCGCAGCGTCCAGGAACGGCGGCCCTGGTCGTACTGCGGGGAGATCGCGGTGCGGTACTGGGCGCTCAGGCGGTCCGCGAGCTGGCGGACGCGCGGCCCGAACGAGGGCTGGGGGGTCGGCATGCCGGTACGGTAGCCAGCCGACTCGCGCCACCGCGCGACGGCACGCTCCGGCTCACCTGACCGGCCCCCTGGATCGGGTGATCCGCCGGGCGAAGGAGTGAACCGCCCCGCCGCACCGTGCCCCCGGCCGCGCCGTGACTCCGGCCGCCCCGGTCGGGGTGCGGCGGCGGTCAGTCGGTGAACTCGATGTCCTGGAGGTCGCGGGCGGCGGGACGGTCGAGGAGGACGGCGGTGGCGAGGCCGGTCGCGGTGGGGCCGGCGGTGTCGAGGCGGGTGCGCAGAGCGGCGGTGGCGCGGCGGTGGCGGGCGAAGGCGTAGGTGGAGACGCGGCGGCCGCGGGCGCGCTGGCCGTCGGCGGCCTCGGCGGGGCTCGCGTCGAGCAGGATGAGGTGCAGGGCCCGCCCCTGCCGGGCGGCGGTGCGCGACAGCCAGGTGCGGACCCACGGCAGCGTCCCGCAGTCGTGCACGACGAGCGGACCGCCCGCGGCGAGCGCCCGCCGCAGCCGCCGGTAGTGGAAGACGCGCACCAGCGGCCGGTACAGCGCGTACGGCAGCAGCCGGGGCAGCCGGTGCTCGAAGAGCAGCCGGGAGTGCTGGGAGTCGATGATCGGGGCGCGGGCGCAGCGCCGCATCAGGGTGCTCTTGCCGCCGCCGGGCAGCCCGGAGACGACCACCAGGTCGCCGGCCGGGTAGCCGAGCACGACGGGCGCCGGGCGGCCGCGCAGGTCGTGCAGCCCGCTGGGCCGCAGCGCGCCGGCCGGGCCCACCCGGTCGCCTTGCCCGGGCGTGGTGGGTATGTCCTGCACGTGGACCGTTCTGGCGGAGTCCCGCACCCTGCCTCCTTGCCGTCGTCGGTAGTCTTCCCCGCTCGGGAAAGGAATCACCAAGGGAGCGTAATGCCGTGGCCATGCCCAGGGCGCGGCTGTTTCACGGCTGTGGCCTGCGGGGACGGCTTCGGGACGGAGTTGTGACGACGGACCGGGTGCGGTGGCCCGCTGTGACCCGGTTGTTGCGGTTTCAGGACCGGTCGGGCGATCTTGGCCGGGCCATCCGTGGCATCCTGGGGCGCTGGAACAACCCCGGGCGATCCCCGGGCGGGGACGGGAGCGTGGTGGGGGATGAGGTTCTGCTTTCTGGTCGAGGAGCACTACCGCAACGACGGCATGCCGCTCGACGTGGTGCGCCGGCTGACCGAGTGGGGTCACCGGGTGGACGTGCTGCGCCCCGGTAGTTCGCTGGTCGACCTGGCCGCCGAGGTCCGTTCCGGCCGGCACGACGCCTGGGTGCTGAAGACGGTGTCGGGCGGGCCGGGGCTCGGGCTGCTGGAGGCGGCCGCGGCCGTGGGCCTGACGACGGTCAACGACGCCCGGTCGATCCGTCCGGTCCGTGACAAGGCGCAGGCGGCCGTGATCGCCGCGCACCGGGGCCTGCCGGTCCCGCCGACCTGGGCGGCGGTGGACGTGGCGGAGTTCGCCGCGATACCCGAGGCGCACTACCCGCTGGTGGTGAAGCCCGCCGACGGCAGCTCGGGGCGGTCGGTGCACCTGGTCGAGCGGCCGGAGGAACTCGCCCTGCTGGCCGGACTGGTGGACGGCGAGGGCCTGCTGATCGCGCAGCCGTACGTGCCCAACGCCGGGCTGGACCTGAAGGTGTACTGCGCGGGCGGCGAGCTGTTCGCCACCGAACGGACCTCGCCGCTGCACCCCCACCACCCGCACCGGGAGCGGCCGGTGGCGCTCGGCGCGGAGGTCGCGGCGGTCGCCGCGCAGGTCGGCGAGGTGTTCGGGCTGGACCTGTACGGCGTGGACATTCTGCTCGGCCCGGACGGCCCGGTGGTGGTCGACGTCAACGACTTCCCGAGTTTCCGGCAGGTGCCGGACGCGGTCTCCACGGTGGCCCGGACGGTGGTCCGGCTGGCGACCAACGGCTCCTCCTGGCCGTCGGTCACGGTGCCGGTCCAGTCGGTGCGGGCCGCGTCGTGACGGTCGCCGTCGGACTGCTGACCCACGCGCCGGACCATCCGCTGCTGGCCGGCGCGGCGCAGGTGCTGCGGGCCGGCGGCCACCGGGTGGTGCCGGCGGGGGAGGGCTGCGACGTGGTGCTGCTCAAGGCCCGGACGCCGGCCGCGCTCGAACAGGCCCGGCGGCTGGAGGAGTCCGGCACGCCCGTCCTCAACTCCGCCGCCTCGACCGGGTTCTGCCAGGACCGGGTGGCGATGGCGCGGTGCGCCCGCGACGCCGGACTGCCGTTCGCCGAGACCTCCCACGCCGGCCCGGTCGACCGACTCGCCTACCGGCGGCCGGTGGTGGTGAAGAGCCGGCGCAGCAGCAAGCAGGACCTGGTGGCCCTGGTCTCCTCGGCGCAGCAGCTGGCGGAGCTCGCCGCGCAGTGGCCGGGCGAGGACGTGGTGGTGCAGGAGCCGGCCCCGGCGGACGGCTGGGACCACAAGCTGTGGGTGGTCGGCGGACGGCTCTTCGCCGAGCTGCGCCACTCCGAGCTGGCGGACGGCCCGGTGCGGGCGTCCCGGAGCTTGGACCTCGACCGACTGCCGGACGGCTACCGGGAGTTGGCGTTCTCCTGCGGCGAGGCGTTCGGGCTGGACGTGTACGGCGTGGACGTCCTGGACGCGGGCGGGCGGCCGGTGGTCGTCGATGTGAACGCCTTCCCCGGGGTCCGCGGCCAGGCGGGCGCGCCCGAGGCGCTGGCGGCCCTCGCGCTGGCCACCGCGGCCGGCCGGCACCGCCCCCGGCGGCTGCCGGAATCGGCAGCCTGATGCGGGTGCACAGGCGGGCGTGAACCTGCCAGGATGGCGCGGGTGGAGACGATCACGCGTTCGGCCGGCCAGGCTCTGGGCACCACCCTGAGCGACCCCCTCGACCTCGGCGGCAGCCCGCGCAGCACCGTCCTGCGCTGCCGGACGGCCGACGGCGGGACGGTGGTCCTCAAGGCGTTCGCCGACGAGGAGGGCGCCCTGCGCGCGTTCGCCGCCGAGGCCGCCGGACTCGCGCTCGGCCTCGGCGGCCCCGAGCTGCTCGCCGCCCTCCCCGACGAGGACCGGCCGATCCTGGTGATGACCGACCTGGGCACCGCCCCGACCCTCGCCGACCTGCTGCTCGGCGACGACCCGGACGCCGTCCGGGACGCGCTGCTCGCCTGGGCCCGCGGCCTCGGCGCGCTCGGCGCCGCCTCCGTCGACCGGCGACGGGAGTTCGAGGCGTCGGCGCTCCGCTACGCCCGCACCGAGCTGCCGATCTGGTCGCTCGACCCGTGGCAGGCCCGCAACGCCGAATCGCTGCCCGCGCTGCTGGAGGCCGCCGGCCTCGCGGTCGAACCCGGCCTGGCCGAGGAGCTGGCCGCGATCGGCACGGCCGGCGGCGCGGACTACCCCGCGTTCACCCCCGGCGACACCTGCCCCGACAACAACCTGATCACCGCCGGCGGGCTGCGGCTGATCGACTTCGAGACCTGCGGCTACCAGTCGGTGTTCCTCACCGCCGCGTACTGCCGGATGCCGTTCTCCACCTGCTGGTGCGTCTTCGACCTCCCCGCCGACCTCGCCGACGCCGCCGAGCGGGCGTACCGCGCCGAGGTGGTCGGCCGGTACCCGCGGCTCGCGGACGACACGGTCTGGGAGGCCGGGATCCGGCAGGCCGTCGCCGTGTGGACGGTGGACGCCACCGTCCGGCTGCTCGCCCGCAGCGCCGAGGACCGGCCGCTGCACCGCACCCGGCGGCCCGTCGCCACCGTCCGCCAACTGCTCGTCCACCGCTGGCGCCAGGCCGCCGGACTGACCGAGTACCCCGCGTTCGCCGCCACCATGCGCGCCCTGCTGGACCGGGTCGCCGCCACCTGGGACGCCCCGCCGCTGCCCGGCTACCCCGCACTGGCGAAGCGGTAGGGACGCGCCTCAGCCGGTGACCTCGAAGCCGGAGGCGCCCGAGGGCTCCTCGTCCGAGATCCGGACGTCGCCGACCACCGCGCGGCTCGGCCCGCGCCGGCACCAGGCGATCATCCGCTCCACCGCCTCCGGCTCACCCTCGAACGCGGCCTCCACCCGCCCGTCCGGCAGGTTGCGCACCCAGCCGGCGACACCGAGACCGGCCGCCTCCCGGCGGCAGGTGTCCCGGAAGAACACGCCCTGCACCAGCCCCGACACCAGCACCCGCCGACGGATCACCGCGGCCACCTGCCTCTCCGTTCCCCCGCAGGTATACCGCACCCGCCGCGCCGACCCGGCCGTCCGGGAGGCCGTGTCGCCCGCCCCCGCACCGGAGTTGGGGCCAACGGGTGACTCGGCGAGGCGGTGCTGTGGCAACATGTGGCGGTGTGTCAGATGTGACGATGAGCATACGGCTGAACGACCTCGGCGCTGAGCCGGAGGAACTCGACGAACTGACCGCGGCGGTGCACACCGAGCTGCTCGACACCCCGGTGACCGAGGTGGCGCAGGCCCGCACCGAGGCCCCGGACGGCGCCCGGGCCGTGGACGGCGGCACCGTCGGCGAACTGGTCGTGGCGATGGGCGCCTCCGCGGCGCTGCTGCGCACCGTCGTCCAGGTGCTGCGGGCCTGGCGGGAACGGCGACCCGAGCGGACCGTCGAACTGACGGTCGGCGACGCCACCCTGGTGCTCGGCGACGCCACCGCGGAGCAGCAGGAGCGGGCCGTGGAGGCGTTCGTCGCCGCCGTCCGCAGGGACTGAGGGCGTGCCGGGCCGCCGCCGGGCACTGCTCGTCGCCGTCGACACCTACCTGGACGACCGCCTCCCCGCCCTCGCCACCCCGCTGCGGGACGCCGAGGCGCTGGCCGAGGTCCTGGCCGACCCCTCGCTCGGCGCCTTCGAGGTGGAGGTGCTGGCCAACCCGCGCAGCTGGGAAGTGGCCGAGCACCTGGAGGAACTGCTCGCCGGCAGCGGCCGACAGGACGACGTCCTGCTGCACTTCGGCTGCCACGGCCTCAAGGACGACGGCGGCGGGCTCTACCTCGCGGCGAGCAACACCCGCCCGCAGCGCCTGGTGTCGACCGGCGTCGACAGCGCGGCCGTCCTGCGCATGATGCGGGCCGGGCGGGCGTCCAGCGCCCTGCTGCTGCTCGACTGCTGCTTCGCCGGCGCGTTCGCCCGCGGCACGCTGGCCCGCTCCACCGACGCCCTCGACCTCGGCGAGCGGGTCGGTGAGGCGATCTCCGGCGGCCGCGGCCTCGCCGTGCTCACCGCCTCCAGCGCCACCGAGTGGGCCCTCGAGAAGGACGGTACCGGCCGGCACGGCGAGCCTGCCGCCTCGGTCTTCACCAGCGCCCTGGTCGAGGGCATCCGCTCCGGCGACGCCGACCGCGACGAGGACGGCCTGGTCTCGCTCGGCGAGCTGTACGAGTACGTCGCCGAGCGGGTCCGCGCCGAATCCCCCCGACAGACCCCGGACCGCTGGGAGTTCGGCATCCGCAAGAGCCTGTACGTGGCCCGCAGCCCCCGGCGCGCGGTCACCGAGGGCGAACTGCCCGCCGACCTGACCCGGTTGCTCGCCGAAGCCGACCCGCGGATCCGCGAGATCGGCATCGGCGACCTCGGCGCGCTCGCCCGCAGCGCCGATCTGCCCGTCGCGTTGGCCGCGCTGCGCCGCCTGGAGGAGCTGTCCGGCGACGACAGCCGCCGGGTCTCCACCGCCGCCGACCGTGAACTGGCCGACATCCGGCTGGAGTTGCCCGCCACCCCGGTGGACCTCGGTCTGCTCCGCCCGGGCGCCGCCCGGCCGACCGCCGAACTCGCCCTCGGCGCGCTGCCGCTGGCCGGACTGTCGCGGCTGCGGACCGAGGGCCCCGTCCGCGCCTGGATCGACGGCGACCGGCTGCGGGTCACCGCCGCCCGGGTCGAACCCGGCCCGCTCGACGGCCGGGTGACGCTCGACGGGCCGGTCGGCACGGCCGCGGTCGCGGTGACCGGCTGGGCGCTGCCCGACCCCGCCGGCCTGCTGGACCGGGCGTTCGACCTGGCCCGTACCGTCCACGGCAACCCGCTCGGCGAACTGCTCGCCCTGACCGGGCTCGCCCTGGTGGCCGACCGGTGCGGCGAGCGCCCGCGGGCCGCCCGCTACCTCCGGCCGGTCCCGCACCTGCTGCGCTCACTCACCGACAGCACCCTCCGGACCGCGGCCGGCGCCGGGTACGCGTTCGCGCTCGACCGCGCCGGGGACCGGCCGGGCGCGGTCCGGCACGCCCAGCTGATCCAGGACGCGCAGCGCAGGGCCGTGCGCAGCGACACGGACCCCGGGGAGGAGCCGGACCCGTTCAGGGCCGTCCTCGCGGTCGGAGTCGAGTGGGTGGGAGCCCGGCTCGGCCTGCCCGGCGGGGCGAGCGGCCAGTTGGACCGGGTCCGGGCGCTCGCGGAGGCCGTCGCGGACGGCGACGAGGCGGGCCACGCGTTCGCCCTGACCGCGGTGGCGACGCTGTACGCGGCCGCCGGGCTGCCGCACCGGGCCGCCGATCTGGTCCGGCTGGCCGAGGGCCGCGAACTCGACGGCGAGGACCAACGGATCGTGCGGGTCGCCGGCGCGTGGGCGGGCACCCGGGGCGCCCCGAAGGGACGCCTGGCCGAACTGATCACCACGCTGGCACCGGCCTTCGACGACCTGGAGGCCGGCGAGAAGGGCATGGGCCTGGCCGCGCTCGGTTGGCTCGCCGGCCGGACCGGCGGCCCGGAGCAGGGACGGCCGTACCTGGAACGCGTCCTGGAGACGGCCCGCGCTGAGGGCGCCGCGGCCGGCGACCGGATCATGCTCGGCCTGCTCGCCGGCTGGGCGGCCGCCCACCTGGGCCTGCACGAGCTCGCGACCACCGCCGCCGGCGAGGTCGTGGACGGCGACAGGCTGAAGGACGAGGACGGGCTGGGCCGGGGCCTCGCGCACGTCCTGGCGGCACTGATCGCGGTCATGTCCGGGCGCGTCGACCTGCACCGGCAGTGGCTGGCCCGGGCGGCGGACACCGACGAACTGGCCGACACCGACCGGCTCACCCTCGACTCCACCACGCTCTGGGTGGGCGCTCTGGCCGGCGAACCGGACACCGCGGAATTCCTGCGGCAGGCGGCAGGGCTGCTGGGCCGGGCCCTGGACGACGACGCGGAGGTGGTGGGCCGGCTGGCGATCGTGCTGGCCTCCGCCTGGTTCGGCCTGGCGGGCGGTCCGCCGGCCGAGCTCGTCGCGGAGATGTTCGAGGGCGTCGAGGAGGAGATCGAGGAGCTGGCCGACGAGGTCCTGCAGGACGCGTCGCTCCCCGGCGTCGCCCTGGCGACCGCGTTCGCCTGGGCGGCCGTGCAGGCGGGCGACCGGGAACGGGGGCTGCGCCTGGTCGGCGTGCTGCGGACGGCGGCCGAGCGGTGGGCCGAGGCCGAGCCACTGGCCTCGGCGGCGCTGCTCGGCGCGCTGGCCTGGATCTGCGCCCTCGGCGACGGACGGCCGCACCGGCTGCTCGTCGACGCGGTCCGGGTCCTGCTGCCGACCGAGTGCCGCGGCGACCGGACCGACACGCTCTTCCGGCTGCTCGGCGAGCTCGCCGTCCTGCTGGTGCCAGGCGGCTCGGGCGAGTCCGGCGGCTCCGGTACGTCCGGGGGCTGAGCGGGGGTCAGCGCGGGACCGGCCCGCCGGGCCTCAGCGGCACCAGAACAGGACCGGGGTGCAGGTGGGGGAGGGCGAGGGCTTCGGGCTCGGCGGCGTGGTCGCCTGGGTCGGGGGCGCGGCGGTGGTGGGAGCGGCGGTCGTCGGCGCGGCCGAGGACGGGGTGGCGCTGGCGCTGGGCTTGGCGCTGCTGCTCGCGCTGCGCGAGGGCTTGGCCGTGCCGGCGCTCGGCTTGGCGCTGCTCGGGAGCGGCAGGGCGGTCGAGACGGAGGGCTGCGGCAGCCGGTCGGGCTGCGACGTGGGCGCCGGCTGGGCCGGATCCGCACCCGCGTCGGTGTTCGCGGCGGCGAGGACACCGGCGCCGCCGAGGACCAGCCCGGCGGCGGTGAGCACCGCGATCCGCCGGCCCGCGCGGCCGGACGGGCGTCGGCGCCGGTCGGGGGCGGTACCGGGGGTTTGCGCGAGGGAGCCGGCCGGCCGGACGGCCGGCAGCAGGGCGGTCGACGCCTCCGGCGGGTGCGGCGCCTGTGCCGCGTGCGGTGCGCCCGGCACCGGGCCGACGGTGGCCCGGGCGCCGCAGCCGGGGCAGGAGAGTGCGCCGTTGAGGTAGCGCCGGCACGGCGCGCAGTAGCTCATGGGTGTCTTTCGGCTTCCACGGTTCGGGAGGATCTGCCGAGCCTAGGCATGGCACGGCGACCGGGGACAGGTGCCGCCTGTGAGGCATTCGCGGAGATCTCTTGCGCACGCGAACCGGTGTGTGCAGAGCCGCGGGCGGCTTGGCGAATCCTCGGCCGACACTCTTGACGTGGACATGTGACGGCTCGACACTTCCCCACAGTCGATCCCGGGCATGCACCGTCCGGTCGTGCCCGCACCGCCGGCCCCCAACCGCCGGACCGAGGGAGACCCGCATGAGGAACCGCCGCACCAGCCGTCGCGCCGCCGTCCTCGTCACCGCCGCCGCGACCCTGCTCACCGGTACCGCTCTCGCCCTGCCCGCCCAAGCCGCCCCCACCACCCCCTTCTCCGCCGAGCGCGCGAACGCCGTCGCCGCCGACCTGGACGCCCGCCTCGGCGCCGACCGGACGGCCGGCTCCTACCTCGACGACGCCGGCCGGCTCGTCGTGACCGTCACCGACCGGGCGGCCGCCGACACCGTCCGCGCCACCGGCGCCGTCCCGCGCACCGTCGCCCGCAGCGGCACCCAGCTGCAGGCCGCCACCGCGGAACTCGACCGCTCCGCCGCGATCCCCGGCACCGCGTGGGCCGTCGACCCCGCCACCGACCAGGTGGTGGTCACCGCCGACGCCACCGTCACCGGCGCCGCCCTGGAGCGCCTCCAGCACACCGCCCGCGGCCTCGGCCAGGCCGTCCGCGTCGAGCGCACCGCCGACACCCTGTCCACCCGGCTGGCCGGCGGCGACGCGATCTGGGGCGGCGGCTACCGCTGCTCGCTCGGGTTCAACGTGCGCTCCGGCTCCACGTACTACTTCCTGACCGCCGGCCACTGCGGCAACGTGGTCTCCACCTGGTACGCCAACAGCGGGCAGACCACCAGGCTCGGCACCACCAGCAACTCGCGCTTCCCGAGCGACGACTTCGCGCTGGTGAAGTACACCAACGGCACCGTCCCCCCGTCCGCCGTCGACCTCTACAACGGCACCACCCGGCGGATCACCGCCGCCTCCACCCCGTCGGTCGGCGCCACCGTCTACCGCAGCGGCTCCACCACCAAGGTGCACAGCGGCAAGGTCACCGCCCTCAACGCCACCGTCAACTACGCCGAGGGCACCGTCCGCGGCCTGATCAAGACCACCGTCTGCGCCGAGGGCGGCGACAGCGGCGGCGCCCTCTACTCCGGCAACACCGCCCACGGCCTCACCTCCGGCGGCAGCGGCAACTGCGGCAGCGGCGGCACCACGTACTTCCAGCCGGTCACCGAGGCGCTCAGCGCCTACGGCGTCAGCGTGTACTGACCCCCACCGCCCCACTGACCCCCGCCGGCACGCCGAGGGCGCCGGACCGCGACATCGCGGCCGGCGCCCTCGGCGTTCGAGCCCGGTCAGGCCTCCTGCAGCTGCGCGTACGGCGCGAGCTTGCGGATCGACTCGATGCTCTTCAGGCACTGCTCCCGGCTCTCCTCCGGGTCGCCCGTCACCACGATCGCCCCGTTGCTCGCCTTGAGCCGGAAGCGGTGGTTGCCGGACTCGTCCACGTACAGCTCGAACTTACCTGCCATCGGAATGCGCACCTCTCATCGGGAAGCCCCCTCACTGGGCAACGTAGGGTCACCGTCCCGTGACTGCCCGTCGGAACGAGCATTCGGGTCACTCCGGGTCACGGTCGGGCGGGTCGTCATGGCCGGGGTGGTGGGGCGGTGTAGAGATCGGGGCGTCGGTGGTGCATGCCCGTCGGAAGGTTCGTGCAATGACGATCAGGTCCTCGATGGCGCGCTGTCTCGGTGCCGCGATGCTGGTGCTGGGGCTGACGACCCAGGCCGCGGCGGCGCCCTCGACCCCCGTGCTGGGGCATGCGGGTCGGTGGCTCACCGACGATCAGGGGCGGGTGATCACCCTGCACGGCGTCAACCTGGTGTACAAGAAGCCGCCGTACTTCCCCGCGGCCGGCGGATTCGGGGAGAAGGACGCGCAGTTCCTCGCGGACAACGGCTTCAACGCCGTCCGGCTGGGATTCGCGTGGAACGCGGTGGAGCCGCAGCCCGGGGTCTACGACGACGGCTACATCGAGCAGATCGTGCAGACCCAGCAGTTGCTGGCCCGGTACGGCATCCACAGTCTGGTCGACTCGCACCAGGACGCATTCAACGAGTCGGTGGGCGCGAGCTGGAGCGGGTTCCCGGAGTGGGCGACGTTCCCGGACGGGCTGCCGGTGCAGCCGAACCCGGGCTTCCCGCTGGTCTACTTCACGAGCCCCGCGCAGAACCAGACCTGGGCGAACTTCTGGCGCGACCGCGCCGCGCCCGACGGCGTCGGGGTGCAGGAGCACTACGCGGCCATGTGGGCGCACGTCGCGCAGCGCTTCGCGGACCGGCCCTACGTGCTGGGCTACGACCTGATCAACGAGCCGTGGCCCGGCTGGGACTACCCGACGTGCTTCCCGAACGGCTGCCCGGACTTCGAGCGTGGGGTGCTCGCGCCGTTCCAGGCGAAGGCCATGAAGGCGATCCGGGAGGTCGACCGGAAGCACCTGCTGTTCTACGAGCCCTCCCTGACCAACGACTTCGGCACGCCCGACTTCATGCCGAACCCGACCGGCGACCCCGACGCGGGCCTGAGCTACCACGACTACTGCGTGGGCGAGGACACCTGCGTGACCAACGGGCTCGACCGGGCGGTGGCCGACGGCGTGGCCGCGGTGGTGACCGAGTTCGGCGCCACCACCGACGCGGCGAGGCTCACCCGCCTCGCCGACCGCTTCGACGACAGCATGGTCTCCTGGATGTTCTGGTCCCTGGCGCAGAACCAGACCCCCAACCACCCGCAGGAGCCGCCGACCGGCCCCAACCTGATGGACCCGGCGATCGTGCGGCCGTACCCGCGGGCGGTCGCCGGCACCCCGCAGCAGTGGAACTACGACACCACCACCGGAACCTTCACCCTCTGGTACGGCGCCGCCGGCATCGACCCCGGCCGCCCGGTCGCCGCGGACGCCGTCACCGAGGTGTACCTGCCGCCGAGCGCCTACCCCGACGGCTACCAGGTCCAGGTCCAGGGCGGCACCGTGGTGTCGTCCCCGGGCGCCCGGCTGCTGCAGCTCGCCACGGCCCCCGGGCAGGGCACCGTCCAGGTGACCGTCACCCGCCCCTGAGGCCGTGTCCGGCGCCCGGCGCGCGGGGTGCTCCGGGGCCGTCCGAAATGCGATGGCGGCAGGTGCCTCAGGGGCCCATGATCCGTGTCGGGCGGCCGGACCGGTCGGCCCGGTCGAGGAGGAGCAGGGCGATGGGTGCAGCGGTGAGGATCGCCGTCGAAGGTGTCGTGGGGGAGGCCGACGGGGCGGTCGTGTGCCTGGCCCGGGTGGTCAAGGGCCCGGTGGAGGTCGGTGACGGCTTCGACCGGGCCGTCCTCGCGGACGGGAGCGAGGCGCCGGTGGAGCTGCGGATCGTGGCGATCCGGCGGAGCGGTGTGGAGCTTCGCGACCTCCCGCCGGGCGTGAATCGGATCGAGCTGTCGGGCATGGACGCCGAAGCGCTGCGCGGTGTCCGGGAGTTGAGGGGCCGGACGGAGGGCCCGGTCTGGGTCTGGCCCGCGGACCAGGTCCCCTGGCAGCGGGCGTTCAACGCGATGATCGAGGACCGGGTGGTGACCCGGGAGAACGGCTGCCCGGAGTGCGGGACCGGGACGCTGTACCTGGCGTTCAGCATCGACGGGCCGGAGAGCCGGTGGGTCGAGCGCGGCGAGGCGATGTGCGGCGTGGGGCGGCACTGGCAGTGGTGCGCCCAGTGCAGTACGGCCGAGTACTACTGCCGGGCGATGGTGCCGGAGTGGGCCCGCGCACATGTCGTGGCCGAGGTGACCGGGTGGCGGGATCCGCGCGAGGTGGTGCGACTGCTCGGGCTGTGAGCGCAGGCGCCGGGCCGGCGGCCCACCCGCCGGCCCGTCGGGCCCACCCGCCGTTCCGGCACCACGCGCACCAGGGACCGCACGGTTTCCCGGACATTCCTTCCGGTATCTCCAGAAAGAATTACCACTCCACTTCCTGACGGTCCGTCAGGGAATTTTCGTCGGTTCGACGGCGAAACGCAGCAGCTCAATCGGCGGCGTCCCGAAATTGGATCTCCGCGGTTCATCGTGGTTCACATCGCGTCTATTGACGTGTCATATTCAACCGGGCAGGGTTGCTCCCGCCCGGCCGTCCGGTCGGGACAACAGCGAGCAGGGAGGTTCTTGTGAAGTCGACTGCTGCACTGAAGAAGACGGCCAAGAAGATCACCGTCCGTCGGACCGGCGATGTGCGTCTGACCTCGGCCGCGTGCCAGTGCCCGTACCACGTCAACGCCTGACGGTGACCCTGTGAGTCCACCCGCGCGCGCCGGATCCGTCCGGTGCGCGCGGGTGCGGCGGGAATGCCGGGCAGATCGGTTCATTCGAGGTTTTGGAGCACCGTGAGCGAATCGACCATTGCGCTGTACGAGTTGAGTTTCGTCCCGGAAGGCGACGAGGTGCTGGTCGGCCGACTCGACACCGGCTCGTACGCGGTATTTCCGGCGGACGGCGCGGAGCTGCTCCGGAGGATCGCCGAGGGGATGCCCTTGGGCCGGGCGGCCGAGTGGTACGAGGAGACCTTCGAGGAAGAGGTCGACGTCGAGGATTTCCTCGACACGATCCGTGAATTGGGCTTCGTCCGCGATGCCGGGGCCGAGCAGGCGGACGCCCCCGCGGCGCCCGTCCGGTTCCGCCGGCTGGGCCGCGCGGCGTTCTCCCCGGTGGCGTGGTGCTGCTACCTGGCGGTCGTGGCGCTGTGGGCGGTCGCCGCCGCCGGGCACGGCGACCTGCGCCCGCACCCGTCGCAGATCTTCTTCGTCCGGTCGCTGCTGGTGGTCCAACTGGTGATCACCTTCGGGCAGGTGCCGCTGCTGCTCGCCCACGAGGGCTTCCACATCCTGGCCGGCCGCCGGCTGGGCCTGCCGACCAAGCTGCGGCTGAGCAACCGGCTGACCTACATCGTGGCCGAGACCGAGACCAACGGCCTGCTCAGCGTCGAGCGCCGCAAGCGCTACCTGCCGTTCCTGTCCGGCATGCTCTGCGACGCCGTGGTGCTGGCCGCACTCGGCCTGATCGCCCAGGCCGGCCGCGACGCCGACGGCGCCCTCTCCACCACCGGCCGGGTCTGCCTCGCCCTCGGCTTCACCGTGGTGATGCGGATCTGCTGGCAGTTCCAGCTGTACCTGCGCACCGACCTGTACTACGTCTTCGCCACCGCCCTGGGCTGCTACGACCTGCACGACGCCGCCAAGGCCGTGCTGAGGAACCGGATCTGGCGCCTGCTGGGCCGCCCGGAGCGGCAGGTCGACGAGAACCAGTGGACCGAGCAGGACCGCCGGGTCGGCACCTTCTACGGGCCGTTCATCGTGCTCGGGTTCTGCGTCCTGGTCGGGATCACCGCCTTCGCCAGCATCCCGATCACCCTCGACTACCTGCGGATCGCCGCCCACGCCCTCGGCTCCGGACGCGTCGACGCGCACTTCTGGGACTCGCTGCTGTCCCTGCTCCTGAACGCGGCCCAGGGCGCCACGCTGATCGTCCTCGCCCGCCGCAAGCGCCGCGAGCAGCGCCGGCCCGCGCCTGCGTCCGCGCAGGCCTCCGCGTCCGCGAGCGTCCCGACAACGACCGTCCCGATGGAAGGGTGAACCGACATGCCCAGTCACCGCTGGATCGTCAGCGAGCTTCCGGCGGTGCCGCCGCAGTCGGCGCAGTCTGCCGCCACCGAGATCGTCGCCGGCTGCCACCGGCGCCTGCGCGGGCCGTACACCGGAGTCGACACCGTGCTGCGCGCCGTGCTGCCCGAGGCCGTCCGCCGGTGGCCCGACCTGGTGGACTTCCACCGCGTGGAACTGCTGTACGGGATGCCCGACCTGGCGGACCTGATCGGCCCCGCGCCGCAGACCCTGGCGATCGAGTCCACGTTCGAGGAGCGCACCCGGTTCTTCGGCGCCGGGATGATCCGCTGCATGAGCCAGGGCGTGGTCTCCTTCCTGATCGCCCACGCCGCCCGACTGCGCACGGCCGGCGAACCCGCGCCGCACCTCGTCCTCCACCAGGTGGACCGGGCCGAACCGACCACCCAGGAAGTGATCGCCCTCCTGCTGCGCCGGGCCGACCCCGCCCAGCTGCGGCTGACCGTCCGCACCGGCACCGGCGACCTGCCCGAGGAACTCCACCGCGCCCTCGAACGCTGCGCCGAACGGGCCTGCGAAGTGGACGAGTCGAGCGCCGAGCCGCTCGTGCGTACGGACGAGGAGTTGGTGCGCGCGTACGTCCGCGGCGACTGCGTGTCCGACGACCCCGCCGAGCTGCGCGCCTACCGGGAGGCACCGCCCGAGCTGCGGGCCCACCTGCACGACCGGCGCGCCGAGGAGCTGGAGGCCGCCGAACTCCACCCGGGCGTACGGGTCGGCGCGCTCACGCACCACCGCGAGCACGGCAGCGACCCGTCCGGGGCGGGCCGGACCGCGCTGCTCGCGGCCCAGCGGCACTGCGTCGAGGTCGGGTTCTCGGCGGCCGTGATCGACCTCGGCCTGCGCGGACGCGCCGTCACCGCCCCCGACGTCCACCCGCACGACTTCTGGGAGTTCACCCACCAGGCGGCCGCGGCCTGCATCCCGCTCGGCCGCCACGAGCAGTCGATGGACCTCTACCTCGACGTCATCCAGCGGTTCACGGACCCCAAGGTCCACATGATGACCAGCTACTCCATCGCCATGCTGCACACCCGCTTCCTGCGGCCCCGCGACCACGACCTCGCCCTGCGCTGGCAGAACAACGCCGTCGCCATCGCGAGCATCCTCCCCGACCCCGCCGACCGGCTCACCTACAGCGTCTTCCACGACAACGGCCTCGCCCTGGTCGAGATGCACCGCGGCAACCTCGGCCGGGCCCTGGAACTGGTCGAGTCCTGCATCGCCCGGCTCGACGCGCAGCTCACCGACGCGCAGTGGCGGCTGCACCGCTCCCAACTGCTCTACAACCGGGCCCGGTTGCTCACCGCCACCGACCGGCTGGACGAGGCGTACGCCGACTACTCCACACTGGTCGAACTCGACCCCTACTACACCGACTACCTCTCCGAGCGGGCCCGGATCCACCGCACCCGCGGCGACTTCGACGCCGCCCTCGCCGACTACGACCGCGCGGTCGACCTCGCGCCGCCGTTCCCCGAGCTGTACTACAACCGCGGCACCGCCCGCGTCGAGGCCGGCGACACCAAGGGCGCGCTCGCCGACTTCGGCTACGTCCTGGAAATGGAACCCGACGACCTCGACACCCGGCTCGCCCGTGCCGAACTCCTCCTCGACCTCGAGGAGTTCGAGGCCGCGGACGCCGACGTCACCGCCGGGCTGACACTGCGCCCGCTGGACCCCCGACTGCTCTGCATGCGCGGCACCGTCGCCCTGCAGTGCGGCGAACTCGACCGGGCCCGCGAAGCGCTCGACGCCGCCCTCGCCCTCGACCCCGAGTACCCCGCCGCGCTCCTCAACCGCGCCGTCGTCCACCACGAACAGGGCCGTCACCCCGACGCCGTCACCGACCTCACCACCCTCCTCGACCTGATCGGCGACGACCCCGACGTCCTGCTCAACCGCGGCATCGCCCACCAGGCCGACGGCCGCCCCGACCTCGCCCTCGCCGACTACCGGCGCGCCCTCGCCCTGCCCGGCGCCGACCGGACGGAACTGGAGGCCCTCAGCGCCGAATGCGCCGCCACCGGCTGACGGCAACCGCCGCGCGCCGCACCCGAGCCGCGCGCCGCGTCCGAGCTGCGCGCCGCACCTGAGCCGCGCGCCGCATCCGAGCCGTGCGCCGCATCCGAACCGACCAGCAGAAAGCGGGGCAGCCGCCATGACAGGCCCGGTCAGAATCGCCGTGCTGTGCGGCAGCGCGTCCACCCCCTCGTCCACCGAGCGCCTGCTGCGCCGGGCGGCAGCCCACGCAGAGGCGCTCGGCGCACGGGTGGACCTCTTCACCGGCGAACGCCTCCGGCTCCCGCTCTACGGGACCCCCGGTGCGGCATCCGACGGCGCGGCCCTCGACCTGGTCGCGTCCGTCGCCGTCGCCGACGGCCTGCTGCTGGGATCGCCCTGCTACCACGGCTCCGTCTCCGGCCTGCTCAAGAACGCCCTCGACCACCTGGAGGAACTCCGCGACCGCCCCGCCCCCTACCTCGACGGCCGGGCGGTCGGCTGCCTCGTGACCGGCCAAGGCACCCAGGGCCCCGCGAACGCCCTCCGCACCCTGCGCGACATCGTCCACGCCCTCCGCGGCTGGCCCACCCCCCTCGGCATCACCGTCGACGGCCCCGTCCGCGGCGCCCCCGCCGACCGCGACCTCGAAGCCCGTCTCCACCTCCTCGCCCACCAGGTCGTCACCTTCGCCCAGCACCACCGCACCGCCACCACCCCCGACATCGCGGCCGTCTCCCGCTCCGCGTGACACCACTCCCCGCGGCGCCACCACCTTCGGCCGATGCTCCGTGTCAAAACTCCTTGCCGATCCACGGACGGCGACCTGTCGCCGATCGGCCCGTACCGCCCCCGAACGGAAGCTGTCGTGGTGTCGGAGAGTCCGCGCATCATCGACCTCTGGGTTTCGCCCGAAGACGGTCCTGAGATCAGTGCATGCGCGCCTGAGGCCGGGCCGCCGGCCGCAGCGGGGAAAAGCGGGTGCCATGGGGTGGGGGGCTGGTCTAGCGTCGTGGGCTGCCCTGCCCGCTGCTTCGTGATCGGTGCTGCCGTGAGACTCGCCCTGCCGTCGGTTCTGCGTGACGAGCCGTTGTTCGCCCGGTTGTTCTTCGGGCAGTCGCTGTCGGTGCTGGGTGACCGGGTGACGTTCGTGGTGCTGCCGTTCGCGGTGCTGTCGGTGGGTGGTTCGGCGGCGGACGTGGGGTGGGTGACGGCGGCGGGGCTGGTGCCGCTGCTCCTGCTGGTGCCGGTGGGCGGGGTGTGGGCGGACCGGCTGTCGAGGCACCGGGTGATGCTGGTGGCGGACGCGGCGCGGTTCGCGGTGCAGGCGGCTGCGGCGGCGCTGCTGCTGGCGGGCCGCTGCGGGGTGGGCGAGCTGGTCGCGCTGATGGCGGTGTCGGGGGTGGCGACGGCGTTCTTCACGCCGGCGTCGAGCGGGCTGCTGCCGCTGCTGGTGCCGACGGAGCGGCTGCGTGAGGCGAACGCGCTGCGCGGGGTGGTGATGTCGGGCAGCGTGGTGGTGGGTCCGGCGGTCGCGGGAGGGCTGATCGCGGCGGTCGGTCCGGGTGGTGCGCTGGCGTTCGACGCGGTGAGTTTCGCGGTGAGCGCGGTCTTCCTGGCCCGGTTGAGGGTGGCGCGTCCGGCGGACCGTCCGGCGGAGCGGGAGTCGTTCCTGCGGGAGTTGCGCGAGGGCTGGGACGAGGTGCGCAGCCGCCCGTGGGTGTGGGCGGGCATGGCGGGGATGTCGATGTACCACGTGGTGGTGCTGCCGGCGGTGTTCGTGCTCGGCCCGGTGCTCGCGGACCGCGAGTGGGGCGGCGCGAACAGCTGGGCGCTGGTGACGGCCGCGTTCGGGGTCGGCGCGCTGGCCGGGGACCTGTGGCTGTACCGGCTGCGCCCGGACCGTCCGATGGTGGTGGCGGCCGCCGCCCTGGCGGTGGCGTCCTGTCAGGCGGTGGTGATCGGCTGCGGCGGTCCGGTGGTGCTGATCGCGGTGCTGGAGGCGGTGACGGGTGTCGCGGTGTCGGTGTTCTTCGTGCTGTGGGAGACCGCCCTGCAGACGCACATCCCGGAGCGGTCGCTGTCGCGGGTGAGTTCCTTCGACCACCTGCTGTCGGCGGGGCTGATGCCGCTGGGTCTGGCGCTGGCGGGTCCGTTGACGGAGGTGGTGGGCGTGCGGACGGGGCTGGTGGCGATGTCGGCGGTCGCGGTGCCGTGTGCGCTGGCGCTGCTGGGGCTGCGCTCGGTCCGGACGCTGCCCGCGGAGCCGGTGAAGCCTGCGGGGACCGAAGCGGTGGTGGCGGCCGCGGCCGGCTGACGGCCGGTCATTCGCGGACGACCTCGGCGGCCGGGCGGTCGTGGCGGAGTCCGAGGAAGCGCGGGGCGCGCAGCCGCCCGTCCCGCGTCCACTCGGTGAAGGCGACCTGGGCGACGAGCCGGGGCTCGACCCAGTGCGGTCGGCGCAGCGGCACGTCCTCGCCGAACGGGCTGTCGGCGCGGACGAGCCCGTCCAGGACGGTGCGCAGCGCGTGGAGCGTCCGGGTGTCGAAGCCGGTGCCGACCTTGCCGGCGTACCGCAGCCGTCCGCCCTGGTGGTAGCCGAGGAGCAGCGCGCCGAAGCCGGCCCGGGTGCCCGCCGGGTCGGTGAACCCGCCGACCACGAACTCCTGCCCGGCCTCGCACTTGAGCTTCAGCCAGTCCGCCGAGCGGCGCGGCAGGTACCGGCTGTCCGCGCGCTTGGCGATCAGCCCCTCCCAGCCGGCCGCGCACGCCGCGGCGAGCGGTACCGGCCCGGCGGGCGCCCGCCGGTGCTCGGTGTAGCGCAGCGGGCCGGCGAAGGCGATCGACTCGGCGAGCAGCGCCTTGCGGTCGGTCAGCGGCAGCGCGGTGGTGTCGTGTCCCATCAGGGAGACCACGTCGAAGAGGAAGTACGTGACGGCGACGCCGCCGGCCACCGCGCGGACCGGGTCGTGCAGGCCCATCCGCTGCTGGAGCAGCGCGAAGCTGGTGACGTCCCCGTCGAGGGCGACGATCTCGCCGTCCACGGTGAAGCGCGGGACGGGCTGGGCGGCGAGCGCCGCGACCAGTTCCGGGTAGCCGGCCTCCAGCGCCTGGCCGGTCCGGGACCACAGCCGCACCCGGTCGCCGTCCCGCTCGGCGAGGGCCCTGATGCCGTCGAGTTTCCGTTCCAGCACCCAGCGCTCGTCGAACGCGCGGCGCGTACTCGCCGTGGCCAGCATCGGACGGATCTCCACACCTGATCGTGTACCCGCCGCCGGACCCGGGCCGCGCCCGCCGGACGGGTACGATCGCCGGGTGAACAGCTACTGGCACGTCGTCCTGCCGCCGCTCGCGGGCTGACCGGGCGCGCGACGATCCGACCCGTGTGACGGCCCCGCCGAGGGGCCCGTTGTCGTGCGCCCGTTCCGGAGCAGATCCCGAACGCCCGCGACGACGGAAGAGTCACCGCCGTGCCGAACCGCACTTCCCCGCTCACCCCTGCCCGCACCTCCCCGCTCGCCGTTACCCGCGCCGCCCTGCGGACCGGACCCGCGCCGGTCCTCGGCGCCGCCGTCCTGTGGGGCACCACCGGAACCGCCGCCTCCCTCGCCCCCGCCGGGGCCCCCGCCGCCGCGATCGGCTGCGCGGGCCTCGCCCTCGGCGGCGTGCTCCTCTACCTGACCTCCCTGGCCGGCTGCCCCCGCCCGGCCTGGACCCGCCGCGAACGGTGGCTGCTCGCCGCCGGCGTCCCGGCAGTGGCTGGCTACCCGGTGGCGTTCTACCCGGCCGTCGCCCGCACCGGCGTCGCCGTGGCCACCGTGATCGCCCTCGGCAGCGCCCCGGTCTTCGCCGGGCTGCTCGCCTGGGCCACCGGCCGGCACCGGCCGACCGCCCGCTGGGCCGCCGGGACGGCCGCCGCCGTGCTCGGGTGCGCGCTGCTGGTGCTGGGTGGCGCCGCGGGGCAGATCGATCTGGCGGGGGTGCTGCTCGCGGCGGCCGCCGGGCTCGCGTACGCCGGGTACTCGCTGATCGGCGGGCGGCTGATCGGCGCCGGACGGCCGTCGGACGCGGTGATGGGCGTGCTGTTCGGCGGCGCCGGGCTGGCCGTGCTGCCCCTGGTGCTCGCCCTCGACCCGCGCTGGCTGGCGACCGGCGGGGGAGCCGCCGTGGCCGGCTACCTCGCACTCTTCACGGTCTTCCTCGCCTACCGGCTCTTCGGGTACGGGCTGCGCCGCACCCCCGCCGCGACCGCCACCGCGCTGACCCTCGCCGAACCGGCGGTGGCGGCGGTGCTGGGCGTGGCCGTGCTCGGCGAGCGGCTGCCCGGCGCGTCCTGGTGCGGCCTGGCGGTCCTGGCGGCGGGCCTGCTGCTGCTCACCGCGGGCGAACGCGTCACTGCGGGCGAACGCGACGGCTGACCACCCGTCGGCGGGCTGCCCGTCGGCCGGTCATCCGTCGGCGAGGGCGATGCGGTGGTGGACGGTCGCCGGGTCGCCGAGGTGGGTGACCAGCCAGGTGGCGACGGTGGCGCGGGTGGCGGTGCCGGCGCGGGGGAGTGGACGGTCGTAGGCGGTGAGGGGCTCGGGGGCGGCGGGGCCGTCCTTGAGCATCGGGACGCGCAGGACCGTCCACGGCAGGTCGGAGGCGGCCAGAACGCCCTCCATCCGCTCCAGGTCGTGGTGCACCTCGCGGTAGACGCGGTCGACCACCAGCCGGGTCACCAGCCGTTGGGCGAACGGCAGGTGGTCGCTCTCCAGTCCGGCCGAGGACATCACGAGGACGTGCCGCAGCCACGGCAGGCAGGTGAGTTCGCGGGCGGCGTCGGAGAAGACGGTGGTGGCCGCGCGGCTCGCGGTGCCGAGCGTGGAGACGACGGCGTCCTGCCCGGTGAGGGCGGCGCGCAGCGCGCCGGGCTGCTGGACGTCCGCCCGGACCGCCTCGGGGGTGCCGTGGGCGAAGGCGGGCAGCTTGGCGGGGTCGCGGACGACGGCGGTGACCTGGTGGCCGGCGGCGAGGGCGAGGTCGGTGACGAGCCGGCCGGTGCGGCCGGCGGCTCCCAGGACGGCGATGCGCATCGGTGGTTCCTTCCGGAAGGCGGTGGGCCGACGGGTGGCGGTGGGCGCGCTGTCGGCCTTGGCAATTCAGTCAGACAGGCTGTATGACTGAAACCAGTGAACCACACCCACCACGCCACACCGAAGGGCGAGGAACCATGGACGACACCCGCTACCCCGACCTGGCCGGCCAGGTCGTCGTGATCACCGGCGGCAGCCGAGGCATCGGCGCCGAGACCGCCCGCGCCTTCGCCCGCCAGGGCGCCGCCGTGGCCGTGCTCGGCCGCGACACCGCCGCGCTGGACGCCGTCGCGGACCAGCTGCGCGAGGCCGGCGCGAAGGCGCTCGCCGTCACCGCCGACTGCACCGATGCCGACGCGCTCGCCCGGGCGGCCGCCGCCGTCGCCGAGCGGCTCGGACCGGTCGAGGTGCTCGCTGCCTTCGCGGGCGGCGACGGCTACCCCGTGCCGACCGTCCGGGAGAGCGAGCAGCACTGGCGCTCGGTCCTGGACGGCAACCTCACCGCCACCTTCCTCACCGTCCGCGCCTTCCTGCCCGGCCTGGTCGAACGGCGCCGCGGCTCGGTCGTCACCATGGCCTCCACCGCCGGCCGGCTGCCCAGCGGCGCGAGCGCGGCGTACGCGGCCGCCAAGGCCGGGGTGCTGATGCTCACCCGCCACCTCGCCGCCGAGGTCGCCGCGGACGGTGTGCGGGTCAACGCGATCGCCCCCGGGGCGGTGCGCACCGAGCGGACCGCCGCGCAGATGCCGCCCGAGGTGCAGCGCCAGGTGGCCGCCGCGCACCCGCTCGGCCGGCTCGGCGAACCGCGGGACATCGCCGACGCCGCGCTGTTCCTCGCCTCCGGCGCGTCCGGCTGGATCACCGGCCAGACGCTGGACGTGAGCGGCGGCCGCGTGATCCTCTGACCGGCCGTCCGGGGGATACTGCCAGTCTCACCAGCTCGATCAGACGCAGTGGAGGCGAGGCGATGAGCCCCCGGTCGTACCGGATGGGACAGCGGCAGGCGGACGTCGAGGAGACGCGTGCCCGGATCGTCGAGGCCGCCCGCGTGCACCTCGCCGAGACCGGCGCGCTCTCGCTCGACGCGGTCGCCCGCCGAGCGGACGTCGCCCGCGCCACCGTGTACTACCAGTTCGGATCGCGCACCGGCCTGCTGGAGGCGGTCTGCGACGCGCTCGCCGCCGAGGGCGGCCTGGACCGGCTCCCCGAGGTGTTCACCACCGCCGACCCGTGGCAGGCGGTCGACGGCTTCGTCGCCGCGTTCGGCGACTTCTGGGCTGCCGACCGGCTGTGCACCCGCCGACTGCGCGCCCTCGCCGCGCTCGACGAGGAGACCGGCCGGGTCGTGGCGGAGCGCGACGCCCGCCGCCACCAGGGCGCCCGCGTCCTCACCGCGCGCCTGCCCGACGCCCCCGAGGACGCCGGTGCGCTGCTCGCCGCGCTGACCGGTTTCGAGACCTACGACGCGCTGGCCCGCGAACTCGCCGGCCCCGACGGCGACCTGCGGGCCGCCGTCCCCGCGCTCACCCGCACCGTCCGGGCGGCGCTCAGCCCCTGAGAATGTGCTCCGGGCCGCCCAGCACCGCCCACCAGGTCGACATGTCGTCCTCCGGGTCGTCCGGCCGGACCTCACGCCAGGCCACCGCCGCCTGCACCAGGGCGTGCTCGCCGGGCTCCATCGGCGGCAGCACCCACGCCAGCCCCAGGTGGTCGGGCCGCACCTCGGAGCCCCACTTCGCGGAGTTCCGGTACACCTGCTTCAGCAGCCCCTCCCAGCGGGCCGGTACGCCGTCGCCGGCCCGGTGGCACAGGTCCTCGGCGTCGGGCCCGCCCAGGTGCAGCACGGTCCGCCCGTCGTGGAGCTCGACCGCGGTGAGGCCCTGGCCGCCGTCCCACTGCGCCTCGACCCCGGGCGGTACGGCGGCGAAGGCCGCGGCGAGCCGCACCAGCTGCAGCGGCTCGTGGGCGGTGACCCGCCAGACCGCGCCCCAGCAGCCGTCCACGGGCCGCACGAGGTCAGGGTCCGAGCACGGCGGTTCGAAGGGCTTGACCACCAGCTCCAGCCCGAACCGCGGGTGCGACCAGCGGAGACCGTCGGCCGTCGCCTGCTCCGCCACGCCGGGCACCAGGTGGCCGTCCACCACCGCGGAGAGGCGGAGCACCCCGAGCGGGGTGCGCACGCCGGGGACGGGGACGGTGGGGACGGGATCGGCCATGCCGTGACGCTAGCAAGGCGCCGCAAGGGGTTTCCGGTGTGGAGCTGCCGCCCCGGTGGGGCGGGGCGATACTCGGAGGGCGGGGGACGATCGCGAGCGGAGGTGGGCGAGATGGCCCAGGACGTGAGTGCGGGGAAGCGGCCGAAGCGGCCGAACATGTTCCGGCGCTTCTACGCCTTCGTGACGGCGAAGCACAACACCTCGCTGGTGTTCCTGCTCGCGCTGTCGATCGGGGTGCTCATGGTGGCGGTGCAGTACGACAACGAGCCGGCGATGACGGGCGTCTTCGCGCTGATCTGGTTCGTCACCTTCGTCGGGCTGGTCGGCCAGTTCTGGGGCCGGCACCAGGCGGCGCAGCACCGCCTCGCCTGACGCCGGCCCCGGACGGGTACGGCGTCAGCGGCCGTTCCAGACGGTGGTGATGTTGCAGAACTCGCGGATGCCGTGCCCGGACAGCTCCCGCCCGTAGCCGGAGCGCTTGATGCCGCCGAACGGGAAGGCGGGGTGCGAGGCGGTCATGCCGTTGAAGAACACCCCGCCGGCCTGCAGGTCCCGGACGCACTCCGCCTGTTCGGCCGGGTCGGTCGTCCAGACGTTGGAACTCAGGCCGTACGGTGAGTCGTTGGCGATCGCGACGGCCTCCGCCAGGCTCTCCGCGCGGTACACGGTGGCGACCGGGCCGAACGCCTCCTCGTGGTGGATCCGCATCCCGGGCGTCACCCCGGAGAGCACGGTCGGCAGGTAGTACCAGCCGGTCGGGCCCTCCGGCCGTTCGCCGCCGCACTCGACGACGGCGCCCTGCGCGACCGCGTCGGCGACCAGCTCCTCCAGGTCGGCGCGGCCTTGGCTGGTGGCCAGCGGGCCGACCTCGGTGGCCTCCTCCATCGGGTCGCCGACGACCAGCTCGCGCATCCGGTCGGTGAAGGCGGCGAGGAACGCCGCGTACACCTCGGCGTGCACGATGAAGCGCTTGGCGGCGATGCAGGACTGCCCGTTGTTCTGCACCCGCGCGGTGACGGCCTTGGCGACGGCGGCCGGCAGGTCGGCGGAGGGCATGACCAGGAACGGGTCGCTGCCGCCGAGTTCCAGGACGGTCTTCTTCACCTCGTCCCCGGCGACCGCCGCGACCGCGCGGCCCGCGCCCTCGCTGCCGGTGAGCGTCACGGCCGCCACCCGGCGGTCCCGGATGACGCCCTCCACCCCGGCCGAGCCGATCAGCAGCGTCTGGAAGCACCCCTCCGGGTAGCCGGCCGCCAGGAACAGCTCCTCCAGCGCCAGCGCGGTGCGCGGCACGTTGGACGCGTGCTTGAGCAGCCCCACGTTGCCCGCCATCAGCGCGGGCGCCGCGAACCGCACCACCTGCCAGAACGGGAAGTTCCACGGCATCACCGCGAGCACCGGGCCGAGCGGCCGGTAGCGCACGTACGCGCCGGTGCCGCCCGAGTCGGTGACGTCCTCGGGCGCCGGGCGCTCGTCGGCGAGCAGGGTGTGCGAGCGGTCGGCGTACCAGCGCATCGCCTTGGCGCACTTGGCGGCCTCCGCGCGGGCCGCGCCGATCGGCTTGCCCATCTCGAGCGTCATGGTGCGGGCGATGTCCTCCTGCCGTTCGTCCAGCAGGTCGGCGGCCCGGTGCAGCAGCCGGGCGCGCTCGGGGAAGCCGGTGGTCCGCCAGGACGCGTACGTCCGCTCGGCGAGGGCGAGGCGCCGTTCGACCTCGTCCAGGCTGAGCGGAGCGAAGGTCTCCAGGGTCTGGCCGGTGGCCGGGTTGACGGTGGCGATCGGCATGGCGGGGTCACTCCTCGTCGTCGGGCGGTTCGGGTGGTTCGGGCGGTTCGGGTGTGCGGCGGGCCGGCCGGCGCCCGGGCGGCTGGACGGGCTCGGGCAGCGGACGCGGTTCGGGTACGGGCAGTGTGACCGGTGCGTCCCGGGTCAGCGTGAACGGCTCGCCGTGGTGCCACAGCTCCAGCTCGGGTCCGTCCAGCAGCCGGTACTCGGCCCGCTCGGCCGCCACCTCGACCCGCACCAGCCGCCGCTGGAAGCGCACGGTGAAGCAGAGCCCGGTCAGCCGCTCCGGCAGCCGGGGCGCGAAGGCGAGCACGTCCCCGTGGTGCCGCATCCCGCCGAACCCGGCGACCAGGCCGATCCACGTCCCGGCGAGCGCCGCCAGGTGCAGGCCGTCGCGGGTGTCGTGCTCCAGGTCGGCCAGGTCCATCAAAGCGCTCTCGGCCAGGTAGTCGTACGCCAGCTCCAGCTGCCCCACCTCGGCCGCGAGCACCGCCTGGCTGTGCGCCGACAGCGAGGAGTCCCGGACCGTCAGCGCCTCGTAGTACGCGAAGTTGCGGGCCTTCTGCGCCGGACTGAACGCCTCCCCGCGCAGCTGCATCGCCAGCACCAGGTCCGCCTGCTTGACCACCTGCTTGCGGTACAGCTGGAAGTACGCCCGGTGCCGCCACAGCGGGTACGCGTCCGGCGGGGTCCGCTCGAAGTCCCACACCTGGTGGCCGGTGAACCCCGCGGACTGCTCGTGCACCCCCAGCAGCCCGTTGTACGGCAGCGCCAGGTGCAGCGCCGCGTCCCGCCAGGCCGCCGTCTCCGCGTCGCTCACCCCGAGCGCCAGCGCCAGGTCGGCGTTGCGTTCGGCCGCGTCCGCCGCCGCCCGCAGGTTCTGCTGGGCCATCAGGTTGGTGAACACGTTGTCGTCCACCACCGCGCTGTACTCGTCCGGGCCGGTCACCCCGTCCAGGTGGAACGCGCCCCGGTGGTCGACGTGCCCCAGCGAGTGCCACAGCCGCGCCGTGTGCACCAGCAGCTCCAGGCCCGCCTCCCGGTCGAACAGCAGGTCGTCGGTGGCGGAGGTGTAGCGCACCACCGCGTCCGCGATGTCCGCGTTCACGTGGAACGCTGCCAGTCCGGCCGGCCAGTACCCCGAACTCTCCTCGCCGTTGATGGTCCGCCAGGGGAACGCCGCCCCCTCCAGACCCAGGCGCGCCGCCCGCCGCAGCGCGGCCGGCAGCGTCCGGTGCCGCCAGCGCAGCGCCGGCGCGACCGCCGACGGGAAGGTGTAGCAGAGCACCTGCAGCACGAACAGCTCGCTGTCCCAGAAGCAGTGCCCGTCGTACCCCGGGCCGGTCAGCCCCTTCACCGGCACCGCCCGCTCCTCCGCCCGGGCCGCCGCCTGCACCACCTGGAACAGCCCGAACCGCACCGCCAGCTGCAACTCCTCGTCCCCGTCCACCCGGACGTCCGCGCCCGCCCAGAGCGCGTCCAGGAAGCGCCGCTGCTCCGCCACCAGGCCGTCCCAGCCGGTGTCGCGGGCGACGGTCAGCGCCGCGTCCACCTGGTCGGCCACCGCCGGGCGCGAGCGCACCGCCGACCAGCCGTGTGCCACCAGCTTCTCCAGCCGCAGCACCTGCCCCGGCCGCAGCCGCGAGGTCACCGTCAGCCGCGCCAGGTCCGGTCCCGCCGAGGCCTGCACCGCGGTGCCCGAAGGACCGTCGACGGTGTGCTCCGCCGCCACCGCCACCCGCAGCCCGCTGTGCCGGGTCCGGTGCACCAGGCGCAGGGCGGTGCCCTGCGCGGCGTGCTCCTCGCCGAGCAGCACGGCGTCGTCGTCGGCGTGGACGGTGCCGTTGGCCAGCAGCTCGGACTGCAGCACGATCCGCGCCTCGCCGTCCACCGGCTCCACCTCGTACGCGATCGCGCCGATCGCCCGCTGGGTCAGCGACACCAGCCGCCAGGACCGCACCCGGACCGTCCGGCCCGACGGCGAGGTCCACTCCACCACCCGCTCCAGCACGCCCGAGCGCAGGTCCAGCACCCGCCGGTGGCCGCGCAGGCGGCCGTACCGCAGGTCGAACGGCTCGTCGTCGACCAGCAGCCGGACCAGCTTGCCGTCGGTGACGTCGACCACCGCCTGCTCGGTCTCCGGGCTGCCGTACTGCGGCTCCGGGCAGTGCTGCCGGTGCCCCTCGTACACGCCGTTCAGGTAGCTGCCGGACAGGCCGCGCGGCTCGCCCTCGTCCAGGTTGCCGCGCCAGCCCAGGTGCCCGTTGGACAGCGCGAACAGCGACTCGCTCTGCGCCAGCACATCGGTGTCCAGCCGCTCCTCGCGCAGGCACCACGGATCGACCGGGTACGCGGGGTGGACGATCACGGCACTGCACCTCCGGAGGGCGGACGGGCCCGGCTACGTCCACCCTGAACCCGTTCCGCCCCGGGCGCCTGCCCGGGGCGGAACGGTGTCGCACCGGTCGTGCCGGTCAGCCCGCGATCAGCGGGTAGTGGTCCGACAGGTCGGTGTACGTGTAGTCCTTGAACCAGCTGGTCACCGTCCACGGCGAGGAGTGGAAGCGGTGCACGGTGTTGGTGTACGCCTGCGGGCGGGCATGGTCGGCCCGGTACAGCACGTAGTCCAGGTCCTCCTTCGGCTCGCCCGGGTAGCGGTAGGCCGCGATGGAGTTGTCCACCGTGTCGAAGGAGTTCGTCCAGCCGTCCCGGGTGGAGGCCGGCGCCAGGTTGCCGTGCGCCAGCATCGACGGGTACTCGGAGTCGTGCGAGTTCACGTTCAGGTCGCCCGCGATCACGATCGGCTCGCTCGCCGGGATGTTCTTGGCGTCCAGGAACGCCTTCATCGCGTCCAGCTGCGCCGCCCGCACGGTGGCCGGCTGGCCGCTGGAGCAGCCCGAGTCGGTGGACTGCAGGTGGGTGCCGACCACGTGGGTGCGCTGCCCGTTGACGTTCAGCACGGCGTAGACGAAGCCCTTGTTCGACCACCAGTCGGCGCCGCACGCGTCCTTGAAGACGTACTGCTCCTTGCGCAGGATCGGCCACTTGGAGAGCAGCGTGACACCGCCGTCCTCGGGGGTGGCCGAGTTGTAGTTGCCGCCGGTCGCGTCCCAGCCGCCGGTCGACCGGCCGACCACGGGGGTGTGGTACGGGTACGCGGCCGAGGCCTTGGCGGTCAGCGCGTCGGAGGCGGCGTTGTCGAACGCCTCCTGCAGGACCACCACGTCGTGGCCCTGGAAGAAGTCCGCGGTCGCGATGGCGTTGGCGCGGTAGTCCTGGCCCCAGTTCGGGTACAGGTTCTTGCTCATCAGGAAGACGTTGTACGTCAGCACGTTGAGCGGTGCCACGGTGGCCGGCGCGGTCTCCGCGTGGGCCGGCGCGGCAGCCAGCGGACCGGTCGCCAGGGCGGCGGCGGTGGCGACGGCGGCGGTCAGCCGCGCGGCGCGACGAGGGTGGGTCTGGGGCATGGATGCTCCGGAAAAGGTATGTCGAGTGCCCGTCAACTCGCGGGCTGTTGTGTAGTCAACTCGGGCCCGTGTACGCGCTACAAGACATCGGTCGAGCATTGGATGAACTCGGCCGAAACAGAAACTACTGGCCGGTAGTCGCCGCTCGGGCGGCCGTCCGGTGCGGCTCTGCGCCCGCCGAACGGTCGGCGACCAGACGGACCGCCCACCGTCCGAGCAGCTCCTCCACCGGCGGGTGCGCCAGGCCGACCGCCGCCTCCAGGCGCTCGGCCGACGCGGTGTCGTACCGGTCCTCCGACAGGAACGACAGCGCCTCCCGGTCGACCCCGGTCAGCCGCTCCGGCAGCAGTCGCACGAGGGCGAGCGGCACGGTGAGGCGCGGCGCCCGCACGCCCAGGTGCCGGGCCACCTCCGCGACCAGCTCCGGCAGCGGCGGGGTCGCCGGGTCCAGGACGGTGTGCAGCTGCAGGGGCTCGGAGTCGTGCTCCGGGACGGCCGCCAGGAACGCCGCCAGGTGGTCCACCGCGACCACCGGAACGAACGTCCGCCGGCTGCCCGCCAGGGCCGGCAGCCGACCCTCGTACAGCTGCTCGACCAGTGGCGCCAGACCGAGGAACTGCTCGCACTCGCCGGTCACCGAGTGCCCGATCACCACGGCCGGATTGACCACCGTCACCGGCACCCCCAGCCGCGGCGCGAGGACGCGCACCGCCGCGTCGCCCTCCCGCTTGGACGCCTCGTACGCGCCCTCGGCGCGGTAGCGCTCGTCCGCGTCGGGCAGCGGGTACGCCGTGGACGGCGCGCTGCCCACCCGGTAGCCGGACAGGTGCACCAGGCGACGCAGCCGCGGCAGTCCCGCCGCCCAGCGGACCGTGTGCGCCGCGCCGTCCGCGTTGACCGCCGCCGCCTCGGCGCGGGTCAGGCCGAAGCGGTAGAGCGCGGCCAGGTTGTATATGTCGCGGGTGGTGGCGGACAGGCGCTCGTGGTCGGCGGGGGAGAGGCCCAGGTCGGGGCGGGAGACGTCGGCGCGGACGGTGGTCAGCGCGCGGTCGTCCGCGCCGTGGTCGCGCAGCCAGGCGCGCAGGGCGGTGTCCTCGCCGCGGACGGCGGCGGTGACGGGGGAGGCGGTGTCTTCGCGGGTGAGCAGGTGGAGGGTCAGCCAGCGGCCGATGAAGCCGTTGGCGCCGAGGACGAGTGCGGTCATGGTGCAGCTCCCAGTGATGTTTAAGTGGACCGATCTGCATATTTTGAGGTCATGAAAGGGTGGAGATCCGCCGCCGGTCAGGCGAGCAGCAGATCGACCGCGCGCGCGGCCTGTTCGAGCGGCAGGCGGCTGTGCTGCACCCGGGCGAGCAGCAGCGCGCCCTCCACCAGGGCGAGCGCCGAGCCGGCCGCCGCGTCCGCCGAGCCGCGGTCGCGGCCGTCCCGGACCAGCCGGTCCGCGAGCGCGCCCTGCCACTCGGCGTACGCGCTCTCGCAGACCCGCCGCAGCTCCTCGTGTCCGGCCGCCGTCTCCAGCGCCACGGTGGCCAGCGGGCAGCCCTTGGCGTACCCGGACTGCTCCATCCGCTCGCCGAAGGCGTCCAGCAGCCCGCGCACCACCTCGGCGGCGGACAGCTCACCGCCGGTCATCCCGGCGATGAGCAGCGCCACGTCCCGCCCGGCCTCGGCCAGCGCCTGGGCGACCAGCTGGTCCTTCCCCTCGGGGAAGTGGAAGTACAGCGAACCGCGCGGCGCGCCGCTCTCCGCCAGCACCTGGTTGAGGCCGGTGCCGTAGTAGCCCTGCGCCTCGATCAACTGCCGGGTGGCCGCGACCAGCCGGGCCCGGGTCTCCTCGCCCTTCGCTCCCATGCCGGAAACAGTAGACCGATCGCCATATTCCTGTCGAGCCGCTCCTGCCGACCGCTGCTCAGCTCACGCCGCGCGAGGCCCAGAAGTCGGCCCGGGCCAGCAGCGAGGTGTCCGTGTTGTCGGTGAAGAAGCCGTCCACACCCTGCTCGTACAGGTGCCGCGCCCAGCCGATCGCGTCACCGTACGCCGCCGGGTCGGTGCCCTTGCGGAAGTCCGTGGGGAGGAAGGAGTTCTCGTTGCGCACCGTGTACGGGTGCAGCAGCAGCCCGGCCGCGTGCGCGTCCGGCACCAGGGTGGTGGACGGCTGCAGCTTGCCCGTCGCGTCGACCGGCGCGATCAGCTGGGTGGTCGGGCCGATGCCGTGCGCGAACGAGGCGATCCAGCGCAGCCCGTCCTTCGTCACCAGGTCCGCCACCGTCCGCTTGTCGCCCGCCAGCACGAAGTCGTACGGCTGGGTGCCGGCGGCACTCAGCAGCTGGATCCGCGGGTTGTCGACCAGCTTCGCCAGGCGCTGCAGGCTGCTCGGCTCGAAGGACTGCAGGATCGCCCGACCGTTGCGCCCGGCCAGGCCGCCGCGGCGCAGCTCGTCCGCCAGGCGCTCCTCCAGCGGCAGGCCGATCGAGCGGAAGTAGGAGGGGTGCTTGGTCTCCACGTACAGCCACACGTCGCGGCCGAGGGTGCGCGAGCGCTTGTTGGCGAACTCCACCACCTCGCGGAAGGTCGGCACCGCCCAGCGGCCGTCGTAGAGCGTGTTGCGCTGGCGCTGCAGCGGCAGGCGTTCCTTGGCGCGCAGGGTGCGCAGCTCGGCGAGGGTGAAGTCCTCGGTGAACCAGCCGGTGATCGCCGTGCCGTCCACCGTCTTGGTGGTGCGGCGGGCCGCGAACTCCTTGTGGTCCGCGACGTCGGTGGTCTCGGCGATGTTGTTCTCGTGCCGGACGACCAGGTGCCCGTCCTTGGTGGGGACGAGGTCCTGCTCGATCACGTCCGCGCCCAGCTCCAGCGCGAGCTCGTACGCGCCGAGCGTCTCCTCCGGGCGGTAGCCGCTCGCGCCGCGGTGCGCGACCACCAGCGGGTGCGGCAGGCGGTCCAGCGCGGTGCCGGTACGGACGGGCGGGCGGGTGCCGGTCTGGCGCTTGGCCTCGCCCTCGTTGCCCTGACTGCCCTGGCCCTGGCTGTCGTCCGCGAACGCCTGCGACGCGCCGGCGCCGAGCGCCACCGCGCCCAGGCCCACCGCGCCGCTCGCGCGCAGGAACGACCGGCGCGAGGCGGTCGGGTCGTCGATCGGACGGTGCGTCATCTGGCTCTCCCCGGTGGCGAATCGGCGCTGACGTGCCCCGCACGCTGCTTCGTGTGCCGCCGCGGAGCCCTCCGGGGACCCTAGGCGCCCCCGCCCCACCCCGGGTGAACTCCGGCCGAAGCCCGCACCAACTCCGCGCAGTCCCCGCTCCGGACCTGCCGCAGTGCCGTTGATTTCAGCCACTCCCGTCACGCCGGTCCCTGTGGTCCGCTTCACGTTTGGCTCCGCGAGCCGTTCCATTTGTCACGCGAATGTCCGACTTCTGATGAGCTGTCTCCGAATATCGGACGGATATCACGTCTGGGGCGGGACTTGGCAATGACCGGTTATGGCTCTGGTCAAGGATGTGCGCACGCATAGGATCGAATTGTTGCGAGCTGGTCAACTTCAGTTCCGCGACAGACAGTTCGGATCCATTTCATCCTTCACAAGGAGTGGGGAATGCGAGCTTTCAAGAAGGTTGTCATCGGCGTGGTCAGTGCCGCCGCGCTCACCGTCGGCATGGCCGGCACCGCCTCGGCCGGCAGTTACAACGGCGTCTGCGAGTCCGCCGGAGGCGGCGAGGCGTGCCTCTACTACACCTACGACTACGCGGGCTGGGTGTACGACACCCTGTACAGCAAGCCCAGCTACACCGGCACGTACTACGGAACCGAGATGCCGATCAACGACAGCGTCGGCTCGGTCTGGAACCGTGACCCCGACAGCTCGCTGAAGCTCTTCACCGGCACCAACTACACCGGCAGCGTGAAGGTCGTGGGCGGCGGCGGCAGGTTCAACGCCCTCAACACCGTCTTCAACAACGCCTTCAGCTCGCACTGTTTCTCCTCGAACGCCGGCTGCCCGTAAGGAATTCCGGGGCGCCCCCGAATTCCCGGGGGCGCCCCTTTCCCTTGCCCCCGACCGGAATTCCGAAATCCAGGAGAACCGCGTGGCCCCGCGTCCCCGGACCCGACCCCGGCCCCGACCCCAGCCCCGGCTGCTCGGCGCGGCCGCGCTGCTCGGTGCCCTCACCGCCCTGACCGCACTCACCGCCTGCCAGGCCGACCGGCCGGCCGCCGAACCGAGCGCGTTCTCGTCCGCGCTGCCGACCCGGACGGTCGCCGGGGCGGTCGTCCCCGTCCTGCCGCTCGACGCGTACCGCCTCACCGCTGCGCAGCAGGACCGCCTCCAGCAGGCCGCCGACCGGATCGCCGCCGACTGCATGCGCGCCCAGGGCCTGACCTGGCCCGCCAGGCCCGCCGTGCAGGGCGTCGAGCACGACAGCGACGAACGGCGGTACGGCGTCAGCGACGCCCGGACGGTGGCCGCGATCGGCTACCGCGTGCCGCCGCCCGTCGGGGTGACCGCCGAGCAACTCGCCGAGCGCAAGCGCGCCGTGGAGGCGCGGAACGCGGCCATGACCGAGGCCGTCGTCGCCGCGTACACCGGCGAGAAGCCCGGCGCCACCACCCCGCAGGAAGCCGGGCGGGGCGGCTGCCGCGGCGAGGCCGAACAGCGGCTCGGCCTGCCCACCGGGTACGCCGACGGTACGGACGCGGTGGAGACCGCCGTGCAGGAAGGCTGGAACAGGACCGCCGCCGACCCGCGCGCCAAGGACGCCGACACCCGGTGGAGCGCCTGCATGCACCGGTCCGGCTACGACTACGCCGACCCGCACCAGGCCGCCGGCGACCCGGCCTGGCGGCCCGGAGCCCCGGGCGTCGGACCCACACCGGACGCCCGCGAGAAGGCGGTGGCCGTCCGCGACGTGGAGTGCAAGCGCAGCACCGGGTACCTGACGGCCTGGCAGACCGTCGAGATCGAGCAGCAGAACGCCCTGATCAAGGACCGGGAACCCCAGCTGCGCGCGGTCGCCGACCAGTGGCACCAGGCCCTCGCCCGGGCCGGGCAGCAACTCGGCTGACGCACCCCGGCCCCTGTCCTACCGGTACGGGTCCGACCTACACTCCCACCGTGACCACGGACCTGAGGTGCACCCACTGCGGGAACACCGGACTCGACCAAGGCTTCGTCGAGGACAGCGGCCAGGGCAGCGTCGGCTACGCCCGCTGGATAGCCGGCCCGCTGGAGCGCGGCCCATTGGGCGGCGCCAAGCGGCTGGGCCGGCCCCGCTTCCAGATCGACGCCTTCCGCTGCCCGCACTGCGGCCACCTGGAACTGTTCGCCAGTCGGCAGACCGGCTAGCGGTCCCCGTTCGGGTCGACTCCCCGCGGGTGGGAGTGGTGTCGGGGCGGGTCCTCGGGCACGACGGCGGCGATCCGTACGGTGGGCGGCTGCGGTGGCGCGGGGGAGTAGGCATGGACCACGTCGACGGCGGGACGGCCGGCGGCCGGGTCGCCCTCGATGCGGGTGGAGTACAGCTCGACCCGCAGGTCGCCCTCGGTGACCGTACGGATCGGCCGGCCCAGGCGGGGCCGGAACTGCAGCTCGCGGCGCAGCCGCTCCAGGACGTCCTCCGCGCCCAGCTCCTTGGCCCGCCGGGCCGCCCGGTCGGTGACAACGGAGACGGCGTCGCCGTCCTGGTGGTCCGGGTCGCTCACTCGGCGGCCTGCCGGGTGAGCAGGTCGGCGACGGCCCGGTCGACCGCGTCGACCGCGTCCGGGTCGGCGGCCAGCAGCACCCGGCCCCGGTAGGCGGCCAGGATCTCGGCGACCGTGGCCAGGTCGACGACGGTGCCGAGCTCGTCGACGTCGACCACCCGGTCGACCGGCACCCGGCGCAGCAACTGGGCGGCGAGCTCGCCGTCCAGGCGCTCGGCGTCACCGGGGAAGCCGTGGCCGGCCCGCAGCGCGGCCCGCAGCTCCTGCACGGTGTCCATCGGCGGCAGCCCGAAACGGCCCCCACCGTGCTCGGTGGGCTGGGCGCTCATCCCCACCACCGCCCTCTCGCGCTCGGCTCACCCGGGCCCGGTCCGGGCCCGTACTGACGACGGTAGCGCCACGAGCCCGCCGGCGGGAGCCGACCGGGCAACCGGCCGGAGTGGAGGGGTTGCCCCGGGGGCGGGGCTGTCACCTCCCGAACCAGCGGGCAAGCCGGCCTCGTGGCCTCGCGCGCCCGGCGGGCGGCCGAAGGCGACGTTCCCCAGGAGCACCTCCGTAGGCCTGGAAGGTGATGCGGGCGAGCCAGCTCACGTACCAATCATGGAAGTCCACGCTGTCCGTTCCGGCGGAGCACGGACTGACGGGGACCTCGGCCTCCCAGGAGACGGACCACACGGTGCCACGTTCCGGCCCGGTAACGGCGAGCCAGGTGTACGTGCCGCAGCCCTGCGAGCTGAGGCATATCGCCCCTGCGATCATCTCTTCTCTGAGCGTGTCCCACTCGTCGTCCCACGCGGTGAACGCCCTGCGGTACGACTGCTCGTCAGGGAAGTCCTTCCGATCCGGTTCGCGGGCGTCGAAGTCCTCCTCCCAATGGGCCCGCTCCTCCATGGAGGGGAACGGCCGGTCAAGGAGGGAGCTGTCGTGGCGGAACCCGAACTCGTCGGCCCAGTGCCACCCCCGCTTGTCGCGTCGCAGGGAGAAGAGCCCGTAGTGCGGTCCGGTTCCGCCCGCACCCACCTCGAGCAGGAACGTGCGGTAGGACGGAGGGAAGGAGACGCCGAGCTCCCGCTCGGCTGCCGCCACCTCGGCCTCGCTGAGTGGCCGGTCCAGTCGGACGGGCCCGGAGCTCGACCCGCCGGCGCCGAAGGCCCGGCGCGGGAACGGCGCCTCCCGCAGGGCCAGCACCTGCTCGCGCGCTCCCGGCCAGCTCACGTCCGATTGCATCCCGTACCACCTCCGCGTGCGTCCCCGGCGAGGGCGTCGGGTCTCGATCGGCGAGTTCGGGTCGCGTCACGGCGGCCAGTGTCGCAGCGGCGCGCCGCCGGGGCATCCGGGTTCCGGCGGCGTCGGACGGCGGTGCCGGGTCCGGGGGCGGTCAGCAGTGGGTGCGGGCCTGCTTGATGCCCGGTTCGGCACGGTGGAGGTCGAAGGTGGTGGAGTACGTCTGCCGCGCGGCGGCGAGGTTGTCGGCGAGCGGCTGGTACTTGGTGTCCTGGAGGGCGGCGATCCGGGCCAGCTCCGCGGCCGTGCCCAGGCGGCCCACCGCGACGTCGTAGGCGTGGTCGGACGAGTCACCGGCGGGCTCGTCGGGCATCCGGTCGGGCAGCATCCGCACCAGGGTGCAGGCCAACTCGCCGTCGCTGCGGGCCTGGTGGCCGGTGGACTCGCCCGAGCTGCAGGCGGCGAGCGCCAACAGTGCTGCGATTACTGGAACAAGACGCCTCGTCATGTGCTGATTCCTTCCCCCGGGAGAACGCACCTGGCAACCCTAGCGTGTGAGCTGCCCGGAGTGGCGAGGTTCGGCGCAGGCCTGCGGCGGGGTTCCGGGGTCAGCGTCCGGATGGCCGGAGTGGTGACCCGGTGCCGACGTCGAGGAGGCGGGTGCCGTCGCCGACCGCGGCAGCGTCGAGCAGTTGGGGCACGGGGTGGGCGCACAGGCGGGCGAAGCTCCCCGCGTACGCCTCGGCCCGCCCGGCCCAGGTGCGGCGCTCGTACGCGTCGAATGCGGTGGTCGTCATCGTTCGGTTCCTCCCCCGGCCGCGCCGCGCGGATGATCAAGATCGCGGCCGGGGGCGACCCTAGCCCACGCGAGACGGGGGACGAGCCGCCGGACGCGCGGGGCGCCGCGCTCCGGGTGGGGAGGGCGGCGCCCGACGGCGGGGCCGTGCCGGTGGCCGGCAGGGGCCGGACTACTTGGGCTGGTTGATGCGGACCATGTTGCCGGCCGGGTCGCGGAACGCGCAGTCGCGGACGCCGTACGGCTGGTCCATCGGCTCCTGGAGGACGTCGGCGCCGGTGGCGCGGACCTTCTCGAAGGTGGCGTCGACGTCGTCGGTGCGGAAGATGACGCCGCGCAGCAGGCCCTTGGCCATCAGCTCGGCGACGGCCTGCCGGTCGGCGTCGGAGGCGTTCGGGTCGGCGAGCGGGAGTTCGAGGACGATCTCGACGTCCGGCTGGGAGGGGGAGGCGACGGTCACCCACCGCATGTTCTCGAAGCCGACGTCGTTGCGGACCTCGAGGCCGAGGGCGTCGCGGTAGAAGGCGAGGGCCTTCTCGTGGTCGTCGACGGCGATGAAGCACTGCGAGAGCTTGTTTTCCATGCCTTCACGCTACGGACGGCCGGCGGCTTTCGCTTCTCCGTTCCTGACGGGACGGGTGTGCAGTTTGACGATGCAGGCGGGGATGGCGGCGCTGTGCCGGTGGTCGCGGGCGCGGTACGCGCTGGGGCTCTCGCCGACCAGTTCGGTGAACCGGGTGCTGAACGAGCCGAGCGAGGTGCAGCCGACCGCCATGCACACCTCGGTGACGGACAGGTCGCCGCGCCGCAGCAGTGCCTTCGCCCGTTCGATCCGGCGGGTCATGAGGTAGCTGTACGGCGTCTCGCCGAACGCGGCGCGGAAGCTGCGCGAGAAGTGCCCCGCCGACATCAGGGCGACCTGGGCGAGCGCGGGGACGTCGAGCGGCTCGGCGTAGTCGCGGTCCATCCGGTCCCGGGCGCGGCGCAGCCGGACCAGGTCGTCGAGCGGCACCTTGTTGTTCACGACGTGTACTCCAGGTTCGGCCCCCAGCGGGCGGATCGGTGGGCCCGACAGCGGCGCCACCTCTTCCGACGGTACCCGGCGGCACGGACAAGTCGACCCGGCCGATAAATCGGACGACCCGGGGAGCGGGCGCGGGTAGCGTGGACGGCCTTGATCGAGAGGGGGCCGGGGCGGATGAGCAGGCTGCACGAGGGCGAGCCGGAGATCGACGAGGCGCTGGTCCGGAGGTTGGTGGCGGCGCAGTTCCCGCAGTGGGCGGGGCTTCCGGTGGCGCGGGTGCGCTCGGGCGGGACGTCCAACGTGATCTACCGGCTGGGGGACGGGCTGTCCGTCCGGCTGCCGCGGATCGCCGCCGCGGCCGAGGACCTGCTGCGCGAGGACGCGTGGCTGCCCCGGCTGGCGCCGCTGCTGCCGACGGCGGTGCCGGAACCGGTGGCGCTGGGCGAGCCGGACGCCGCGTACCCGTGGGCGTGGGCGGTGCACCGGTGGCTGGACGGCGAGGTGCCCGTACCGGGACGGCTGGAGCGTCCCGAGGCGCTGGCGGGGGAGCTCGGCGCCTTCGTACGGGCGCTGCACGGCGCGGGCACGGCCGGCGGCCACGCCGCGTACCGCAGCGAGACGCTCGCCTCGCGGGACGCCGCCACGCGCGCGGCGCTGGCGGCGGCAGCGGACCTGGTGCCGGACCCGGCCGCGCTGCTCACCGTCTGGGAGTCGGCCCTGGAGGCGCCGGATTGGGCGGGCGAGCCGGTGTGGATCCACGCCGACCTGCAGTCCGGGAACATGCTGCTGGGGCCCGGTGGGCGGCTCGGGGCGGTGATCGACTTCGGCTGTTTCGGGCTCGGCGACCCGGCGGTGGACCTGCTCTCCGCCTGGTACGTGCTGCCGGGCGGGGCGCGGAAGGAACTCCGGGCGGCGGCCGGCGCGGACGAGGCGATGTGGGTGCGCGGGCGGGGCTGGGCGGTGTCGGTCGCGCTGATGGAGCTGCAGTACTACCGGCGGCGCAGCCCCGCGATGGTGGCGTCGGCGCAGCGCGCGGTGGGCGGGCTGCTGGAGGGGGAGTAGGCGCCCGCGAGCCCGCCTGGCGGGGAGCGGGTCCGCGCGCGACAGCGGGCGGCGGGCGGAAGACGGCTGCGGGGGCGGGGTGGGCGGCGGCTGCGGGGGCCGGCGCGGGCCCGGCGGTCAGCCGGTGACGGTGGCCGGGGTCGGTGCGGGCTCACCGGTCGGGGTCGGGCGGTCGGCGGGGGCGGGGGCGGGGGCACCCGGGAGGTCGGTCACCCGAGGGGCCCGGGCGGGCGCGGGTGTCGGTGCGGCCGGGGTGCGGCCGGCGAGGCGGCAGCCGAGGCAGCCGGGGTGGCCGGCGCGGGCGGCGGTGTCGCGGTGGCGCCAGTGGCGGGCGTGCGGGGGCCGGGGGCCGCTGCGCTTGCCCCACCCGGCGAGGTGGAGCAGCCAGGCGGCGAGGCCGCCGAGGGCGGTGAGGGCGGCGCCGGCGATCAGTCCGGCGGTGGAGCCGGCGATGAGGGCCAGACCGGTCGCGGTGGTGCCGAGGACGGCGATGGCGGTGCCGGTCCAGCCGGCGACGGTGTGGCCCATGTCGTGGTGGTCGTGTGCGCCCATGTCGCCTTCTTTGGTGTGATGGGGTCCGCGTGGCCGGGCGTGCGAAGGCCGGCCCGCGGTGTGAGTGTTTATCTCACGAGCTAAGTAACTTAGATGCTAAGGAGATGTCCCGTGGAGGGCAAGCCGCGCCCCGAGGCGACCGCCGAGCAGGCGCTCTACGCGATGGACCGCATGATCGCGCTGGCCCAGTTCGGCCAGCAGGACATCGCCGCGCGGCTCGGGCTCAACGTCACCGACCTCACCTGCCTCGGCTTCGTCATCGAGGCCGCCCTCGCCGGCGAGCAGCTCGCCGCCGGCGACCTCGCCGAACGCGCCCAGCTCACCACCGGCGCCGTGACCGGCGTCCTCAACCGCCTGGAACGGGCCGGCTACGCCCGCCGCGAGGCGGACCCGGGCGACCGGCGGCGGGTCCGCGTGGTCATGGACGACACCGCGCAGGACCGGATCATGGCCGTCTACGGCCCGTTCTACGCCCGCCTCGGCGAGCTCTTCGCCGACTACACGCCCGACGAGGTCGCCGTCCTCGCCGACTGGTTCACCCGGGCGCGCGCCGCGATGCGGTCCTCCCTCGACGAGTTGAAGACCGGCTGAAGACCGGCCGAGGACGGGCTGAAGGAGTCGGCCGGCGAATGATCGCTGCGGGGGTGGAGTGGACCGAGGCGTGCGAGCGCTGCGGCGGAGCGATGCGCTGCGGCGGCGGGCAGACGCTGGTGCACGGCCGGCTGGAGTGGGGGATCGAGTACCGCTGCGCGTGCGGGGCCGCGGCGGCGGTTGCGGCGATACGGGACCGAGCGAGGCTCCTCGGTCGGAGCGTGGTGCGTAGAGAACACCAACGCAACGACCAGGGGCCTCGTCTGTTGCCCCACCCCGCTGAGCAGTCATTTCACCCTCCCAGGACAGGGTGAAAGGGGCTCAATGAATCAAGCCGGACTCCTCGCCTACGGCTTCACATCGAGACGCACGAGCGCGCCGATCTCGACGAGTTGGTCCGGCAGCGCCAAATCGGATACGCCCATGACCGTGCTGGCGGGCCGGTGCTTCCCGAAGTACTCGGCGTGGAGGCGTGCTGTCGTGTCGAAGTTCTCGCGCAGGTTTCTCACCAGAACCGTGGTCTCTGCTATCTGGCTACGCTCGGCCCCGAACTGCTTCAGTACCAGGTCCAGATTCTCCAGCGTGGTGCGGACCTGCAGTTCGAAGTCGTCGACACCCACGAAAGTGCCGTGATGGTCATGAGACAGCTGCCCCGACACATAAACCGTGTCACCGACCTGAGTGGCCTGACTGTATCCGTACAACGATTCCCACGGCATGCCGAATCCGAATGCCTTCACCTGAGTACTCATGACTCACTCCCTTGATACAGCTTGTGGGCCGCCAACTGCAGACAGGCCCCTTACGTGAAGAAGTTACGGGTTCGCGTAGACAATGCTTGTCTGGCAGTGCCGCCGAAGTGTCCTTTGTGCGCACAAAATTGGCTGCAGCGGCCCCTTCGGTCGCTGGCCGTCCTATTTCGCCCACCAGCACAGGATGAAAGGGACTCAATGACAGGGGTGGGCCCGGGCGTCCCCGGGTGGCTCGGCGATGTGGTGCGGGTTCGCTCGAATGCCTGAGCGGGGCCGTCGACCGGCTCTACGCTCCGTCAGGAGGACTGGTGCGCAGGCGGATCGGTCGAGGGGAGACGGGGATGAGTGCGGAGATCGTCCAGTTGGTGGAGCAGGCCGGCCCGTACCTGACGGCCGCCGCGAGTGCCTACGGCGGGGCCGTGCTGGCCCGGGCGGAGGACGCCGCCGTGGACGCCACCGCCAACGTCGGCCGCCGGATCCTGCAGGCCGTCTGGCACCGCCGCGCCGAACCCGAGCAGGCGGCCCTGGAGGCCGCCGTCCTGGACGTCGCGGAGGACGCCGAGGACGCGGACGCGGCGGCCGTGCTCCGGCAGCAGCTGAAGCGGGCCCTGCGCGAGGACGCCGGGCTGCGGGCCGAGATCGCCGCCCTGCTGCCGCCCGCACCCGCCGCCGGGGGCGTGACGGTCACCGCCGTCGGGACCCGGTCCATCGCGGCGCACACCATCACGAGCGCGAACACCGGCGACCGGGCGCGGATCACGCTGCCCCAGGCCGGCCCCGGGACGGGTGCGTGAGCGCCGAGGCGTCCGGCGAGCGGTCCGTCGCCGCGCAGAGCATCACCAACGCGTACACCGGCGACATCTCCTCGGTGGTGCTGTCCGCCGAGGTGCTGAACGCGGCCCGGGACGTCCAGGCCCCGCCCGGCCTGGCCAACCTCACCCCGCAGCCCCTGTGCCTGGGCCGCGACGAGGACCTGTCGTGGCTCGACACCGCCCTGGCCGCCGACGGCGGGACGGCCATCACCCAGGCGCCGGCGCTCCACGGCCTCGGCGGCATCGGCAAGACCACCCTCGCCCTCGCCTACGCCCACCGCCGCCGCGGCACGTACGCGCTCGTCTGGTGGCTCGACGCCGACACGCCCGCCGGTATCGAACGCTCGCTCGGCGCCCTGGCCACCCGGCTGTTCGCCGCCTGGGCGGGCCGGGCGGGCGAGCAGGAGCGCGCCGCGTGGGCGATGGCGTGGCTGCAGTGGCACCCCGGCTGGCTGCTGGTCTTCGACAACGTCGAGGACCCGCGCGACCTGGCCCCGTACACCGGCGCCCTGGCCGGCGGGCACGTGATCGTCACCAGTCGGAAGGCCACCGGCTGGCCGCCCACCACGCCGACCCGGGCGCTGGGGCTGCTCGACCCCGCCGAGGCCGCCGGGCTGATCTGCGCCTACGCCTTCCCCGACGGCACCCCCACGCCGCGCGAGCTCCGCGACGCGCGGGACCTCGCCGCGGACCTCGGCCACCTGCCGCTCGCGCTGGAGCAGGCGGGCGCCTACCTCCGCCAGAACCCCACCGTCACCGTCGACGCCTACCGCCGCCGGCTGCCCGCCAAGCTCGACAAGGCCGCCGACGGCATCGCCGCCGAGCGCACCATCGCCCGGATCTGGACCCAGACCCTCGACGCCCTCACCGCCCGCGACCCCCGCGCGGTCGAGGTCCTGCGCACCCTGGCCTGGCTCGGCCCCGACGGCGTGCCGGTCGGTCTCCTGGAGACGCCAGGCGCCGACAACGACGAGGTCCACGAGGCCCTCGGCCTGCTCCGCGCGTACAGCATGGCCGCCGTCGGCCGGCAGACCGTCGGTGTCCACCGGCTGCTCCAGGCGGTGCTGCGCTCCACCGCGCCGACCGGGCCCGACGGATCGCCGGCCGGGCGCGGCGCGGCCGAGGACGCCCTGGTCCGGGAGACCCTGGCGGCCCTCGACCCGCCGGCCCCGGACGCGCTCGCCCGCTGGGGCGTCCTGCTGCCCCACATCGTCGCCCTCGCCGCCACCAGGCCCGCCGGGCGCGTCGACCGCGCCGTCGATCTCTACGTCACCGCCGCCCAGTACCTCCGCGAGCAGGGCCACGACGCCCGCACGGTGCCGCTGCGCGAGGCCGTCCTCGCCCAGTCCGAGGAGGTGCACGGAGACCTCCACCCGGACACCCTGACCAGCCGCAACAACCTGGCCGGCGCGTACGAGGCGGCCGGGGAGCTGGAGCGGGCCGTCCACCTCCACACGACCGTCCTGGCCCAGAGCGGGACGGTGTTCGGCGACACCGATCCCAGGACCCTGACCAGCCGCAACAACCTCGGGAGCGTGTACGAGACGGCCGGCGACCCGCAGCGCGCGATCCCGCTGTACGAGACCGTCCTCGCCCAGCGCGCGGAGGTCCTCGGCGACACCCACCCGGACACCCTGACCAGCCGCAACAACCTCGCCGGCTGCTACGCGGCCACCGGGGACCTGGACCGGGCCGTGCCACTGTACGAGGCCACCCTCCGCCAGTTCGAGGAGGTGCTCGGCGCCACCGACCCGTCCACGCTGACCAGCCGCAACAACCTCGCCCACGCCTACGCGCAGGCCGGGCGCCTGGACCGGGCCATCCCGCTGTACGAGACCACCCTCGCCCAGTGCGAGGAGGTCCTCGGCGACACCCACCCCGACACCCTGGTCGGCCGCGGCAACCTGGCCGGCGCCTACGCGGACGCCGGGCGCCTCGAACTGGCGATCCCGCTGTACGAGACCACCCTCGCCCAGCGCGAGCAGGTCCTCGGCGACACCCACGCCCGGACCCTGGTCAGCCGCAACAACCTGGCCCACGCCTACGCGCGGGCCGGGGACCTGGACCGGGCCGTGCCGCTGTACGAGACCACCCTGGCCCAGTGCGAGCTCGTCCTCGGCGACACCCACCCGGGCACGGTGTCCGTCCGGGGGAACCTGGCCTGGGCCTACCGGAGGCTGGGCGTACCGGAGGCCGGTCAACCGCACCGAAGTTGACGACTGATCAGGTGTTTGGTTCGGGTCGAAACAGGATACGGTGTGGGATGTCCGGCGCGCCGGGTGGTCCTGGAGGGGCCGCGGCGCGAGCGACCGGACGGGTGGCGTGGGTGATTCGTACCGCCACCGGCTTCGCCGAGATCGAGGACACGCCCCGCCGCGGCCCTGCCGTGCGCTGCGCACGCGCGCCCTTCGACCGGCCAACGGGCAGAAGGAGCCTGGTGGATGAGTGACGACAGACACGCGCGGGGATTCCGCAGACTGTGGGCCGGCCAGTCGATATCGCAGTTCGGCGACCGGATCTCCGAGCTCGCCCTGCCGCTGATCGCGGTCGGCGCCCTGGACGCGTCGGTGACCGAGGTGTCGGCGCTGACGGCCATGGTGTGGGGGCCGAACCTGCTGGCGGTGTTCCTCGGCGCCTGGGTGGACCAGCGGCGCAGCAAGCGGCGGCTGATGGTGGTGGCGGACCTGGTGCGCGCGGCGGCGCTGCTCACCGTCCCGGCCGCCGCGCTCGCGGGTGCGCTGACGCTGGTTCAGCTGTACGCGGTGGCCGTGGTGACGGGTGCGGCCGGGGTGCTGTTCAACACCGCGTACCCGTCGTACTTCGCCGAGCTGGTGCCGCAGTCGGCGTACATCACCGCCAACAGCCGTCTGAGCGCCAGTCGTTCGGCGTCGTTCGTGGCCGGTCCGGCGGTCGGCGGCGGGCTGGTGCAGCTGCTGACGGCGCCGTTCGCGGTGCTGGTGGACGCGGTGTCGTTCGTCGGGTCGGCGGTGCTGATCGGGCGGACGGCGGTGGAGGAGGCCGAGCCGGGACCGGCCGGGCCGTCGATGCCGGCCCGGGCGCGGCTGGGGCTGGCGTTCATCGTCCGGCACCCGGTCCTGCGGGCGAGCCTCGGCACCTGTACGACGGTCAACCTGTTCACCTTCGTCGGCTACAGCCTGACGGTGCTGCTGGCGAGCCGGATCCTCGGACTGTCGGCGGGCGCGATCGGCCTCGCCTTCGGTGTCGGCGCGACCGGCAGCCTGCTCGCCGCGCTGGTCGCCCCCGCCGTGTCGCGCCGGCTCGGCGTCGGCCCGACGATCGCGCTCGGCGCGGTGCTCTTCCCCGCGTCGATGGCGCTGACGGCGGTGGCCGGCGGCCCGTTCTGGGCGCGGACCGGGGCGCTGGCGGCGGCTCAGTTCCTCGGCGGCATCGGGGTGATGTGGTTCGATATCAACCTCAACTCGCTGCAGGCGAGCGTCATCCCGGACGACATGCGCAGCCGCGTCTCCGGCGCGTTCAACACCGTCAACTACGGGATCCGGCCGCTGGGCGCGCTGCTCGGCGGCGTGCTGGGCACCACGCTCGGGGTGCGGACGGCGCTGATGGTGGCGGCGGTCGGCGGCACCCTGTGCGTGCTGTGGCTGCTGCCCTCGCCGATCCTGCGGATCCGCTCGCTGGACGACGTGGCGAAGCCGGTCGCGCCCGAGCCGGCCCCCGCGCCGGTGGGCTGAGCGGTCCGGCCCCCCGACTCAGTCGCGCGGGGCGAAGACGCAGAACTCGTTGCCCTCCGGGTCGGCGAGGATGTCCCACGCGATTTCCTCGTCGTCGCGCCCTCGCACCAGGGTCGCGCCGAGCGCGAGCAGTTCGGCGGAGTCGCCCACCACGTCGAGGTGCATGCGGTTCTTGACGGTCTTCGGCTCCGGCACCCGGTTCACCCAGATCAGCGGGCCCGCGCCGGCCGGGTCGACGATCGGCACCGGCCAGTCCTCGGGCCGCGGCTCGCCGGGACGGCGGACGTACCCCATCGCCGCGCACCACCAGTCGGCGAGCGCGTGGTGGTCGTGGGCGTCGATGCACAGGTCCTTGAAACGGGCGGGCACGTCGGTACTCCTCGCTGGGCCGCGGATCCACGGGTGGAACCCCGAGCGTACGCGGCGGCGTCCCCGGCTGCATGCGAATGATCAAGCTGCGCGGGATCGGGCTCCGGAGGATCGCGTCGGCGGGGGCCGGGCTGCGGACGATCGCGTCGGCGGTGGCCGGGCTCCGGAGGACCGCGTCGGCGGGGGCCGGGCGGCTGGCGATCGGACTGCGGGTGCTCGGACCGCGGCGGATCCGGGCTGCGTGGGCCGTCCCGGCGGCGGTCGCCGTGCTGCTGCTCGGCCACCGCCTGGTGCCGAACACCCTGTGGCACCTGGGGAGTCTGCTGGAGGCGCTGCTGCCCTGGCTCGGCCTCGCGGTGCCGGTCCTCCTGCTGGCCGCGCTGCTCCGCCGCTCGCGGCGGCTCGCGGTGGCCGCCCTGCTCCCCGCGCTGGCCTGGACGTCCGCGTTCGGCGGCCGGTTGCTGTCCGGCGGCGACGGCGGCGACGGTGCGTACGACCTGACGGTGGTGCAGCACAACGTGGCCGCGCAGAACGAGGATCCGCGCGGCACCGCCCGGGCGCTGGCCGCGACCGGCGCGGACCTGGTCGCCGTCGAGGAGCTGATGGATCCCGCGACGGCCGTGTACGAGCAGGAGTTGGCAGCCGCCTACCCGTACCGCGCCCGCTCGGGCACGGTCGGGCTGTGGTCGCGCCACCCGCTGTCGGACGTCCGGCCGGTCGACCTCAAGCCGAGCGGTCTGCAGGTGTACTGGAAGCGCGGCCTGCGGGCCGTCGCGCACACGCCGGACGGCGAGGTCGCCGTGTACGTCGCGCACCTGCCGTCGGTCAGGTTCGGCGGCCTGAGCGGCTTCACCTCCGAGCGGCGGGACGAGAGTGCCGGGAAGCTGGCCGCCGTGCTGGACGCGGAGCCGCTGCAACGCGTCATCCTTGCGGGCGATTTCAACAGCACCCTGGACGACCGCGGGCTGGCCCCGGTGACCTCGCGGCTGACCGCCGCCCGCTCCGGCTTCGACTTCTCCTGGCCGGCGGCCTTCCCGGTGGCCCGGATCGACCAGATCCTGTGCCGCGACCTGACCCCGGTGCGCACCTGGACCCTGCCCGCGACCGGCAGCGACCACCTGCCGGTCGCCGCGCGCATCCGCGTCAACGGGTCGTCGGCGTAGTACGTTCGTGGCGTGAGACTCCGGTTCGCCCACCCGATAGCGAGTGCGGCGCCGGTTACGACGGGGAAAGTCCGCCGTAATCCGGCGTAAACAATCTGTTGATCGACTGTCCCGATCAGCAGGTCCGGCACTCCCCACCCGAGGTGCGAACCCGATGAAGCTCACCCCCCGCGAGCAGGAACGCCTGCTCATCCACGTGGCCGCCGACGTGGCCCGCGCCCGCCGCGAACGCGGACTGCGGCTCAACCACCCCGAGGCCGTCGCCCTGATCACCTCCCACGTGCTGGAGGGCGCCCGCGACGGCCGTACCGTGGCCGAACTGATGGCCTCCGGCCGGGAGGTGCTCGGCCGCAAGGACGTGATGGACGGGATCCCCGAGATGATCCCCGACGTCCAGGTGGAGGCCACCTTCCCGGACGGCACCAAGCTGGTCACCGTGCACGGGCCGATCCGGTGAGCGGGGCCTTCGTCCCGGGCGAAGTCCTGTACGGCGAGGGGGAGATCGGGCTGAACGCCGGTCGCGCCGTCACCCGCGTCCGGGTCCTGAACACCGCCGACCGGCCGGTGCAGGTCGGCTCGCACTACCACTTCGCCGAGGCCAACCCCGGCCTGGAGCTCGACCGCGCCGCGGCCCGCGGGCAGCGGCTCAACATCCCGGCCGGCACCGCGGTCCGGTTCGAACCGGGCATCCCCGTGGAGGTCGAACTCGTCCCGCTCGGCGGGCTGCGCGAGGTCCACGGGCTGCGCGGCGAGACGGGAGGGCGGCTCGATGACTGACCGTCACGCGCTGTACCTAACCCGGGAGCGCTACGCCGACCTGTACGGTCCCACGGTCGGGGACCGGATCCGGCTCGCCGACACCGACCTGCTGATCGAGGTCGAGGAGGACCGCAGCCGCGGCGGCGACGAGGCGGTGTTCGGCGGCGGCAAGGTGATCCGCGAATCCATGGGCCAGGGCCGTGCCTCGCGCGCCGACGGCGCGCCGGACACGGTGATCACCGGCGCGGTGGTGCTCGACCACTGGGGCGTGGTGAAGGCCGACATCGGCCTGCGCGACGGCCGGATCACCGCGCTCGGCAAGGCCGGCAACCCCGAGACCATGGACGGCGTCCACCCCGACCTGGTGATCGGCCCGGAGACCGAGGTGATCGCCGGGAACGGGAAGATCCTCACCGCCGGTGCCATCGACGCCCATGTGCACTTCATCTGCCCGCAGTTGGCGGACGAGGCGCTGGCCGCCGGCATCACCACACTGGTCGGCGGCGGCACCGGGCCCGCCGAGGGCACCAAGGCGACCACCATCACCCCGGGCTCCTGGCACCTGGCCCGGATGTTCGCCGCGATGGACGACCTGCCGGTCAACATCGGCCTGCTCGGCAAGGGCAACACCGTCAACACCGCGGCCATGCACGCCCAACTGCGTGGCGGCGCCCTCGGATTCAAGATCCACGAGGACTGGGGTGCGACACCGGCGGCGATCGACGCCTGCCTTCGGGTCTGCGAGGAGAGCGGCGCCCAACTCGCCCTCCACACCGACACCCTGAACGAGGCCGGGTTCGTCGGCGACACCCTCGCGGCGATCGCCGGGCGCGGCATCCACGCCTACCACACCGAAGGCGCGGGCGGCGGGCACGCACCCGACATCATCACCGTGGTCGGCGCGCTCAACGTGCTGCCCAGCTCCACCAACCCGACCCGCCCGCACACCGTCAACACCGTCGACGAACACCTCGACATGCTGATGGTCTGCCACCACCTCAGCCCCCACGTGCCCGAGGACCTCGCCTTCGCCGAATCACGGATCCGGCCCTCCACCATCGCGGCCGAGGACCTGCTGCACGACCTCGGCGCGATCTCCATCATCAGCTCCGACTCGCAGGCCATGGGCCGGATCGGCGAGGTCGTCCTGCGCACCTGGCAGACCGCGCACGTGATGAAGGCCCGGCGCGGCCCGCTCGACGGCGACGGACGCGCCGACAACACCCGCGCCAGGCGGTACGTCGCCAAGTACACCATCAACCCGGCCAGGGCCCAGGGCCTGGACGGCGAGATCGGCTCCGTGGAGACCGGCAAGCTCGCCGACCTGGTGCTCTGGTCACCCGCCTTCTTCGGCGTCAAGCCCGACCTGGTGATCAAGGGCGGGCAGATCGCCTGGGCCCAGATGGGCGACGCCAACGCGTCCATCCCCACCCCGCAACCCGTGCTGCCCCGGCCGATGTTCGGCGCCACCGGACGTGCCCCCGGCCGCAACTCGCTCAACTTCACCTCCCAGGCCGCCCTCGACGACGGACTGCCCGAACGGCTCGGCCTGGCCAAGCAGTTCACCGCGATCCGGAACACCCGCGGCGTCACCAAGGACCAGATGGCCAACAACACCGCGCGGCCCGACGTCCGGGTCGACCCCGACACCTTCACCGTGACCGTCGACGGGGAAGCGGTCGTCCCGGCGCCCGCCGCCGAACTGCCGATGACCCAGCGGTACTTCCTGTTCTGACGGCCACCGTGAACACTGCCGCACTGCTGCTCCTCGCCGACGGCCGCTTCCCCGCCGGCGGACACGCCCACTCCGGCGGCGCCGAAGCCGCCGTCAAAGCCGGACGCATCCACGACACCGCCACCATGGCCGCGTTCCTCACCGGACGCCTGCACACCGCCGGGCTGACGGCAGCCGCACTCGCGGCCGCCGCCTGCCGGGCCTGCGCCGACGGCCAGGACCTCGTCGAACTCGACGAGGCAGCCGAAGCCCGCACCCCGTCACCCGCCCTGCGGTCCGTCAGCCGCCGCCTCGGACGGCAACTCCTGCGCGCCGCCCGCGCCGCCTGGCCCCACCCCGTCCTCGAACACCTCGCCACCCAGTACCCCGGCGGCGCCCACCACCCCGTCGTCCTCGGCGCCGTCGCCTACGCCGCCGGACTCGCCCCCCGCGACGCCGCCACCGCCACCGCCTACGAGAGCGTCAACGGCCCCGCCACCGCCTGCGTCCGGCTGCTCGGCCTCGACCCCTACCAGGTCGCCGCCGCACTCGCCGAACTCGCCCCGCAGGTCGACGCCGTCGCCGCCGCGGCCACCCGCGCGGCCGCGCAGCACCGGCTGCCCGCCGCCTCCGCCCCACTGCTCGACATCCACGCCGAACAGCACAGCACTTGGAAGGTGCGTCTCTTTGCATCGTGACCACGTGGACCTCCACGAAGCGCCCGTCCGGCACACCTACCCGGCGGCCGGCTCGGTGCCCGGCTCGGTGCCCGGCCCCGTGCCGGGTGCCCGCCGCGCCCTGCGGATCGGCCTCGGCGGGCCGGTCGGCTCCGGCAAGACCGCCACCGTCGCCGCCCTCTGCCGCGCCCTGCGCGAGGAACTCTCCCTCGCCGTCGTCACCAACGACATCTACACCACCGAGGACGCCGAGTTCCTGCTGCGCAACGCCGTCCTGCCGCCCGAACGGATCGCCGCCGTCGAGACCGGCTGCTGCCCGCACACCGCCATCCGCGACGACATCTCCGCCAACCTCGAAGCCGTCGAGGAACTCGAGGCCGCCGTCGGCCCCCTCGACCTCGTCCTGGTCGAATCCGGCGGCGACAACCTCACCGCCACCTTCAGCCGCGGCCTCGTCGACCACCAGATCTTCGTCATCGACGTCTCCGGCGGCGACAAGATCCCACGCAAGGGCGGCCCCGGCGTCTCCACCTCCGACCTGCTCGTCATCAACAAGACCGACCTCGCCCCCCTCGTCGGCGCCGACCTCGACGTCATGGCCCGCGACGCCAAGGCCCAGCGCGGCGCCCTGCCCACCGTCTTCACCGCCCTCTCCGCCCCCGACGGCGTCGCCCCCGTCGCCGCCTGGGTCCGCGAACGGCTCGCCGCATGGCGGGCCTGACCGCGTCCGGGGGCGCCGCCGCGACCGCCCGCGCCGCAGCTACTGCGACGGCCCGCGCCACCGCCGCGGCAGCCGTCCGCGCCCAGGCGCGGATCACCGCCGAACCCGACGGACGCGGCGGCACCGCCCTGCCCGAACTCGCCGGAGCCGGGCCGCTCGCCCTCCGCCGCACCCGCGACGGCGAAGGCGGCGCGGCCCGCGTCACCGTCATCGGCTCGATGGCCGGGCCGCTCGGCGGCGACCGGATCGGCCTGCGCATCGACGTCCGGGCCGGCGCGGCCCTGCACGTCGCCAGCGCCGCCGCCACCGTCAGCCTCCCCGGACCGCACCCCGCCCCCGCCCACTACGACCTCGACCTCACCGTCGGCGAGGACGCCACCCTCCACTGGCTCCCCGAGCAGGTCGTCGCCGCGAGCGGCAGCCACCTCATCACCCGCGTCCGGATCCGGCTCGCCGCCGGCGCCCGCCTCCGCTACCGCGAGGAACAGGTCCTCGGCCGCCACCACGACTGGACCACCGGCACCCCACCCGGCCGCCTCACCACCCGACTCACCGTCACCCGCACCGGCCGCACCGTCCTCGACCAGCAGACCGACATCGGCCCCGGCGCCCCGGCCTGGAACGGCCCCGCCGTCCTCGGCCCCCACCGCACCGCCGGCCAACTCCTCACCGTCGGCGACCCCTCCCCACCCCCACCACCCCCCGATGCCGACGCCGCCCTCCTCACCCTCCCCACCCCCGACGCCACCCTCCTCACCGCCCTCGCCCCCGACGCCCTCGCCCTCCGCCACCTCCTCGACCCCACCGCCCGGTAGCCCGTACGGGTCCTGCGGTCAGGCCCGCTTCCCCCGTGCCGCCGCCACGCCGGTCGGCCCGCTGCCCACGGCCACCGTGTCCGTGGCGCGGGCCGTGGCGGTGTCGACGACCGAGAGGGTGTCCGCGTTGAAGTCGCTCACGCAGACCTGCGAGCCTCCTGGGCCGACCGCGAGGCTGTTGGGGCCGTCACCCACGGCGACGGTGGCGGTGACGGCACAGTGACGGGTGCTGATCACCGACACAGTGTCCGAACCCGAATCGGTCACGTAGACACGGGAGCCGTCCGGGCTCACGGCCACGCTGTCCGGGCCGTCCCCGACCGGAACGCTGTCCACCACCACACCCGTCCCGGGGTCGACCACCGACACCGCATCGGACCGGAGGTCGGCAACGCAGACGAGGACATCGCCCCGCAGCGTCCCGTCGGCTGCGCCGGCCAAGCCTCCCGGACCCATCAGCGCCGCAGCCACACAGAGCACCACGGCCGCTCGCCGTCCCATGTCCTGATTCCTCGTCATGCGGCCAAGCCAGGCCTCCCGAGCGCAAAGGCCCGTGAGGATCACGCTCACACCGACCCGAACGGCGCACCCTCCGCCGTGCACAGCCCGCAGGCGGCTGATCGGGAGACGGGTCGGTCAAAGGCTCAGCAGGGCTGTGATTCCGTTCCCTCCGAGCGCGGGAACTCGGGGTCAGTACCAGCGGCTGAACGCGGCGGCGCCGGAGCCGGTGGCGGCGGCGTGGCGGAGGACTCGCAGTGGCGCGTCGACGAGTGCTGCCGCGCCGAAGTCGGTGTCGTCGCCCATGCCGGTCATCCAGGCCGTGATGCGGGTGAGGGCCGCGCTGCGCTCGGAGGGGGAGAAAAGGAGGGCTTCCTCCGCTCGCGGCAGGGCGTTGCGGACTTCCGAGGCCGACAGCAGGAAGTCCCCGAACCAGCCGGGAAGCATCGCCGACCGCTGTGCGCCGAGACCGTAGTGCAGGGCCGCGACGGGGTTCGCCTTGCGGGCGGTTGCGAGGTACAGGCCGGGGCCTTCGGCGTCGGGCATGAGTGCCGTGCCGGCGTCCCGCATGGCCTCGACCGCCTCGGTGGGCGGGTTGGCGTCCTCGACGAGATCCGCAAGGCGTCGGGCGGCAGGTGTCAGGGATACGGGCTTCGACGGGTCCACCGGAGGTTCGAAGAAAGGCTCGCGGTCGCCACCGTTCGACCACCACGCGAGGGCCTCGGCGAAGCCCGGCGGCTTCGTCCGGTCGCCCGGCCGGACGAGGTGGAAGAGGCGCTCGGGCAGCGCGAGCGCCTCCGCGTCCGGGACGACGCCGACCACCCACACCCCTGTCGAGCTCACCGGAACACCTCTCTGTCTGCGGGCGACGGGCAACTGTATCCGGCGCTTCGCGCAGGCCGGCCGCCCACCTCGCCGGGCCCCGCCGCGAGCTGCCGCTCGGTGGACCGGGAGACTGCCGGGATGACGCCTCGAAGCTTCGTCTTCCTCGACCCCGACGGAACCAGTGCCGGCGGTTGGCTGTACGCGGTGGTCGAGGCGGCGACCGGCGTGGTCTACCAGCAGCAGTACGGCGGAACCGCCTGCCGGCACGGGCAGGTCGAAGGCTTCCTGGTCCCATTGTTCGCCCGTGCCGAGCTCGACGCGCTGCGCGAGTTGTTCGAGAAGCGCTTCCGCGGATCCGGCACCTGGAACCACACATGGCCGGATGCCGAGCGGGACAGGCTCCGCGGGATCGTCGGCTCCATCCGCTACTGGGTGTCCGACGGGACGACCGACGAGCCGCACCCGCTGCGACTGGACGAGAGCCGGATCCGCGAGGCCGACGAGGCCTGGATCCCGGTGATCACCCCGATGGGCCCGGCCGTCCTGATGTGGCACAACTCGGACTGATACGAGGGACTCCGGGTAGCCTCGCTGCCGAGGAGAGGAGTGCCCTGCCGTGAGTCCGCCGGCCCACGATGGAGCCGAGCTCATTCCCCGGCCCGCGCAGGGTCCGGCCGCGCTCGCGGTCGTTGCCGTTGATCGGCTCCCGGAGATGGTCGACGGGCAGACCAAGGCGATGGCCGAGGCCCTCAGTACGGGGAGCGTGCAGCCGCTTCGGGCGTTCGTCGCCCACTGGGCGGCCGTCGTGGAGATCGAGCGCCACCCGGAGACGGCGAAGTCGTACCACCGGGCGAACTACCTGGCGAACCACGCCGGGACGGGCCGATGCTGATCGCGGCCGAAGGCGATCGCCCGTTGGTCAGGTGTCGCTGACGATCATGAGGTAGCCGACGGCGAGGACCGCGAGGACGACGAGCATGGCCAGGGCGAGGCCCAGGACGACAAGGAAGCCGGTGACGCCGGTGATCGCGGTCCGGCCGAGGCGGTTGGCGCGGGCGGCGCGGGCGAGGGCGTCGTCGAGGGCGGAGTCGTCGTTCCAGTCGGGGGCGTTCGGGGTGCTCATGGCGACACGATACGAGAGGTGATCTTGGGGTTCCGGGCTGGGGGAGGGTGGGCGTCTAGCCTGGCGGGATGATGGCTCGGGTGTCGCGGGGGCGCAGGTACCGGCCGCTGTCGCCGTTGCGGGAGCACGTGCGCGAGTCGTTCTGGGTGGCGCCGTTCGCGGCGTGTGCGGCGGCGGTGGTGCTGGCGGGGTTGACCAGCGAGCTGGACCAGCAGCTGTTCCAGGAGGTGTCGGCGCAGTCGGGGGACGCCGAGGCGCTGCTGCGGTTCACGAGTGCGGCGAAGGGCGTGGTGTCGACCGTCAGCTCGGCGATGCTGACGTTCATCGGTGTGGTGTTCTCGATCTCGCTGGTGGCGCTGCAGATGGCGGCGAGCCAGTTCAGCCCGCGGGTGCTGCGCCTGTACGTGCGCAGCCGGCTGACGAAGGCGACGTTCTCGGTGTGCCTGGCGACGTTCGTGTTCACGCTGCTGGTGCAGTTGACGTACGAGGACACCACGGACCCGTCGCAGGCGCAGACCGCCCAGGTGTTCTCGACGGTGGTGGCGCTGGCGCTGGTGATGCTGAGCCTGGCGCTGTTCGTGCTGTACGTGCAGGCGACGCTGCGGCTGCTGCGGGTGCCGCACGTGATCGACCGGGTGACCCGGGAGTCGGTGGCGGTGCTGGTGCAGTACCGGCGGCTGGCTCCGGAGACGGCGCCGCCGGGGGAGCTGCCGGGAGAGGGGCTGACGCTGCTGCACGAGGGCCGGGCGGGGGTGCTGCGGGACGTGAACATCGCGTGGCTGCTGCGGCTGGCGCGCAAGCACGGCGCGGTGCTGCACCTGGTGCCGCGGATCGGTGACTTCATCGCGCCGGGCACGCCGACGGTGGTGGTGGTCGGCGGGACGCCGCCGCGGCCGTGGCGGATCACCCGGGCGCTGAACGTGGGCGTGGACCGCACGATGCACCAGGACCTGAGTTTCGGCTTCCGCCAGCTGGTGGACATCGCGATCCGGGCGCTGTCGCCGGCGGTGAACGATCCGACGACGGCGGTGCAGGCGGTGGACCGGATCCACCAGCTGCTGGCGATGCTGGCCCCCTACACGATGGGGGAGCTGCGGCACCGGGACAAGGACGGCGCGGTGCGCCTGGTGCAGCCGGTGCCGGGGTGGTCGGCGACGGTGGACCTGGCGTTCACCGAGGTCCGGGTGTGCGGCGGCGGCCAGCCGCAGCTGACCCGGCGGCTCGCGGCGGCCCTGGACGACCTGCTGCGGATCACCCCGGCGGAGCGGCGCGGCCCGCTGCTGCTCCAGCGCGAGCTGCTGGAGCGCGCGGTCGGCGAGCACGTCGCCGACCCGCAGAACCGGGCCTTCGCGCTCGACCCGGACCGCCAGGGCATCGGCTGACGACACTGCCGACAGAGGGGCAGCGAAAAGCCCCGGCCCGCGGGTGCGGGCCGGGGCCGGGGACGAGGGCGAACGGGATCAGGACGCGGCCCGCTGGTCGCGCCGGTCGAGCGAGGCGAGGTACGCGTTGTACGCGGCGAGCTCGGCGTCGCCGTCGCGGTCGGCGGCGCGGTCGGCGCGGCGGGCCTGGCGCTCCTCCGAGCGGGCCCACTGCAGGGTGAGCGCGATCAGCACGATCGCGGTGGGGATCTCGCCGAACGCCCAGGTGATGCCGCCGGCGATCTGCTGGTCCTTGAGCAGGTCGGTGCCGGGCGGGGCCGTCTCGGTGGTGAAGGTGGTGACCAGCGGGTGGGTGGCCATCATCACGGCGACGCCGAAGAAGGCGTGGAACGGCATGCCCATGAACAGCTCGATGATCCGCATCACGAAGCCCGGCCGGTGCGGGCCCGGGTCGACGCCCATGATCGGCCAGAAGAAGACCAGGCCGACCGCGAGGAAGTGCACCATCATCCCGATGTGCCCGAGGCGGTACTGCATCAGGAAGTCGAACAGCGGGGAGAAGTACACCCCGTACAGGCTGGCGATGAACAGCGGGATGGTGAACGCCGGGTGCGAGACCACCCGCACGTACCGGCTGTGCAGCAGGGCGACCAGCAGCTCGCGCGGGCCCTTGCCGCTGCCCTTGGGGGCGGGGCGCAGGGCGCGCAGGGCGAGGGTGATCGGCGCGCCGAGCAGCAGCAGGATCGGCGACAGCATGGAGAGCACCATGTGCTGGATCATGTGCGCGCTGAACAGCACCATGCCGTAGTCGTTCAGTCCGGAGCAGGTGACCAGCAGGATGGTGCCGACGCCGGCCACCCAGGCGATCAGGCGGCCGACCGGCCAGCGGTCGCCGCGCCGCCACAGGCGGACGGCGGCGGCGACGTACAGGCCGAGGGCCAGCAGGCAGCCGACCAGGAAGGGCCAGTCGGGCGACCAGCCGAGGGCGGAGGAGAGGCCGAACGGGCCGAGGCTCCCCCCTCCGTGGTGGTGCATCCCTGCCATGCCGTCGCCCATCGGCGGGTCCCGCTTTCCGTTTCGCCCGTTTTGCTTCCGGTCAAGCCTAGGTGCCGCTTACACCGGACCTTCACGCGACCCCCGGGCCGGCCCCGTGCGGCCGGCCGCGCTCCGATCCCTTACCGAAGGATTACCGGCCGCCGTCGGCACCGGGTGGAGGCCGGTTCGCGTGCTTGGCTGGGACCCGACGACGTATCCGACCCGGAGGGACGACCTGTGACGAGACGCCGGTTGTGGGCGCTGCTCGGCGCCGTGGCGATGGCCGCGGCTGCCGCAGGACTGTGGCTGTTCGCGCCGTGGAAGGCGTTCACGGACACCACGGTCGACGAGGCACTGCCGGCGGCGGGTCCCGCGCTTGTCTCCCCGGCCGCCGAGCCGCCCTCCATCGGTCCGGCCGTCGGTGCGACGGCGAGCGCCGGTGCGGCCTCCCCGGGACCTGTGGAGCTGGCGAGCGGGACCTTCCGGTCCGGAGAGCACACCACCACCGGCACCGCGAAGCTGGTGCGGCTCCCCGACGGCAGCACCGTGCTGCGGCTGGAGAACCTGAGCACCTCGGACGGCCCGGACGTACGGGTGTACCTCTCCGCCGAGCCGGCCGCCGTGTCACGGCTGGACAGCCTCGGCGACGGTGCGCTCGAACTCGCGGGGCTGAAGGGCAACCTCGGGAACCAGAACTACACCGTCCCGGCCGGCACCGACCTGTCGAGGTTCCGCAGCGCGGTGCTGTGGTGCCATCGGTTCTCGGTCGGCTTCGGTGCCGCCGACCTCACTCCGCGAGCGGGATGAGGGTGTTCTCGCTGCGGCGGCCGGCTTCGAAGTCGTCGACGTTGCGGAGGGTGGCGTCGATGATCTGGCCGACGGCGGTGCGGGTGAAGTAGGCCTGGTGGGAGGTGACGACGACCTGGGGGAAGGTGACCAGGCGGGCGAGGACGTCGTCGGTGATGCCGCTGATGGAGAGGTCGGTGAAGAAGACGCCGGTCTCCTCCTCGTACACGTCGAGGCCGACGCCGGCGAGGCGGCCGGCGCGGAGGCTCTCGACGAGGGCGGCGCTGTCGACCAGGCCGCCGCGGCTGGAGTTGACCAGGATGGCGTCGGGTTTCATGGCGGCGAGGGCGGCCGCGTCGATCAGGTGGTGGGTGGCGGGGAGCAGTGGGACGTGCAGGCTGACGATGTCGCTGCGGGTGAGGAGTCGGTCGAGGTCGACGTAGGTCATGCCGAGGTCGCGGCAGGCGGGGTTCTCGGTGATGTCCCAGCCGAGGAGTTCGGTGCCGAAGCCGTGGGCGATGCGGGTGAAGCATTCGCCGATCTTGCCGGTGCCGACGACGCCGACCGTCATGCCGTGGATGTCGCGGCCGAGCAGCCCGTCGAGCCGGAAGTCGAATTCGCGGGAGCGGTTGGCGGCGCGGGAGAGGCGGCGGTTGACGGCGAGGGCGAGGGTCCAGGCGTGTTCGGCGACGGAGTAGGGGCTGTAGTGGGAGACCCGGGCGACGGTGAGGCCGAGTTCGGCGGCCGCGTCGAGGTCGATGTTGTTGAAGCCGGTGGAGCGCTGGGCGATCAGTCGGGTGCCGCCGGCGGCGAGGAGCGCGAGGGTGTCGGCGTCGAGTTCGCCGTTGACGCTGCTGGACACGGCGGGGTAGCCGGCGGCGAGTGGCGCGGTGTCGCGGTTGAGGAAGACGTCGAGGCAGCGCAGCCGGTGCCGGGCCGCGAAGGCCTGCTCCAGGATGGGTCGCTCGTCCGCCAGCACGCCGTACGCGAGGATCTCCATGGCGCCCACGCTAGCCGGACGGGCGTACCGCGCGGGAGTGCGGCTCGCCGGTCCGGCGCCGAGGCGGGTCGGACCGGCGTCAGGCGGCCGCGCCGCCGTCGATGACGAGGTCGGTGCCGACGACGGAGGCGGCGGCGGGGGAGGCGAGGTAGCGGACGGCGGCGGCGACCTCGTCGACGGTGGAGACCCGGCCGAGCGGGGACTGCTCCTTCATCCGGGCGTCCCGTTCCTCGGGGGTCTCGCCGGGGAGCAGGGACATGGTGGTGTCGGCGGCGCCGGGGCTGACGGCGTTGATGCGGACGCCGTCGGCGATGTGGTCGAGCGCGGCGGCCCGGGTGAGGGCGGAGACGGCGGCCTTGGAGGCGATGTACGCGGCGAGGCCGGGGCGGCGGCGGTGCGCGCCGAGATTGGAGGCGATGTTGACGACGGCTCCGCCGCCGTGGGCGCGCATCCAGGCGATCTGCGGCTGCATCGCGGCGACCACGCCGAGGACGTTGGTGTCGAGGACGGCGCGCCAGTCGGCGAGCGGCTGGTCGGCGAGGGGGCGGCCGCCGCGGAAGATGCCGGCGTTGTTGACCGCGACGTCCAGTGAGCCGAAGGCCCGGACGGTGTCGGTGACGAGGCGTTCGGCCTGTTCGGGGTCGGTGATGTCGGTGGGGAGGGCGAGGGCCCGGCCGCCGGCGGCCTCGATCAGGGCGACGGTCTCGGCGAGCGGTTCGGGGCTGCGTCCGGCGACGGCGACGGCGGCGCCCTCGGCGGCGAAGGCGAGCGCGATGCCCCGGCCGAGGCCGCTGCCGGCGCCGGTGACCAGGACGGTTCGGGAGTGGGTCATGGCGTACTCCTTGATTGGAACGATCGGTACAGAATGAGGGCGCAACAAAGGGCGACGGCGGCGGGGCTCAGTCCAGGAGGGTCAGGGCCTGCTCGGCGGCCTGGCGCAGCCGGGCGGGCTCGCCGGCCGTCCGGCCGACCACCCGAAGGCCCTGGAGCAGCACCAGCAGCATCCGGGCGAGTGCCTGCGGGTCGCGGTCGGCGGGGAGTTCGCCCTGGGCGCGGGCGCGGGTGAGCGCGGAGGTGAGCAGCAGTTCGAGCCGGTCCCAGCTGGCGTGGACGCGGCGTTCGGCGTCGGGGTCGTGGCCGGCGAGTTCGGCGGCGGTGTTGGTGACCAGGCAGCCGCGCCGGCGCTGGTCGTGGACGCCTTCCTCGGCGAAGCGGCGGACCACCGCGCGGACGGCGGGCAGCGCCGGGCCGGGGGCGGAGAGTTCGTCGAGCAGCCGTCCGTCGCCGACCTCGCGGTAGCGGTCGAGGGCGCGCAGGAAGAGCTCGTGCTTGCTGCCGAAGGTGGCGTAGAGGCTGGCCCGGCCGATCCCGAGACGTTCGGTCAGGTCGGCCATCGAGGTGGCCTCGTAGCCGCGCTCCCAGAACAGGTCCAGGGCGGAGCGCAGTGCCGCGTCGGGATCGAACTCCTTGGTCCTCGCCATGGTCCTGACCCTAGGTCTATCCGGACCGATCGGTCAAGAAAGAGGGGCGAAGAAAGGCCCCCGCGGGCAAGGCGGGGGCCCGACTTCGACAGGGCGTCAGATGACGGTCTCGGCCTCGACGTAGCGCTCGGCGGGGACGGTCTTCAGCTCGGCGACCGCCTCGGCGAGCGGCACCAGCTTGATGTCGGTGCCCTGCAGGGCGGTGATGTGGCCGAAGGCGCCCTTGTGGGCGGCCTCGACGGCGTGCCAGCCGAAGCGGGTGGCGAGCACCCGGTCGTACGCGGTGGGGGTGCCGCCGCGCTGGGTGTGGCCCAGGATGACCGGGCGGGCCTCCTTGCCGAGGCGGTGCTCCAGCTCGCGGGAGAGCTGGGTGGCGATGCCGGTGAAGCGCTCGTGGCCGTACATGTCCTTGGTGCCCTCCTCCCACGGCATGGTGTCGGGCTCGGGCTTGGCGCCCTCGGCGCAGACCACGATGGCGAACTTCTTCTGCCGCTCGAAGCGCTCGCGGACGACCTCGGTGAGCTTGTCGATGTGGAACGGGCGCTCCGGGACGACGATCGCGTGGGCGCCGGCGGCCATGCCCGCGTTGAGGGCGATCCAGCCGGTGTGGCGGCCCATCACCTCGACGACCATGACCCGCTGGTGCGACTCGGCGGTGGTCTTGAGGCGGTCCAGGGCGTCGGTGGCCACCGTGACGGCGGTGTCGAAGCCGAAGGTGACGTCGGTGCAGGCGATGTCGTTGTCGATGGTCTTCGGGACGCCGATGACCGGGACGCCGCCGTCGCTCATCAGCTTCGCGGCCTTGAGCGTGCCCTCGCCGCCGATCGGGATGACCGCGTCGATGCCGAGGTCGGCGAGGAGCTTCTTGGCCCGCTCGACGCCGTCCCGCAGGTGGCTGGGCTGGACCCGCGAGGAGCCGAGGATCGTGCCGCCCTGGGCCAGGATGCCGCTCACCGAATCCAGGGTCAGCGGGCGGTGGACACCCTCCAGGAGACCGCGCCACCCGTCCTGGAAACCGATGATCTCGTCGCCGTGGTCGACCACCCCCCGGTGGACCACGGAGCGGATCACGGCGTTCAGGCCGGGGCAGTCACCACCGCTGGTCAGGACACCAATACGCATTGCTTTGCCAACTCCCGAGCAGTTCGGACGGCCGGACTGGTGGGTGGGAAACGGACAAAGAGCCCGAAACCAGCCTGCTGAACAGCATACGGTTCCTGCGTCCGGCCGGGCAGAAACCGACGCGGGAGCGGCATCCTCGACGCGCCACACGTAACTGCTGGCCCCGACGCCGAGGAGGGTGGTGCGTCCGGGCCTCTCTATTCTGCTATGGATCGCCCCCTCGGCGGACCCGCCGACCACATCGCGGTCAGCGGGCCCGGCCGAAAGCTACGCGGGACGGGTGGTGGCGGCGATGCGCTCGGTGCGCAGCGCGTCGTACCAGGTGGTGTCGGCCGGCGGCAGGGCGCTCACGTCCAGTGCCAGCTTGAGCAGCATGTCGGCGACGGCGGGGTTGCGGGCCATCACCGGGCCGTGCAGGTAGGTGCCGAAGACGGTGTCCCGCCAGGCGCCCTCGGTGCCGTCGCCGGTGCCGTTGCCCCGGCCGACCTGCACCCGGGCGAGCGGCTTGGCGCCCTCGCCGAGGTGGGTGACGCCCTGGTGGTTCTCGAAGCCGGTCAGCTGCGGCAGGCCGAGCTGCGGGTCGACGTCGGCGAGCACGTCGCCGACGCACCGGGCGCCCTCGCCGCGGGTGGTCCACACGTCCAGCAGGCCGAGGCCCGGCTCGCGCTGGCCCAGGTCGTTGATGAACTCGTGGCCGAGGATCTGGAAGCCGGCGCACACCGAGAAGATGATCGCGCCGTTCTCGGCGGCCCGGACCAGGCCGCCGTCGTTGCGCAGCCGCTCGGCGGCGAGCCGCTGCGGGCGGTCCTCGCCGCCGCCGATCAGGTAGATGTCGCCGGAGGTCGGCACCGCCTGGTCGGAGCGGACGTCGATCCGGGTCACCCCGAGGCCGCGCTGGCGGGCCCGGCGTTCCACGACCAGGGCGTTGCCGCGGTCGCCGTACGTGCTCAGCAGGTCGGGGTAGACCCAGACCAGCCGCAGGCTGCTCTCACTCATCTTCGAAGGCCTTCCGTACTGCTGACCGTGCTGGCTGTACTGGCTGTCGTACTGCGGGTTCGGCGGTATCGACATCAGGCAGCGACCGCCTTGCGCAGCTGCTGGAAGGCGGTGTAGTTGGCGATCGCCTCGATCCGGCCGGGCGGGGCGGCGGCGACGGCCTCGGCGAGCGAGTCGACCACCTGGAACTGCAGGCCCGCGACCTCCAGGCGGACCGCCAGGTCGAGCTTGCGCTGGCCCATCACGAAGATCGGGTGGCCGGCCAGGCGCTCGTAGTCGACGTCCCACAGCCAGGAGGTGTCGGTGCCGTCGGCGTCCATCGCGTTGACCGAGAGGATCACCGGCGCCGGCGGGCCGTCGATCAGCGAGAAGGTCTCCAGCCAGCCGGCCGGGTTCTTCGCCAGCAGCAGCCTTATGTCGCGGCCCTGGTACTGCACCACGTCGTAGCGGCCGGCCACCGCGGTGACCGCCTGCATGCGCTGCAGGGCGACCTGCGGGGCGACGCCGAAGACGGCGGCGACGGCGGCGGAGGAGGTGGCGTTGGCCAGGTTGGCGCGGCCGGGCAGCTGCAGCTGGATCGGCCAGGCGCCGCGGTGCGGGTCGATCACGTGGGTGCCCTGGAGCGCCCAGTGCGGGTTGGGGCGGCGGAAGCCGCACTCGCCGCAGAACCAGTCCTCGCCGGGGCGCTGCATCACGCCGCCGCAGGACGGGCACGACCAGGCGTCCTCCTTCCACGCCTGCCCGGCGGCCACCCAGACCACCTTCTTGCAGGAGGAGGCGGCCCAGGTCACCAGCGGGTCGTCGGCGTTGGCGATGATCACCGCGTCGGTGTCCTTCAGGCCCTCGCGCCACTTCTCGGCCATCATCCGGGTCTCGGCGGCCCGGTCCAGCTGGTCGCGGGAGAGGTTGAGCAGCGCTATGGCCTTCGGCCGGGTGTCCCGGGCGACCATCGGCAGGTACTTCTCGTCCACCTCGATCACGCCGAAGCGGGCCTCGGTGCCGTCGGTCAGGGCGGCGGTGATGCCGGCCGGCATGTTGGCGCCGAGCGCGTTGGAGACCACCGGGCCGGCGGCGCGCAGCGCCTCGGCGATCAGGCGGGTGGTGGTGGTCTTGCCGTTGGTCGCGCTGACCAGGACCACGTCGAGGTGCTCGGCCAGGGTGGCGAGCAGGTCGGGGTCGAGCTTCAGCGCGATCTTGCCGCCGATCACCGAGCCACTGCCGCGTCCGGCCTTCTGCGAAAGGGCGGCGGCCATCTTCCCGGCCGTCACGGCGATCTTGGCGCGGGCGGGCAGGCCGTCGCGTGCGCCTTCCGAATCGGTGGCTGGCATGCTCAGCGGTTCCTCCTTGCTGCGGCACCGCCCGGGCCGGGGGGTGACTCGGGCGGCATGGACGAGGCCAGCCTACCTACTCCCGCCAGTGTCGTTGAGCCGGGGCACACGCTGGTGGATCAGAGGGCCTAACGGACCGTGAGATGAGCGAGCTCGGGAAAGAGCCGGTCATCGGCCCTGGCGCGCAGGTAGCTGACCCCGGCGCTGCCCGCGGTGCCCGGCTGGGCGCCGATCTGCCGCTCGGCCACCAGTGCGTGCCGGAAGCGCCACAGGGCCCAGGCGTGCTCGTAGTCGCGCAGGGCCTCCGCCAGGTCGAGGACGTCCGTCCGGACCGTGTCGCCGGGCAGTCCGGCCAGGGCGCGCTGCCGGGCGGCGGCGTCGGAGACGTCGAGTCCGCTCAGGTCGAGGACGCCGAGGAAGCCCTCCCACAGGGTCGGCTCGGCGAGCCGGCGGGCCAGCCGGGCCCGCTCGGCGTCGGTCAGCCAGCCGAACCGGGCGACCCGGCCCGGGTCGGTGCGCGCGGCCAGCAGCTCCAGTTCGTGGAACTGCGCGGACTGGGCGCCGCTGGCGGTGCCGAGCGCGCCGCGGAAGGCCGCGAACTCGCCCGGCGTCATCGAGTCCAGCAGGGCGGTGGCCTCCTGCAGCATCCGCTGCACCGCCAGGCAGCGGCGCAGTCGCTGCGCGGGGATCCGGGTCTCGCCGAGCAGCATCCGGTCGCGGGCGTCCGAGAGGTCGTACAGCAGCTGCTCGAACCAGAGCTCGTTCACCCGGTGCACGGCGATGAACAGCGCCTCGTCGTGGGCGGGTGTGCGGGCGGTGGCGGGGCCGCCGAGCAGGCGGGGCAGGTCGAGGTAGCCGCCGTAGGCGAGCCGTTCGGGTGCGGTGGTGATCACCGGGGGTCCTCCGTGCCGTCGCCGAGGCCGTGGGCGGCGAAGGTGTCCCGCACCCCCGGCAGGTCGAACGCGCCGACCGAGGCGCAGAGCTTCAGGGTGGCCCGGGCCATCCGGTTGAGGCTGACGGTCCCGGCGGGGCCCGCGTAGCAGTCGCGGACCACCTGCTCGGCGGTCGGCCGGTCGAGTCCGGCCAGCCGCAGCGAGCCGCGGACCGGGTCGAGGTCCCAGTCCAGCGCCGCGTGGATGAGCCCGGGCATGGCGTTCGCGGCCCGGATCCGCAGCGGCCGGTCGAGCCCGGCCCACAGCTCCTGGAAGAGCCCGGCGAAGAAGCGGTGGTGGCGGCCCTCGTCCACGGCGTGGTCGCGCATCAGCTCGCGGACCGTGGAGACGACCCGCTCGTCGCCGGGCAGCTGGTTGAGCACGGACGTGATCAAGGTCTCGAAGACCACCGCCTGGAGGAGCGCGGCCAGCACCGGCTCGCCCGGCAACTGCCGCCGGCCGGCCTCGGCGAGCTGCTCGACGAAGCCGCCGTAGTCGAAGGCGGGCACCGGGATGCCGGTGGCGCCGGCGATCTGCTGGGCCAGGTCGAGGCTGTACAGCGCGTGGTACCCCTCGTCGCAGTACACCTTGAAGGCGTCCAGCCGCAGTTCCGGCGTCAGGTCCAGGCCGACCCGGCCGTTGGCGATCGGCTCGGCGGCGCCGGCGTTCACCACCCGGGCCTCCAGGTGGGTGGTGGAGAGCAGGAACTGGTACAGGTGGCGGACGGTCAGCTCGCGCCGGCGCTCGGGCGCCAGCTCCCCGACGGCCGGGTGGTCCAGGTACGGGACCAGCTCCTCGGGGAAGAAGACCAGGCCCTGCTCGGACTCCTCGTGGAAGACGCGGCGCACCCCGGTGCGCACCCCGGCCGCCTCGTACCAGCGGTCGAGCGGTCCGGGGCGCGGTGTTCCGGTGGTGCTCATCGCTCGCTCCGCGGGTGCTGGGGCTCGCCGAGGTGCTCGGCGAGGCGGGTGAGGGCCTCCTTGACCACGGCGGGGTCGAGGGTGTGGCAGAGCCGGAAGCGGCCCGGCCGCGAGGCGTGGAACACCTCGCCGGGGGTCAGGGAGACCCGGGCCCGCTCGAACAGCCGCCGCCACAGGACCCGCTCGCCGCCCCGGTCGCCGGTGGGCAGCCACGGCTCCAGGTCCGCCCAGATCGAGAAGCCGGCGCCGGCGGGCGCGTACGGGATGCCGTGGGCGTCCAGCAGGCCCGCGGCGGCGGTGTAGGACGCGGCCAGCCGGCGGCGGTTCTCGGCCAGGAAGGCGTCGGTCCAGGCGACGTCCGAGAGCAGCCAGGCGAGCAGCGCCTGGGTGTCGGTGGCGACCGGCGCGAAGTAGGCCAGGGCGCGGACGGCGGCCACCACCTCGGGGTCGGAGCTGTGCAGCACCCCGACCTTGAGGCCGGGCAGGCCGAAGTCCTTGGCGAAGCCCCACACCTGGTGGACGCCGGGCCGCCCGGCCAGGGTGGTGAAGGCGGTCGGGCCGAAGACCGAGCCGGCGTAGATCTCGTCGGCGATCACGTCCGCGCCGTGCGCCCGGGCAACCGCGAGCAGCTGCTCCAGGGTCTCGGCGGAGTACACCTCGCCGGTCGGGTTGCAGGGCGAGGAGAGCGCCACCGCGCGGACCGCGGCGCCGGAGCGGCGGGCCCGCTCCAGGGCCCGGTCCACGGCCTGCGGCAGGCCCTCGCCGCCGTCGGTGACGGCGGGCACCAGGCGGGCGCCGGAGCGGCCGGCCAGGTCGGTGTCGAAGGCGCCGTAGTAGGGGGCGGGGACCACGATCACGTCCCCGGGGTCGCAGAGGGCCGCGGCGACCGCGTCCAGGGCCGCGCTGGCCCCGGCGACCACCGCCAGGCCGTCGGCCTCCAGCGGGGTGCCGGTGAGCCGGGAGAGCAGGCCGGCGATCCGGTGCCGCAGCTCGGCGGTGCCGTGCAGCGGCGCGTAGCGGGTGTCCCGCTCGTGCAGGGGCGGGCGGCTCTCCAGGCGTTCGGCGAGCAGGTCCCAGACCAGTCGGTTCTCGGCGGTGCCGAGGTTGAGGTAGCCGTCGGGGCACAGGTCGGGGTGGTACGGGCAGGCCTCGGCGCGGAAGTGCGCCTCGGCGATGGCCGGGGACTCGGCCAGCAGCGCCTGCGCGATCCGGGACACCATCAGCGGCCTCCCGGCAGGTCGGCGGGGTGGGCGGCCGCGGCGCCGGTGAGCAGCCCGGGGTGGACCCCGAGGCCCATCGAGGCGTCCAGGACCGCGCCGTGCAGCGCGGCCGAGTCGGGTCCGGCCAGCCAGTGCACGGTGTCGGCGATCTCCCGCGGCTGGATCAGCCGGCCGCCCGGCAGCCGGGCGAGCAGCGCGGCGTGCTCGGCGGCGGTCAGCGCGTCCAGGGTGGAGGCGGCGAACATGCCGGTCTCCGTCGCGCCCGGGCACACCGCGTACACGTCCACCGGCCGGTGGACCAGCTCGGCGGCCAGCTGCCGGGTGAAGTGGCCGAGCGCGGCCTTGCTCATGCCGTCGACCAGGCGGAACCCGGGGAAGACGCCGATCCCGCCGCCGACGCTGGAGATGTTGACCACCTTGCCCCGGCCGCGCTCCAGCATGCCCGGCAGCAGCGCCCGGGTGAGCCAGAGCGGCCCCAGCGCGTTGATCCGCAGGAAGGCCTCGTCCTGGGCGGCCGGGGAGCCGTCGGCGTAGCGGCCGACGGTGGCCGAGCCGACCGCCGCGTTGTTGACCAGGACGTCCACCGGGCCGGGCAGTTCGGCCACCAGCCGCTCGTGGTCGGCCGGGTCGCCCTGGTTGAACTCGAAGGCCCGCACCCGCGGCCCGTACTGCCCGACCAGCCGGCTGACGATCTCGGCGGCGCGCTCACGGCCGTTGCGGTAGGTGAACCAGACCTCGTCGCCGCCGCGGGCGAAGCGCTCCGCGCAGGCCTCGCCGATGCCGGCCGAGCCACCGGTGATCAGGACATTCCTGGGCGTGCGAGAACCGGGACTGCTCGCCATCGACCGCATCCTTCCGTCCGCCGCGGACGGGTCCGCCGCCCGCCCCGCAGCGTGACGCTAACGGGGCGGGCGGGCCGGGGGCACGGGACAGCGGCACGGGACGCGTACCTCTACGACTGGACGGGCGCACTGTGCCCAGTCGATGGCAGGGTCATGACCGTCAGGCGCGGCCGGGCCAGGCGGCCGGCAGCTGGTCGGCGGCCTCCGCGAGGTGCGCGGTGATCACCAGAGTGCCGTCCTCGACCTGGTAGTCGAGCGGGGCGGAGAGCCGGCGCATGGTGGAGATCAGGCCGGTGTTGGAGGAGGTGGTGACCGCGTACACGGTCTTCACCCCGGCCTCCAGCGCGGAGGAGGCCATCCGGCGCAGCAGGTCCACGCCCAGGCCCCGGCGCTGCCAGTCGTCCTCGACCAGCAGGGCGACCTCCGCGCCCTCGTCGTCCCACATCAGGTGGGCGAGCGCCACGATCCGGCCGTCGGCGGTCTCCACGGCGAGGGTCTGGCCGTGCCGCGGGTCGAGCAGGTGGTCGAGGTAGCGGTCGGCGTCCCGGACCGGGCCGTGGTAGCGCTTGCGCAGCGCGTCCGGGGAGCAGCGCCGGTGCATGGCGAGCGCCTGCGCCTTGTCCTCGGGCACCGCGCGGCGGACGGTCAGGTCGTCCTCGCCGGCCGGCTGCGGCAGCCGGGCCGCGACCTGCGGGACGCGCGGGCCGAGCAGGCTGTCCAGCTCCACCAGGGCCTGCGCCCGGGCGAACTCGGTCGGGGTGAACGGCAGGTGCGGGCGGCTCAGCTCGATCAGGTCGCCGCCGGGCACCGGCAGGCGCATCACGTGCCCGTCCACCCCGGCCGGGGTGGAGCGGCCCTTGTCCGGGTACTGCCGGATGGTCGAGCGGCCGAACAGCTGCCGCAGCGCCACCGGCAGCTCGGAGGCGTCCAGCGCGGTCCGGGTGGCGAGCGCCAGGACGTGCGCGGGCACGTCGACCAGCTCGTGGGCGTCGGCCTCGTCGGTCCAGATGTCGTGCCCGCCGGCCGCCGCAAGGGCGGAGGTCAGCTCGGCCCGGGCCAGCGAGCGCGGCGCCCGGACCAGGAACTCGTCGACCGTGCCGGAGGGCAGCGGGTGCGTCTGCAGGGAGACGATGTTGACCCGCAGCGAGGCGAGCGCCGTGCACACCTTCGCCAGGCTGCCGGTGGAGTCCTCGACGGTGGTGCGGATCCGCCAGAGCACGCTCGGCTCGTACTCCTCCAGCGGCCCGCCGGCCTCGCCCGCCGCCTCCGCCGGGCCGGGCGGTGCGGGGGTGTCGGGCGAGGGCGGTCCGTGCGGATGGCGATGCGCCCACCAGCTGTGGAACAGCGCCGTGGCGAGCAGTGCGGCGGCCGAGACCACCAGCAGCACCGGTCCGTCGTGGCCGTGCACCACGACGTTGGCGACCAGGTCGGCCGCGGCTACGGCGGTGAAGATGGCAGCGATCTCGACGGCGTCGCGCCGCCAGCGCTGCTTGCGGATGGCGCTTCTGGTCTTCGGGAAGGTGATTTCGTCCATGACAGCATCGTCGCGCGCTGCTGTTTCACGATCACGAATCTCCCGTGACCTCGCGGTAAATGTCTGTCAGTTCGGAGCCCGCCGATCGCACTTCCGAGAGCAGGAGGTGCAGGTCGGCCTCGGTGGTGGTGGCGTTCAGCAGACAGGCGCGGATCATTTCCCGACCCTGGTGCAACGCGCCGGTGACGAAAACCTCACCGCGCAGCTGGACGGCGACCGGAAGCTCTTTGTTGACGGTGTTCAGTCGACTTTCTTCGATTCCGGCGGGTGCATAGCGGAATGCCACGATCGAGGTCTCCACCGGGGCGATCAGCTCCAGCTCCGGGTCCGCCTCCACCAGCTCGCCGAGCCGGCGGGCCAGCGCCGTGGTGTGCGCGATGTCCGCCGCCACCCCGGCCCGGCCGCGGTGCGCGATCGACGCCCACACCTTCAGCGAGCGGAACGGCCGGGTCTGCTCGGTGCCGTACTCGGAGAACCAGCCGAGCGAGCCGGCGGCCTCGTCGCGCAGGTAGGACGGCACCAGGCTGAAGGTGCCGCGCAGCTCCTCGGTGTCGCGCACCAGCGCGCAGCCGCAGTCCACCGGCACGCCCAGCCACTTGTGCGGGTCCAGGGCCAGCGAGTCGGCCCGCTCCATGCCCGCGTAGCGGTGCGCGATCGTCTCGTCCAGCACGCCGAAGGCGCCGTACGCGCCGTCCACGTGCAGCCACAGGCCCTCGCGCTCGGCCAGGTCGGCGATCGGCTCGAACGGGTCGACCGCGCCGGTGCCGACCGTGCCCGCCGAGGCCACCACCAGGAACGGCAGCCGGCCGGCCGCCCGGTCCTCGGCGACGGCCGCGGCCAGCGCGTCCAGGTCCAGGTGCCCTTCGGCGTCGGTGGCGACCGTGCGCAGGTTGCGGCTGCCCAGGCCCAGCAGCTCGGCCGCCTTGCGGACACAGGAGTGGGTCTCGCCGGTGACGTAGCCGACCAGCGGCGGCATCCCCGCCAGGCCGTCCTCCCGGACGTCCCACCCGGCCGCCCGGGCGGCGCGGTTGCGGGCCGCGGCCAGGCAGACGATGGTCGCCATCGAGGTGCCCGAGGTCAGCAGGCCGCCGCCGGCCGGGTGCGGGAAGCCCACCAGCTCGGCGATCCAGCGCACCACCGCCCGCTCCAGGTGGACGTCCGCGTGGTCGCCGCCCGCCGAGCTCGGGTTCATCGCCGAGGCGGCCAGCGTCGCCAGCACGCCGGCCGGCTGCGGGGCCGAGTTCACCCAGCCGAAGAACCGCTGGTTGCCGTTGCCCATCGGCGCGGACATGATCCGCTCGCCGACCGTCTTCAGCAGCTCCTCCAGCGGCGCGCCGTGCTCCGGCAGCTCCAGGTCGAGCAGCGCCTGCCGCTCGGAGTCGTCCATCGGCTGCCACACCGGCCGCGCGGGCAGGCCCTCCAGGTAGTCGGAGACCAGCTCGGCGGCGGTGTGCGCGGCGGTGCGGAAGTCGTCGGTGCGGAAGTCATCGGTCACGGCAGCAGCTCCCAAAGGCGCGGGGAACTCGGGCACGGCGCCGTCGGCGTACCGGGGATCACCGTGATCGTACGCGACCGGTCAGTCGAGGGTGCTGGCGAGTCCCGCGCTGTTGCGGCAGTACCCCTGGATCTCCTTGTTGGTCAGCTGCGAGCACAACCGCGCCGCCGCACCGGACTCGGTGTAGTTGACGGTGTAGTAGCTGACCAGCCCCGCGGTGCAGTCCTTGCGCTGGGTGGCGTCCTTGCCGGTGGCGCACTGCTGAGCGGCCCAGTCGACCCGGTCCAGGTTGTACTTCATCGTGCGCGAGCCCACGCCGTGGGCGCAGTCGGTCCTGCCGCCGCCCGCCCCCTGGCACCACTTCAGGGCCTCGGCGAACACCTCGGGGTGGTTCGCGTAGTCGTGCGAGGACAGGTAGAAGGTCGGGGCGTAGAAGTAGCAGGCCGACTGGAACAGGCTGGGCTGCTCCGAGCACGGGTAGAACGGGTCGGCGGCGAGCTTGTCCGCGGGCAGGTTCGCCTTGGCCTTCTCGTCCTCCTCGTCCGGGGCGAAGAGCTGCATGAAGACGCCCTCGGAGCAGGTGATCTGCTGGTGCTGGGTCGGGAACTTCTTGCACAGCTCGCGGGCCTGCGGGATGTCCTGCTTGGTGACGAACATGATCCCGTGGCCGACGCCGTGGATGCACGGGCCCTTGTTGGCCGGCGCGCACAGCTTCAGGATGTCGCCCTGCGGGTCCTTGGAGTTGGCCAGCATCTCCTCGACCGCGCCGTGCAGGTAGCCCGCCGCGCAGGTCTCGTGCGGGAAGGAGATCACCTTCTGGAAGTCCTGCTTGTACCGCTGCACCGCCGCGTGGCCCAGCTCGTGGGCGATCGGGTGGCAGAAGCGGACCGTGTAGGGCTTCTCCTTGGTGGTCTTGTCCAGGTCGGCCAGGGCGACGCCCGGGTCGGCCTTCTCCATCTCCGACATCAGCTTGTTGCGCAGCGTCGAACGGGTCCACACCGCCGGGTCGGCGGTCGAGGACGGCTGCGCCGAGCCGGAACCGGACGGCTGCGCGCCGCCCGCCGCGGGCGGCGCGGCGGAACTCGCCACGGGGGAGGAGGCCGGAGCCCAGTCGGTCACGGCCACCGCCCCGAGGCCCAGTGCGCCCAACAGGACAGCGGTGATGATCGCGAAGAGTCGCGGCTGCATGACGTGGATCCCCCGGTGGATCGACGGATACGGACGGTACGCGGTCCCATCCTGACGGCTACCGTCCGGAAACCCCGGATCGGTGCGGCCAAGCAGGGGAGTGTCGGACGTCGATCATCCCGACACAGTGCGCACACCCTCTCACAACGAGGGCGCCACATCATAAGACCGGCCGAGGCGGCCACCGGTTCCGCCTCTTTCGGAGCAGTGAACCTGCCAGTCCTGCCCGAAATCGGGCAGGATTCTTGGTGAACCCGCCACTGATGCATAGGCTGCTCACTCGTGCCCGCCTCACCCCACCCTCACGAAGACCTGCTCGCCCACCTCACCCGCACCACGCCGCTGGCGCCGGGAGAGGCCGCGCGGGTGGTCGCGGAGGTGCTCGCCTACTTCTCCGAATCCACCGAGGAGTACGTGCGCCGCCGTCACGGGGAGCTGCAGGCGCGGGGCCTGACCAACGAGAAGATCTTCGCCCGGCTCGGCGCCGAACTCGCCGCCCGGCGGGTCGCCGCACCCGAGCTGTCCACCCGTCAGCTGCGCCGGATCGTCTACGGCTGAGGCGTCAGGCCCGTCACCCGTACGAAAACTGCAGGGCAACCACCAGGGAGTCGACCATGTGCGGAATCGTGGCCTACATCGGCCCGAAGGACGCGACCACCTTCCTCCTCGAAGGCCTCCAGCGGCTGGAGTACCGGGGCTACGACTCCGCCGGCGTCGCCGTCCTCGGCAAGTCCGGCGCCCTCAAGGTCTGCAAGACCAAGGGCCGGGTCGCCGACCTCGCCGCCGCCCTGCCCGCCCGCTTCAAGGGCACCACCGGCATCGGCCACACCCGCTGGGCCACCCACGGCGAGCCCAGCGACGCCAACGCCCACCCGCACACCGACAACGCCGAGCGCATCGCGGTCGTCCACAACGGCATCATCGAGAACGCCGACGAACTGCGCGCCAAGCTCACCGCCGAGGGTGCGGTCTTCCGCTCCGAGACCGACACCGAGGTCCTCTCCCACCTGGTCGCCGCCCACCTCGGCGACGGCGAGGGCCAGCTGGAGGACGCGGTGCGCGCCGCGCTCAAGCTGGTCGTCGGCACCTACGGCATCGCCGTCGTCGACTCCGCCCAGCCCGACCGGATCGTGGTCGCCCGCAACGGCAGCCCGATCGTGCTCGGCCTCGGCGAGAAGGAGATGTTCGCCGCCTCCGACGTCGCCGCCCTGGTCCGCTACACCCGCCAGGTCGTCCACCTGGAGGACGGCGAGCTCGCCGTGGTCCGCGCCGACGGCTTCCGCACCTTCACCGAGGACGCCCGCACCGTCACCCGCCAGCCGTCCACCGTCGACTGGGAGGTCGGCTCCTACGACACAGGCGGCTACGAGCACTACCTGCTCAAGGAGATCCACGAGCAGCCCGCCGCCGTCGAGCGCACCCTCTCCGGCCGGCTCGACGAGCGCTTCGCCACCGCCCACCTCGGCGGCCTCAACCTCGACGCCCGCGAACTGCGCGAGATCCGCCGGGTGAAGATCCTCGGCTGCGGATCCGCCTACTACGCCGGCGAGATGGGCGCCCAGCTGATCGAGGAACTCGCCCGCATCCCCGCCCACTCCGAGCCCGCCTCCGAGTTCCGCTACCGCAACCCGGTGATCGAGGCCGACACCCTCTACGTCGCGGTCAGCCAGTCCGGCGAGACCTACGACACCCTCGCCGCCGTCCAGGAGATCAAGCGCAAGGGCGGCCGCGTCCTCGGCGTCGTCAACACCGTCGGCAGCGCCATCGCGCGCGAGTGCGACGGCGGCATCTACCTGCACGCCGGCCCCGAGATCTCGGTCGCCTCCACCAAGGCCTTCACCTCCACGGTCATCGCCTTCGCGCTGCTCGCCCTGCACTTCGGCCGGATCCACGACCTCTCGCCCGCGGACGGCCGGCGCATCGTCTCCGCGCTCAAGGCCCTGCCCGGCCACATCCGGCAGATCCTGGAGCAGGACAAGGAGATCGCCGAGCTCGCCGCCAAGTACGCCGACAACGCCGGGATGATGTTCATCGGGCGCGTCCGCGGCTACCCCGTGGCACGGGAAGGTGCGCAGAAGCTCAAGGAGATCTCGTACGTGCACGCCGAGGCGTACCCCGCCAGCGAGCTCAAGCACGGCCCGCTCGCGCTGATCAGCCCCGAGCTGCCCACCGTCGCCCTGGTGCCCGACGACGAGCTGCTCGACAAGAACCTCACCACCCTCGGCGAGATCAAGGCCCGCTCCGGCCGCGTCCTCGCCGTCGCCCACCGGGCACCCGAGGCCAAGCTCGCCGACCACTGCATCCTGGTGCCCAAGAGCGAGCCCGAGCTCGACCCGCTGCTCCTCAACATCCCGCTCCAGCTGCTCGCCTACCACGCCGCGGTCGCGCTCGGCCGGGACGTGGACAAGCCGCGCAACCTCGCCAAGAGCGTGACGGTCGAGTAGGCCGCTCGTCCCGGACTCAGGGGACGAGCGCGAGCTCCAGGTACGCCGCGAGCAGGGCGAGGTGCACCCCGCCCTGCAGCGGCGTCGCCCGCTTCGGGATCACGGTGAGGGTGCCGACCGCCACGGTCAGCGCGAGCAGCACCATGTGGTTGGGGCCGAGGCCGAGGAGCAGCGGGCCCTCCAGCCAGACCGAGGCCAGGGCCACCGCCGGGATGGTCAGGCCGATCGAGGCCAGGGCCGAACCGAGGGCCAGGTTGAGACTGGTCTGCACCTCGTTGCGGACCGCCGCCCGGACCGCGGCGATCGTCTCCGGCAGCAGCACCAGCAGCGCGATCACCACGCCGACCACCGAGGCCGGCAGCCCGGCCGCCGCCACGCCGTCCTCGATGGTCGGCGAGATGCCCTTCGCCAGGCCGACCACCGAGATCAGGGCGAGCGCCAGCAGGACCAGGCTGGTCGCCGTCTCGCGGTTGCTCGGCGGATCCGCGTGGTCCGCGGTGTCCAGCACGTCGCCGGCGGGCGTGACCGGGAGGAAGTCCTCCCGGTGACGCACCGTCAGCGTCGCCACGAACAGGCCGTACAGCACGATGGACGCCGTCGCGGCGAAGACCAGCTGCGGCGGCGAGAACTCCGGCCCCGGCTTCGACGTGGTGAACGTCGGCAGCACCATGCTGAGGGTCGCGAGCGTGGCGATCGTCGCGAACGCGGCGCCCGTCCCCTCGGCGTTGAACACCGCCACCCGGTACTTGAGCGCGCCCACCAGGATCGACAGCCCCAGGATCCCGTTGCAGGTGATCATCACCGCGGCGAACACCGTGTCCCGGGCCAGGCCCGCGCTCTTGTCGCCGCCGTCCGCCATCAGCGTGACGATCAGCGCCACCTCGATGATCGTCACCGCCACCGCCAGGACCAGCGAACCGTACGGCTCGCCCACCCGGTGCGCGACCACCTCCGCGTGGTGCACCGCGGCGAGGACCGCGGCCGCCAGGAAGACCGCCACCAGGGCCACCAGCGGCCCCGGCAGGTCCCGCTTCCACGTCGCGAGGAGCAGCGCGAACGCCAGCACCGGCGCGCCCGTCGTCCACTGGAGCAGCAGCGGTCGGTTCGTCGAGGCCATAGCGCCGAGCTTCGCAGATCGCTCCTGCGATGATCGGAATTGACACTCGGTCGGTGCACGGTGGCGGCCCGTCACGAACGTAACGTTCTGCGGGGAGCGGGCGGAAGGCGACGGAGGTCGGGATGGCGGTCGGACGACGGGCGGTCCTGGGAGCACTGGCGGTCGGCGCGCTGGGCGGATGCGGACGCGGCCGCGGTGCCGAACCGCCGGACGACGGGCCGCCCGCGGCGCCGCCGGCGCCCGTGGCGCCCGTGGCGGTCCCGGCGGCACTGCCGGACCGGGCGGCGGTGGTCGCCCGGTACGCGGGGATCCGGCCGGAGAGCTGGGGCACCGACGTGGCAGGCGTGGTGACGGCCCGTCCCGGCCCGGCCCTCGCCCTCACCTTCGACGCCTGCGGCGGACCCGGCGGTGACGGCTACGACGGCGCGCTGATCGACACCCTGCGCACGCACCGGGTACCCGCCACGCTCTTCCTGAACGCCCGCTGGACCGACGCCAACCCGGAACGGGCCCGCGAACTCGCCGCCGACCCGCTGTTCGAGATCGGCAACCACGGCACCGCGCACCGCCCGCTCTCCGTCACCGGGCGCGCCGCCTACGGCATCGCGGGCACCCACGACGCCGGCGAGGCCTACGACGAGGTCGCCGGCAACCACGCCCGGCTCACCGCGCTGCTCGGCCGGCCGCCGCGCTGGTTCCGCTCCGGCACCGCCCACTACGACGAGGTCGCCACCCGGATCGTCGCCGACCTCGGCGAACAGGTCGCCGGCTTCGCCGTCAACGCGGACGGCGGCGCCACCTTCACCGCCGAGCAGGTCCGCACCGCCCTCGCCGACGTCCCCCCGGGCGCCCTCGTCATCGCCCACCTCAACCACCCCGCCGGCGGCACCGCCCCCGGCTTCGCCGCCGCCATCCCCGCCCTCCTCGCCACCGGCCACACCTTCGCCCGCCTCAGCGACTGACGGCCACCGCCTCTACCGTGTGGGGGTGCGGGCTTCCGGCCGGATGTCCGCAGGCGGATGTGGACGGAGACGGACGGTGAGCGCGGAGCCCATCGCGTACGCGGATGTGAACCACGAGGCCGCGCTGAAGTACGCCGTTCAGTTCACCGACCACCGGTGGGCCCAGGTCATCGAGGGGCGGATCGTCCTGGTGCCACGAACGTGGGACCACGAGAAGGTCGCAGCGAAGATCCGCGGGCAGCTCCGTGCACGCGTCGACGAGCTCGGATGTACCAGCGGCTCGGGCAGCCTCGACTTCCCCGGCTCGGCGAATTGGTACGTGCCCAGCCTCGCCGTCGTCCCCGAGCGCCTCGCGGCCGGCGCCGGCGCGCTCACCCCCGACCAGACCCTGCTGATCGTCGAGGTCACCTGCGAGTCCAACGGCGACATCGACCGTGTCGTCAAGCGCAAGCGCTACGCCCAGTACGGCGCCCCGCTCCACCTGCTCGCCGACCGGCAGAACCGGACCTGCACGCTGTTCTCCGAGCCGCACGACCTCGGCTACGCCGTCGTGGACGGCCCCCACCCCTTCGGCACGCCGATCCGGCTGCCGGAACCGTTCGGCCTGCTGCTGGACACCGAGGGCTTCTGACCGGTTCTCCGGAGGGCCCGCTCCGGTGGTCACGGCGGGCTGATCGAACAGGTTCGGTGCGGCAGGCCTGGTAGAACACTGACCCGTGGGTATCCAGGAGCGCGAACGCAAGATGTACCGGCCGCTGCGGCGGGCCGGTATCGAGGTGATCCCCGGCGCCGTGCCGGACGGGACGATGCCGTTCGTCTTCGCATTCGGCTCCGAGGACGTCGTCGGTGGTTTCTCCCACCGGTACGAGACTCCGCGGCTGGTGGAGCGCCTCAATGAGGACTGGTACGACCTGGCTGTCTCCTCGGGTCTCTTCGACCGGCGGCGCGAGTTCCTCCTCATGCTTCCGGGGCATACCCGTACCCACGGTGCCTTCTTGCGGGAGTTGCACGGGGGCCGCCGCGCCGCACCGTCGGTGTGGACCAGGGTCCGGCTCATGGGGCGCTGGGACGTCATGGGCCGGGGTGCGGCGTCGGCGTTCCTCGGTATCCGGGCGGGCCATCCGGGCTTCGGCATGATGGCGCTGGACAGCAGCGTGCACATCAGTTGCTCGACGGGTGAGAGCGGCGTCGATGTGGTCGCCGTGGGACACCCGGACCGTTCGGTGAACATCCTGCGGCAGTTGGAGTGGTTCGCGTCGTGGGAGGGCAGCGTCGACCGCGCGTTGCGGGAGCGGGTCGCCCGCTGGCTTGCCGGCCGCGGAACCCCGGCCTGATATCCGGCTGCGCGGTTCGTGCCCGCGTCGATGCGGTGACACCTTTCCCGCCACTGTCAACCTATAGCCGAGTGGGGGCCTTGCGGCAAGGCCCCCTCGGTGTCGCAGAATGTCGGGCCGAGGCCAGAACCTGCAGAAATAGGTGATTTGCTACACATGCGCGCTGAGCGACTGCACCACGAGGACGTCTTCGACCTGCCCGGGCGGCTTGCCGCCAAGGCGGATCCGGCGCTGATCGGCGCGGACCGGGAGCAGTTCGCGGCCATCGCCGAGAGCCTGGAGCAGACCGTCGCCGAGCTGTCCGAGCGGCTGGACGCGCTGCGCCGCGAACCGGGCGGGGCGGGCCGGGCGGCGATGGACCGGGACAACGAGATCCACCGGCTGAGCGGCCGGCTGAGGGCGCTGCGCCGGTTCGGGCTGGACCTGTGCCTGGGCCGGATCGTGGCGGAGGGCGACACCGAGCCGGTGTACATCGGCCGGCTCGGGCTGACCGACGGCGACGGGCGCCGGCTGCTGATCGACTGGCGGTCCCCGGCGGCGGAGCCGTTCTTCGCCGCGACCCACGCCCAGCCGATGGGCTTGGCCAGCCGCCGCCGCTACCGCTGGACGCGCGGCCGGATCAACGACTACTGGGACGAGGTGTTCACCGCGGACGGTCTCGCCGGGAACGCCGCGCTCGACGACCAGTCGGCGTTCATCGCGAGCCTGGGCTCCAGCCGCTCGTCGCGGATGCGGGACGTGCTGGCCACCATCCAGTCCGACCAGGACGCGATCATCCGGGCGGGCTCGCGCGGCGCGCTGGTCGTCGACGGCGGCCCGGGCACCGGCAAGACGGTGGTGGCGCTGCACCGCTCCGCGCACCTGCTGTACTCCGACCCGCGCCTGGGCCACCGCCGCGGCGGGGTGCTGTTTGTCGGCCCGCACCAGCCGTACCTGGCGTACGTCGCGGACGTGCTGCCGAGCCTCGGCGAGGAGGGCGTGCAGACCTGCACCGTCCGCGACCTGGTCGACGAGGGGGCGGTCGCGGCGGTCGAGCACGATCCGGAGGTGGCCCGGCTGAAGGCGTCCGCGGAGCTGGTGAAGGGCATCGAGGCGGCCGTGCGGATCTACGAGGAGCCGCCGACCGAGGGCATGGAGGTCTCCACGTACTGGGAGCAGCTCTGGCTGAGCGCCGACGACTGGGTGCGGGCGTTCGAGGCCGTGGCCCCCGGCACTCCGCACAACGAGGCGCGGGCGCAGATCTGGGAGGAGATCGTCACGCTGCTGCGCGACAAGCTGGAGGTGGACGAGGAGGAGGACGAGGTCGAGGTCACGCCCGCGCTGTTCCGCCGCTCGCTGCGGGAGAACCGGGAGCTGGTCACCACCCTGAACAAGGCGTGGCCGACGATCGAGGCCGCCGACCTGGTCGGCGACCTGTGGACCGTCCCCGCGTACCTGCGGCTGGCCGCGCCGTGGCTCTCCCGGGAGGAGATCCGGCTGATGCAGCGCGAGGACCCGCAGGCGTGGACGGTCTCCGACCTGCCGCTGCTCGACGCCGCCCGGCAGCGCCTCGGCGACCCGGAGTCGGCGAAGGTCCAGCGGCGCCGGGAGGCGGCGCTCGCCGCCGAGCGCGAGCGGATGTCCGGTGTCATCGACCACCTGCTGAACGCCGACGACGACGGCGAGGGCGTGGTCACCATGCTGCGCGGCCAGGACCTCAGGGACAGCCTGATCGACGGCGACGCCCTGCCCACCCTCGACCCGGACCGGCTGGCCGGCCCGTTCGCCCACATCGTCATCGACGAGGCGCAGGAACTCACCGACGCCGAATGGCAGATGCTGCTCCGGCGCTGCCCGTCCCGCAGCTTCACCATCGTCGGCGACCGGGCGCAGGCCCGGCACGGCTTCACCGAGAGCTGGCAGGAGCGCCTCGCCCGGGTCGGCCTCGACCGGATCGAACTGGCCTCGCTGCGGATCAACTACCGCACCCCTGAGGAGGTCATGGCCGAGGCCGCGCCGGTCATCCGGGCCGCCCTGCCGGACGCCAACGTGCCGACCTCCGTGCGCAGCAGCGGACTTCCGGTGGTGCACGGCCCGGCCGCCTCGCTGGAGACCGTCGTCGCGGACTGGCTGGCCGCGCACGAGGACGGCGTCGCCTGCGTGATCGGCGACCCCGGGTACCCGGAGAGCGCGCGGGTGCGCTCGCTCACGCCGTCGCTCTCCAAGGGCCTGGAGTTCGACCTGGTGGTGCTGGTCGACCCGCAGGCGTTCGGCGAGGGCATCGAGGGCGCGGTCGACCGGTACGTGGCGATGACCCGGACGACCGGGCAGCTGGTGGTGCTCACCACCGGCTGACGGCCGGCCGGCGGCTCCCGGCTCAGTCCTGCCAGTGGAACAGCAGGGTGTCGACGGTCAGCGGCACCCGGGCGCCGAACCAGTACACGGCCAGGTCGGTGACCAGCACGCCGCCGGTCTCCCCGTCGATCCAGCGGAACCCGGCCGCCTCCAGCGCGGGGCGTGCCGGGTGGTCGTCGTCCTCGGCGGTCACGAACCGGCCGAGGGTGCTGACCAGGACCTCGCCGGGCGCCAACGGGTAGACGTGGTACGTGCCTTCGCCCTGGCCGTGGTGGTCGCCCGCCTCGACGGGCGGGGCCGGGTCCAGGTCGGCGGCGGCCAGGGCGGCGGTCGCGCGCTCCAGCTGCGCCGGTACGTCGACCGGGTCGGCGGGCGAGGCGCAGATTGCCTCGATCCGCCAGCGCGGATCGCTCGGCCGCTCGCACCACGGCGCCCAGGCGCGAACGATCGGCGCCCGCAACTCCTCGTCCAGGCCGGGGACTTCGACCCGAGGTCGGCCGAGCGCCGCGTCGATCGCGCGGGTCTCGTCGGCGTCCTCGGTCCGCTGGTGGAGCGCGTACGCGGCCCACAGCGCCGCCTCCACGGTCGGTGCCGCGGCCGCGGCCGCGTACGCGCGCAGCCGGTCGAGGTCGGTGAGCCGCTCCTGGGCGGCGAAGGCGACCGTGCGATCGGGGTCGGCGAGCGCATCGGTGACGTCCTCGCCGGCGCGGTCGCGCAGCCGGACGCGGGCCGTGCGGTGCTCGGGGGTGCCGGTGCCGAGCCGGTCCAGGACGGCCGCCGTCCCGTACCGCGCCACCAGCGCGTCCAGGCCCGCCTCGCCGGCCTCGCGGCGGTGCCGCCACGGCTGCGCCGCCGCCACCGCCAGACCGCCGACCGCGGTCGCGTCGCCGAGCCGTCCGCGCGCCAGCAGGTACGCCTCGGCGAGGCCGTAGCTGCTGTCCCGTTCCCGCTCAGGGTCCTGCAGCCAGGGCAGCAACTCGGCCCGTTCGGCGAGCAGTTCGAGCAGCGCGATGCGGACCTCCGGGGTGTCGCGGCTGTCCCGCACCCGGTCCAGCAGCGCGGGCACCCGGCGCTCCGGCACCCGCCCGGCGAGCGCCTCGACGCACGGGCGCCGCCGCCACCACGGGTGCGAGGCGTCCGCGACGTACCGCGCCAAGCGGTCGGGGTCCATCCCGGCCAGGCCGTCGCGGTCGATCCGGCCGGCCTGCGGGACGAACGATCCGATCATGCGCATCCCCGCATGCTAGGGCGTCGGCGTCTCCTCCACCGTCCCGTCCGGTCGAACCCGCGTCCTCCGCACCCCGACCGTACGCCCCCCTCGGGCGCGGTGGGGGACCCCGTGCGGCGACGCGGGCCCGTACCCCGGGTGGTGTCAGGTCAGCAGCCACCTCCTGAAGTCGGCGTCGTAGCTGGTTCCGATGGTCTGCTTGAGGTACGTGCGGGCCGCCTGCCAGTTGCCGGTGCGGTAGTGGCCGAGGACCTTCGCCACGTCGGCCGGGTGGTTCTCCAGCATGTAGTAGACGGCGAGGTAGCCCCAGGCGTAGATCCGGTCCTGGTCGTTCTGCTGCGTGGTGTCGAAGAGCGTGCTCAGCGCGTACGTCTGCTGGGACGCCACACCGCCCGCCCACGCGTTCCACTTGCCGAGGTAGCCGTACGACACGTACTCGGCCAGGCCCTCGATCCACCACAGCGTCGGCGTGGACGTGTTGGCCGTCCAGTCGCCGTACATGTCGAAGCGGCCGTCGAGGTAGTGGGTGTACTCGTGGTTGAGGTTCTTGATCGTGAACGTGGAGGCGGTGTCGTCGCGGTAGGTGACGAACCGTGCCTGGTTGCCGTACGCGGACGGGTCGCCCTCCATGTACTGGCCGCCCGCGCCGGTGTTGGCGCCGTACAGGTAGCCGGCCAGCCGCCGGTACTCGGAACCGGAGCTGAACACCACCACCTCCAGCGAGGTGTTCCGGTCGTTGGCCACCGGCTGCCCGGTGTCCTTCACCACGTTGTGGAAGTACGCGTCCTGACCGGCGAGGCTCCGGCACGTCGACTGGAGCTGCGTGGTGGTCATCTGCTGCGCCTTGATCCGCAAGGTGCTGCTGCACGTGTAGTTGACGGGCAGGTACGCGTCGGCGCCCTGCGCGCTCGCCGACGCGGGGACGACCGCGAGGGTCGTCGCCGCGGCCGCCAGGGCCGTGAGCGCGACCTGGACGACGCGTCGGCGGACCGGGACGAGGGACATGGTTCTCCTGAGGGTTCGTGGGGGTTCGCGGCCGAGGGCGGGTGGACGCCGGCGCGGGGGAGTGGCGCGCACCGCCCAGGAGGGTGGGAGGCGGCACGCACCCCCGGCGGATCGCGAGCGGCTTGTGGCCGCCGGGCTGTCGGACGCCGGGTGCCTGAACTGTGTCGGCCGCGCGACCCACCGACAATGCGGTGCCCGCCGATTCCGGATACGCAAAAAACCGCCGTGCGGTCCTCCGGCGGGCCGACGCCGGGCATCCGTTCTCCCCCGCGCAGGGGAGCCGGACGAACCGCGGGACGGAGGTGGGCGGCTGCGGTGACGAACGAGCCTTGGAACATCGGCAACCCGGAGACACGGAGGTCACGATGGTCGGTCGGCCCGGCTCGGACATGGGCGGCGCTCGCACCGCGCAGCGCGCGAACCTACGGCTTCGGCGGTGGCCCCGGTGGGTGCCGGCGGCCGCTGCCGGGTGGGGAGTGGCGTACGCCGCCGTGGAGGTCGCGTGGGCGGTGGCGGGCGTGACGGTGCCGTGGACGGCACACGCCACGTACGCGCCGGCGGTCCAACTGCTCCTGGCGGCACTTGCGCTCCTGGCCGGTGGCGCCTGCCTCGCGACCACCCGAGTCCTCCGACGGCCGGGCCGGGTCGGCGTGGCGGCCGTGCTGACCGCGGCGCTGCCGGTGTTCGTCGTGGGAACGGGCGGACTTCCGATCCACTTCGTGACGCTGGCGACGTTCTCGGGGATCGAGAGCGCCACCGGGCTGGCCCAGGTGCTGTTGAACACCGCCGGCGCCACGCTGCTGCTGCTCGTCGCCCTGTCGTACCGCCGACGGCTGCGCGGCGAATGCCCGCGCTGCGGGCAGACCCATGGCGGCGCCGACGACGGCCCGCTCGTCCACCCGGCCCCCTCCCGGGCCCCGAGGCGCACCCGCATCGCGGCATACCTGCTCATGGGCGGACTCCTGCCGTGGGCCGGAGCCAAAACCGTCTGGACCCTGGGCGGCAGCGCGCTCGGCGTCGCGGGCGACGACTGGGACCGGACGGTGAACGTCCGCGCCTCGGGGCCGTCGAAGGCACTCGCGTCGGTCGGAATCGACGTCACCGTGCTCGCCGCGGCGGTCGGCGTCTTCCTGCTGCTCGGCCTGCTGCACGCCTGGGGGCAGGTGTTCCCCCGCTGGACGCTGCCACTGGCCGGGCGGCGGGTCCCGCGACTGCTGCCCCTGGTCCCGGCCTGGCTGACCGGCATCCCCCTGGCCATGTACGGGGCCGTCCTCACCGTCACGGCCCCGCTCGTCGCCGTCGGCGTACTCCCCGGGATCGAGCCGTCCCCGCCGTTCACCACCAGCGCGGGCATCACCTGGATGGTCGGGTTCGGCGGCCTGGCCTTCGCCGGCCTGGGCCTCGCACTCGTCGTGGCCGCCCGCTCCTACGCCACCCGTACCCGCCCCGTCTGCGCAGGCGCCGAGGGCGGGCCGCGAAACCGGTTCGCGTCCGGCGGCCGACGTAGCGTAGAGTCTGGTTCACCGACGCGGGGTGGAGCAGCTCGGTAGCTCGCTGGGCTCATAACCCAGAGGTCGCAGGTTCAAATCCTGTCCCCGCTACCAACAGACCGGGCCCGGTGCGCACAAGCGCACCGGGCCCGGTCGCTTTTCTCCGACCGGGGACTGACGGGCCGTCGGCGCATTGTGGCCCATGACACGCAGACATAGACTCGCGTCCCGGAACCATGAGCCGAACGGAGCGCACCCATGTCCAAGGTCACTGCGATCGCCCTGCTCAAGGCCGCCCCCGGCGCCGAGGACAAGGTGCGTGAACAGGCGCTGTCCTTGGTCGCGCCGTCGCGGGCCGAGCCGGGCAACATCAGCTACCAGGCGTACGTCCACCCCGAGGACCCGAGCGCGTGGCTGGTGTTCGAGGAGTGGGAGGACCGGGCCGCGTTCGAGGCGCACCTGTCGAGCCCGCACCTGACCGAGGCGCTCGCGGCGGGTCCGGGACTGCTGGTCGGCCCGCCGGCGGAGCACGTGTTCACCGCTGCTGAGTGATCGGGGGCATTCAGTCCGGGCCGGACCAGTCGAAGGTGATGGTCTTGCTGGACCGGCCGGAGCGGTTCCAGGCGAAGCCGAAGCCGTCGGCCCGGTCGGTGGTGGCGCGGCCCCAGGTGGCGAGCTGGCCGGGTCCGGTCTCGCAGCCGGGGAGGTTGGTCGACTGGACGCGGGCGCCGTCCGGGGTGGTCGGGCCGGTGAGGGCCTCGGCGCGGGCTTCGAGGCGTCCCGGCACGCTGGCGCGCCAGGTGGCGAGATCCTCGTCGATCTCGACCTCGATGGGCGCGAACTCCATGCCCCGCACTTCGAAGGCGGCCATGCCGATCAGCTGGGCGGGCCAGCTGCCGGCCTGTCCACTGAAGATCATCTGCAGCGCCTGGCGCTGACCCTCGTCGGCCCGTTCGTCGAAGATGAGGGCCGCGTACGAGTCGGAGTGCTCGCCCCAGATGTTGCCGACGAAGGAGCCGAGCATCGCCATGTTCAGGCCGTCCAGACGGACGTCGCCGTAGCTGCCTTCACGGATGTGCCAGATCAGGATGCCCTCGCAGTCGCCGGTGGTCGGCGGTTGGGCGAACGAACAAGGGCACGGCACGTTGCACTTGCACACGTCGAACCAGTCACCCGACACACGCCAGGCCGGCACGGCCGTTGCCGCCTGCGTCATCGTCCTCACTCCTCACACAGCCACGGCCGCGGGCCGAGGGGGGCGGAGCGTCGGACGGGTGTTCCCGGTGCGTCCCGCCGCGCCCGGCGGCCAGGATGGGTCGGCCTTCTCCTCCTTCCCATGGTGCTCCCGCACCCGTCGCGGCGGCCAGCGGCGGGAGTGTCGTGGCGCCGGGATCCGTGCTGTGCTGGAAGGATCCGACGGGAGTACGTCATGCGTACGGTTCAGCAGCCGATCAGCAACGACCATCCGCTGCGGCCGGGGGTGCTGCTGCCGGCCAGGGAGCTCGCCGTCGCCTGGGCGCTCGTGGTCGTGATCGCCGCCCTGGCCTGGCTGCTCACCGTGGGCCAGGCCCTGGACATGGGCATCGAGCCCGGAACGATGGGGATGGCGCTGCCGCTGTTCCTCGTGCTGTGGCTCGCGATGATGGCCGCGATGATGCTGCCCTCCGTCGCACCCGTCGCGGTGACCTGGGCCAGGGGGATCGCCCGGCAGTCCGGCGGCGCCACCCGGGCGCTTCGCACCGCGGAGTTCCTCGCCGGGTACCTGGTCGCCTGGACGGCGGTCGGCCTGCTCGCCTACGGAGCGCTCGCGCTCACCGGAGACCTGGTCGACCGGAACCCGGACGCGGGCAAGTGGATCGGCGCGGCCGCCTTCGCCCTGGCCGGCCTGTACCAGCTGGGCCCGCTCAAGAACATCTGCCTGCGCCACTGCCGCAGCCCGATGGCGCAGCTGATGCACTACGCCGCGTACCGGCCGCGGATGCGCGACCTGCGGGTGGGGCTGCATCACGGCGCGTACTGCGTGGGCTGCTGCTGGGCACTCATGGTGGTGCTGATCCCGCTGGGCGTCATGAACATCGCGGCGATGGCGGGACTGGCGGCGCTGATCTTCCTGGAGAAGCTCTGGTACCGGGGACCGCAGCTGGCCCGGGTGGCCGGCGTCGCGTTCCTGGTGCTGGCCGTGCTGGCGCCCTTCCAGGACTGGCTGCTGCCCGGTCTGCAGCCGTCGATGTCGCCGATGTGACCCACGCCACACCTCTCTCCTGTCAGGAATCGGTGCGCTGCCCCGCTCAAGCCACCGAGAGCAGGCAGAACGACAGGAGCGAGAGATGAAGCACCGCATCGTCGTCCTCGGCGCCGGCTACGCCGGGGCCTTCGTGGCCGGGACCCTGGCCCGGCGGCTGTCCCCGGAGGACACCGAGATCACCGTGGTCAACGCCGAGCCGGACTTCGTCCAGCGGCTGCGGCTGCACCAACTCGCGGCCGGCCAGGAGATCGAGGCCCCGAAGCTCGCCGACGTCTTCGCGGGCACCGGGGTCGGGCTGCGCCTGGCCCGTGTCACCGCGGTCGACCCCGAGCGGCAGGTCGTCGTCGTGGCCGACGCCTCCGGCGGCGGCGAGCTCGGCTACGACACGCTCGTCCACGCCCTCGGCAGCCGCGGGGACGACCACGGCGTCCCGGGCGTCGCCGAGTACGCGTTCGACGTCGCCGCCCGACCGTCGGCGCTGCGCCTGCGCGAGCGCCTGGCCGGGCTCGGCGACGGCGGGCGCGTGGTGGTCGTCGGCGACGGGCTGACCGGCATCGAGAGCGCCACCGAGATCGCCGAGTCCCGGCCCGACCTGTCGGTGGCGCTGGTCGCCCGCGGGGAGCTGGGCGCCCGGCTCTCGGCGGGAGCCCGCGGCCACCTGCGCCGGGCCTGCGAGCGGCTCGGCATCACCGTCCGGGAACACGCCGAGGTCGAAGCCGTCGAGGCGGCGCGGGTGCTGTGCGCCGACGGGACGGTCCTGGCGTCCGACGCGACCGTGTGGACGGCCGGGTTCGCGGTCGACACCCTCGCCACCGCCGCCGGACTGGAGGTCGCCGAGAACGGCCGGATCGTCGTCGACCGCACCATGCGGTCGGTCTCCCACCCGAACGTCTACGCCGTGGGCGACAGCGCCTACGCAGTCGGCGACAACGGCCGGCCGCTGCCGATGTCCTGCGCCTCGGCCGGCTACACCGGCCGGCAGGCCACGGACGCGATCGTGGGACGTCTGACCGGCCGGGCGGTCGTGACCAGCAAGCTGGAGTACCTGGGCAACCACATCAGCCTCGGTCGACGGGACGGGATCCTGCAGATGGTCGACGGGGAAGGGCGGGCCAAGCCGAAGTACGTGGGCGGCCTGCGGGCCGCGCGGATCAAGGCGGGCATCGTCCGGATGTCGCTGTGGGCCACCTCGCACCCGACCTTCTGCCTGCCCAGGCGCAGGCGCCGCCTCGCGACCGGGACGGTCGCGGCGTCCGCCGAGCCGGCAGCGGCGACGGCCTGATCCCCTTCAACCACTTCCGCAAGATCCTCTAAGGTGGCTCGCGTGGACAGCACCGCCGCTGATCGCTTCGACACCGGCCGGTTCGAGGCCGGCCGGACCCGGCTGGCCTCGCTGGCGTACCGGCTCCTCGGCTCGGCGTCCGATGCCGAGGACGCCGTGCAGGACGCGTTCCTGCACTGGCAGGCCGCCGACCGGCAGCGGATCAGGGTGCCCGAGGCATGGCTGACCAAGGTCGTCACCAACCTCTGCCTCGACCGGCTCCGCTCGGCACAGGCCCGCCGCGAACGCACCGTCGGCGCCTGGCTGCCCGAACCGCTCCTCGACGGTGACCCGATGCTCGGCCCCGCCGACACCTTCGAGCAGCGCGAATCCGTCTCACTGGCCGTGCTGACGCTCATGGAGCGCCTGTCGCCCGTGGAGCGGGCCGTCTACGTCCTGCGCGAGGCGTTCGACCACGGCCACGCCGAGATCGCCGAGATCCTCGACATCACCGAGTCCGCGAGCCAGCAGCACCTCCACCGGGCCCGGCACCGCATCTCGGCCGCCCGCCGACGCGGCGGCGAGGTCGACCCGGCGACCGCCCGCAGGATCGTCGAGGAATTCCTCGCCGCAGCCTCCTCGGGCCGCACCGAACGGCTGGTGGCCCTGCTCACCGACGACGTGATCGCGATCTCCGACGGCGCCGGCCTGGCCGAGAAGCTGCTCCGCTTCGACACCCCGCAGCGCGTCGCCGCCGTCGCCCGGGCCGGCTTCAAGCCCACCCCCGCGAAGCGGCGCCTGGCCGGCGGCACGCCCGCCATCCACTACGCGGTCGTCAACGGCACCCCCGCCGTCCTGACCGTGGTCGGCGATCGGGTCGTCGGCTCCGTGACCTTCGACATCACGGGCGGCAAGATCTCTACCGTCCGCGGCATCGCCGCCCCCGCCCGCCTCACCCGCCTCACCGAGGCCTGGCGGCAGCACCGACCGGACGCGCCGCTCATCGCCGAGTGGTGACCCGACGGATCGGGCCCGGAGCGGCGAGGCGCTCCGGGCCCGGGCGGGTGGCGCCAGGTCCGGCTCCGAGCCCGGATGCCGAGAGCGACCGGCCGGTGCCGGATGAATGCCGCCCCCGGGGGTCGACCCCCGGGGGCGGCTGTTTCGCGGTCGGGAACCGCTACCGGTCGCCCATGCTCTCGGCGTCGGCCACCGCGATGGCGACTCCGAAGGCCTCGGTGATGTGCGTAGCGGCCGACATCACCCGCGCGGTGCCGACGATCGGCGCGATCGCGACGAGGACGTCCTGCAACTGGCCGAGGGTCAGGTTCTCCTGCATCGCCGGTCCGAGGTGCGTGAGGTACGACAGGGCCGGGGCGTCCATCGCGGCCAGCGCGGCGATCCGGGTGAGGATCAGCATGTCGGGAGCCAGGCCGCACCGGTCGATCGAGTCGGCGGTCATGGCGACGAGGGTGTCGAGGACGGGGGTCTCGGACGATGTGGTGGGCATGCCTGACCATCTCCTGGTGTCGTTGCTGGGTTGCCGGTGCTTCCTGCCGCGGCGAGGGCGCTCCGTGGAAGCCCCCGTCCGAACGTAGGCAACCGGCGAACCTGCCGCACCGGCAGTGGGCCATCCGGGTCGGCGGCCTCGCTGGGGCCTGCTCCGAACGGGGGACCGGCGGGCACTGTTCGGGCGACTCCCGGTGGTGGGCCGGCCACCCGGCGCCTCTCCTGGAAGGGCATGTGGCGGCCACCCGGCCAAGGAGGAAGCGATGGCGTCACCCCCACCGAATTCCGGCCCGGACGACTCCGAGGAGACCGGTGTTCCCGGTCGCGGTGGTGAGCCCGAGCAGCCGTCGCCGCCGCCCCCCGCCGGCAGCGCCGCGACGCCGGGGCCGGCCGGAGCCGCGCCGGCCGGAGCCGCGCCGGCCGGCGACGCGGCCGGCGAGATCGCCCGACTGCACGCCCGGATCGCCGCCCTCGAGGAAGCCCCTCGCAAGAAGGAGCACCACCGCTGGCGGACCTCGGGCGCCGTGATTCTCATCGTGATCGCCTCGGTGCTCTCCCTGGTCTCCGTGCTGGCGGTCTGGACGGCCGACTTCGTCGGCAACACCGACCGGTACGTCTCCACCGTGGCGCCGTTGGCCACCGACGCCGACATCCAGGCGGCCGTCACCAACCGGGTCACCCAGGTCGTGCTGGAACAGATCGACGTGGACGCCCTGGTGCAGGAGCTCTCCGACGCGGCCGCCCAGCAGGGCGTGCCGGAGAACGCGGCGAAGCTGATCGGCAATCTCAAGGGGCCCATCAAGAGCGGCCTCACCCAGCTGATCAGCACGACCGTCAACAAGGTGGTCACCAGCGACGCGTTCGCCACCGTCTGGGTCGACGCGAACCGGCTCGTCCACTCCGCCCTCAACAAGGCGTTGACCGGCGAGGGCGGCGGCGCGGTCAAGCTGGAGAACAACCAGGTCGCCATCGACATCGGGCCGATCGTCGCCAAGGTGAAGGACGAGCTGGTCAACGCGGGCCTCGGTCCGGCCGCCAGGATTCCCGAGGTGCACACCAACTTCGTGGTCTTCGCCTCCAACGATGTCGGGAAGGTCAAGACGTACTTCCGGCTGCTCGAGGTCATGGGCGTGTGGCTGCCGATCGTCACCGTGCTGATCGCCGCCGGCGGTGTCTTCCTGGCCGTCAACCGGCGCCGGGCGCTGATCGGTGCCGCGGTCGGCGTGTTCTTCGGCATGCTGCTGCTCGGCATCGTCCTGACAGTGTTCCGGGAGATCTACCTGGACCGCCTGCCACCGGGCGCCAACCAGGCCGCGGCCGCCACGATCTACGACACGCTGGTCCGGTTCATGCGGGCGAGCATCCGCGCGATCGGCACGGTCGCCGTGGTGACCGCCGTCGGCGCCTTCCTGATCGGCCCGTCCAAGCCGGCCGTCGCCGTGCGCACCGCCTGCCGACGGATCATCGGGTCGCTGCGCGGTGCGCTGTACTCGCTCGGCATGAAGCTCGGGCCGGTCGGCCCGTTCGTGCACCGCTGGAAGCGCTGGATCGGCGTGGCCATCCTGCTGGTCGCCGCCGTGATCCTGGCGACCTGGTCGTACCCGACGTGGGGCGTGGTGCTGTGGATCACCTTCTTCGTGGCGCTGGCCTTCGCCATCCGGGAGTTCCTCGACACGGGGTCCGACGGTGACCACGCCCCGCCCCCGGCGGCCCCCGGAGGCCCGCCACCCGCACACGCCTGACCCCAGTCGCTCCGGCTGCCCTCCCGGCCCGGCGGGCGGCGGGCCGGTGGCGCAGGCAGTGGTTGCGAGCCGCCCGGGGTGCTCAGTGGTCCTGGCGGTGGTCGGGGATCAAGGGACGGAGGCTCTCCGGGATGGCGTCGCCGAAGGTCTCCTCGAGGTGCCTGCGGGTTTCGTCGCCCGCGTGGCTCATGCGGGTGAACATGGCCTGCTCGTAGGAGGCGAGGCCGGCCTCGGGGTCGTCGGGGTGGGCGGCGAGGGCGAGGGCGAGTTCGGCGCCGTCGCACATGGCCCAGTTGGCTCCCTCGCCGTCGGGGGCCTGGAGGTGCGCGGCGTCGCCGATCAGGGTCACCCCGGGGGTGCGTTCCCAGCGGTGTCCCTCGGGCAGGGCGTAGTGCGGACGCAGCACCGGCGGGGTGTCGGTGTCGGTGATGAGTGCGGTGAGCTCGGGCGCCCAGCCGTCGAACTCGGCGGCGACGCGGGTGGCGGCCGCGGCCGGGTCGGTGAAGTCGATGCCGTCGAACCACTCCAGCGGCCTGGTGAGGGAGACGTACGCGTGCAGGGTGTCGCCCCGCTCGCGGTGGGCCGTGATCGTCCGGTCCGGTGCGGGGGCGAACATCGAACCGCCGCCGACCGCCCGGGCGGCGGCCGGGTGGCGGGTGTCGGCGTCGAACAGGTAGGTCTCGACGAAGGAGGTGCCGGCGTAGGCGGGCGTCGCCGCGGACAGCAGCGGGCGGATCCGGGACCAGGCGCCGTCCGCGCCGACGAGCAGGTCCGTGGTGAGGGCGGAGCCGTCGGCGAACTGCACCTCGTGGCGGCCGTCCGCGAGGCTCCGGGCGCCGGTGGCCTTCCGGCCCCACCGCACCGTGCCCGCGGGGAGGGCGTCGAGCAGCATCCGCCGCAGGTCCGCGCGCTGCGCCTCCGGCCTGCCGCCGGTGCCGTCGTCGTCCATTTCGAACAGGACGGTGCCGTCCTGGCCCAGGGCGCGGGTCGCCTGGCGGCCGTCGAGGACGATGGCCCGGAACTCGGCCGTCAGTCCGGCCGCCTCGATGGCGGTCTGGCCGTTGTAGTCGTGGATGTCGAGCATTCCGCCCTGCGCCCGGGCGGCGGGCGAGGCTTCGGCCTCGTGGACCTCGGCCGGTATGCCGTGGACGTGCAGGACGCGGGCCAGCGTGAGGCCGCCGAGCCCGGCGCCGATGATCGTGACGGTCTTCAAGGTGACTCCCTCCGAACGTGGTCGACGTGGCCGCCGGACCGGTTTGGTGCGGCGTGCCAAAGTCGACGGTACGCCTTTTGGTGCGGCGTTCCAAGTTGGTTCAGTGCACTAAATGTGGCAGCATGGAGTCATGACGACGCCAGCGGGCCGGCCCCCGCGCCGCAACCAGGTGCTCTCCCGGGAGCAGATCGTCGACGCCGCGGTCGCGCTGCTGGACGCGGGCGGCGAGGACGCGCTGACCGTCCGGGCGCTCAGCGAGCGCCTGTCCACCGGGTCCGGTGCCATCGCGTACCACGTGGGCCGACGGGACGAGCTGCTGGACACCGCGACCGAGACGGTCGTGACGGCCGCCCTGGCGGCCAGGCCCGCCCGGGAGTCGGCCGCCCCGGCCGAGGAGATCCGGGCCGTCGCGCTGGCCCTGTTCGACGCGATCACCGAGCACCGGTGGCTCGCCACCCGGCTGACCCTGCAGATCGTCCGCAACCCGGTCGGCCCGGTGACGGTCGGCATCTTCGAACGGATCGGTCGCCAGGTCGCCGCGCTGGGCGTGCCGCGGGAGCGCTGGTTCGACGCGGCCTCGACGCTCGTGCACTACATCCTCGGAGCGGTCAGCCAGAACGCCCGGATCGAGGGCGACACCTCGGGCATCGACCCCGACGCGGACCGCGAGCAGCTCTTCGGCGCGACCACGGCGGCCTGGCGGCAACTCGACCCCGCCGAGCACCCGTTCATGCACGCCATCGTCGACCAGGTCACGGGCCACGACGACCGCGAGCAGTTCCTCACCGGCATCGGCATCATCCTCGACGGCCTCACCCGCCTGCGCTGACCCGCCTGCGGGTCGGCCGGGCCGTCGAGGCGTCCGTCAGGGTGCTGCCGGGCCGGTCGCGGTGGTCAGGAAGAACGTGACCACGTAGGTGAACCGCCGGGTGCGCACCGCAGTGTCGAACCGGTCGACGAACCGATCGGCCTGTGCGGCGGTGAGGTGACCGGCCTCGGCGGCAGTGTGCGCCCAGGACCGCAGTCCCATGCAGTTGTCGGCGGCCGCCGGATCGCGAAGGACGAGGGTACGGGCCTCGGCCGTGACGTTGTCGCAGCCGTGTCGCGCGAGGAGGCCGGGGTGTCGGTGGGCGAGCGTGCCGTTGCGCAGCAGGACGTCGGCGCGGAAGCGGAGCACCTCGCGGGCCAGTGCCTGGTCCTCGATGTCGAGGACCTGGGTGTCGTAGTCGGGATCGGCCAGGCCGATCCGTCCGCCGGGTCGCAGGACCCTCAGCATCTCGCGGACGGCCTCCTCTGGCCGGGACAGGTGTTGGAGAACGCGGTCGGCCGTCACAGCATCGAAGGTGGCGGTGCGGAAGGGCAGCCGGTGGCCGTCCGCCACGACGGCGGGCAGACCTCGGGCGGCTGACCGGCGGGCCATGGTGTGCGAGGAATCGAGGGCGACGACGTCGGCACCGGTGCGGGAAGTGAGGGCCGCGGCGCCGCTTCCCGTACCGGCCCCGACATCGAGCACCCGCGTGCCGGGGCCGGCCCGGAGGAGCCGGTGGAGCCGTTCCTTGTACGCGCAGTAGAAGGGGTTCGGCGTCGAGCGCGTTCAGCACGCGGACGAAGTCGCCCGGATGCGGCTGGTCGTCGACGCCGGTGAAGCCGTGGACTGTCGAGCGGTGGGTCAAGGCGGGCCCTTCTTGATCCGGTCCTGGGTGTTGAGCCGGTCGGCGGACACCCGGTGGGGCTAATCGCGGTGGCGTTGCGCGAGGGGTGGCGGGGGTGGGTGTTTGACTGGGGGCCGGGCGTCCGGCGATGAGGAGCACTGTGAGTCAACTCGACCTGGCCAGGCTCCAGTTCGCCATGACATCGGTCTACCACTTCCTGTTCGTGCCGGTCACCATCGGCCTGGGCTTCCTGACCGCGCTGCTGCAGACGGGCTGGTACCGGACGCGCCGGGCCGAGCTGCTGCAGCTGACGCGGTTCTTCGGCGTCCTGCTGGTGATCAACATCGCCGTGGGCGTGGTGACCGGCCTGGTCCAGGAGTTCCAGTTCGGCATGGACTGGTCGCAGTACTCGCGGACGGTCGGCGACGTGTTCGGCGCGCCGCTGGCGATGGAGGGCCTCGCCGCGTTCTTCCTGGAGTCGACCTTCCTCGGGCTGTGGCTGTTCGGCTGGGACCGGCTGCCGGCACGGGTGCACCTGGCGACGATCTGGGCCGTGGCGCTGGGCGGCGTCCTGTCCGCGGCGTTCATCATGGCGGCGAACTCCTGGATGCAGCGCCCGGTCGGCTACACCGTCGACCCCGCCACCGGCCGGCCGCAACTCGACGACGTGTGGGCGCTGTTCACCAACCCGGTGTTCCTGCGCGGATACCTGCACGTGGTCCTCGCCTCGCTGGTCACCGGCGCGGCCGTGATGCTGGCGGTGTCGGCCTGGCAACTGCGCAAGGGCGCCTCCCCGGCCGCGTTCCACGCCACGGCCCGGCTCGCCCTGGTGGTGATGGTCCCGGCGCTCCTGGTCGCCATGCTGGTCGGCAGCGAACTGGGCGTCACCGAGGGCAAGTACCAGCCGATGAAGATCGCCGCCGCCGAGGCCCAGTGGGACACCTGCCAGCCCTGCTCCTTCTCGCTCTTCCAGGTCGGCGGCGGCAAGAACGATGAGGATCCGACGAAGATCATCGCCATCCCGCACCTGCTCTCGCTGCTCGCCACCAACCACTGGAACGGCCAGGTGCTCGGCCTCAACGCCGTCCAGGCCCAGTACGAGCAGCAGTACGGGCCCGGCGACTACGTCCCCAACGTCTTCGTCCAGTACTGGTCGATGCGCGTGATGGCCTACCTCGCCGTGGTCGTCCTGCTCGTCGGGCTGTGGGGCCTGTGGCTGCTGTGGCGCCGACGGCTCGGCACCGCGCGCTGGTTCCTGCGGGTGGCGGTCTGGACGGCCGTGCTGCCGTTCCTGATCAACACCGCCGGCTGGCTGCTCACCGAGAGCGGCCGCCAGCCGTGGATCGTCCAGGGCCTCCAGCTCACCCGCGACGGGGTGTCCCCGTCGGTCAGCACCGCGACCGTCGCCACCAGCATCCTGGTGTTCTTCCTGCTCTACGCGGCGCTCGCGGTGGTCGAGGTCGTGCTGATCACCCGGTACGCCCGCAAGGAGCTGTCCCCGCCACCCGCCGAGGACGCCCCGGTCCCGGCCCTGAGCTACTGAGGGGCCCGCGATGGCGCTCACCACCTTCTGGTTCGTCGTCACCGCCGTCCTGTGGACCGGCTTCTTCGTCCTGGAGGGCTTCGACCTCGGCGTCGGCATGCTGCACACCGTCGTCGCCCGCGACGAGCCCGGCCGGCGCGCGGCGATCAACACCATCGGACCGCTCTGGGACGGCAACGAGGTGTGGCTGATCGTCGCCGCGGCGGCGATGTTCGCGGCCTTCCCCGACTGGTACGCCACCCTGTTCTCCGCGCTCTACCTCGCGCTCGTCCTGCTGCTCGTCGGGTTGATCGTGCGGGGCGTCTCCTTCGAGTTCCGGGGAAAGGTCGACGGCCCGCGCTGGCGCCGCACCTGGGACGTGCTGCTCACCGGCGGCAGCCTGCTGGTCCCGCTGCTGATCGGCATCGCGCTCGGCGACCTCGTGCACGGGCTGCCGATCGACGGGAACCAGGAGTTCACCGGCGGCTTCGGCGACCTGTTCTCCTGGTACTCGGTGTTCGCCGGGATCACCCTCGTCCTGCTCTGCCTGCTGCACGGCGCGATCTTCATCGCGCTCAAGACCGTCGGCGCGGTGCAGCGCCGGGCCAGGCTGCTGGCCCGGCGCATCGCACCGCCGACCGTCCTCGCCGTCCTCGCCTTCCTGCCGTGGACCCACGCCACCGCGGGCGAGGGCGCACTGCCCGACATCGTCGAACTGATCGCCATGCTCGCCGTCCTCGCCGCCGGCTGGCTCGTCGCCGTCCGCCACGACGGCTGGGCGTTCGTCGCCACCGCCGTCACCATCGCGACCACCGTCCTGTCGCTCTTCGTCGACCTCTACCCGCGGCTGATCGTCTCCACCGTCGACCCCGCCTACGACCTGACCGTCCACAACAGCGCCGCCGGCGGCTACGCACTCAAGGTGATCAGCGTTGTCGCGGTCGTCTTCCTCCCCCTGGTGCTCGCCTACCAGGGCTGGACCTACCACGTCTTCCGCCTGCGCATCTCCGCCGACGACTTCCGCCCGTCCACCACCGCGGACTGACGGAGCCCCGCCGCCGGGATTCGGCGCCGGGGTGGCGGGAGATTGTCTGCGGGCCCGGAGTGCGTGAAGCGATGTCGGTCAAGGCTGGGCGTGGCGGCGGGTTCTGAGGGTGTGTCACGGTTTTTAATGGCGAAATGGAAATTACGATTCGCCGCGCATTCCTGCGAGCGGCCGCGACCTTTGCCTGCATCTGCTTGGCCGCTCCGACGGGCGCAGTACCGGCCGGGGCGTCGGTGGTGCCGTCCGGGGTGAAGGCGAATGCGTCGGGGCCTTCGGGGACGGCGCGCGAGCTCGATCGGGCGATCCAGGAGATCTTGGAGAATGCCGGAGTCCCGGGTGTGATTGCGGGGGTGTGGATTCCCGGGCAGCTCAACTATGTGCGGGCGTTCGGTGTTGCGGACAAGGACGATTGCAGTCCGATCCGCTCGGACATGAACATGCGTATCGGCAGTGAGACGAAGACATTCACGGTCACCGCGCTGCTCCAGTTGGTGGACCGTGGAAAGGTCGGGCTGGACGATCCGATCTCCCGCTATGTGCCCGGAGTTCCGGACGGTGAGCACATCACGCTGCGTCAGCTCGCCAATATGCGCAGCGGCCTTTTCCCCTACACCGCGGACCAGGACTGGCTGCGGGCGTTCCACGAGGATCCGCACCGGCAGTGGAAGCCGCGCGAGCTCCTCCGGTTCGCCTTCGCGCACGAGAACCAGTTCGCGCCGGGTACGCAGTTCGACTACTCCAACACCAACACGGTCCTGCTGGGCCTGGTCGTGGAGAAGGTCACTCATCGGTCCCTGGAACGCGCGATCAGCGACATGATCACCCGGCCGAGCGACCTGAACCACACGTTCCTCCCCAAGGCCGCGGAGTTCCCCCGGCCCTACCCGCACGGGTACACCGAGGAGACGGCGACCGGGGCCGAGGCGGACGCGACGGACTGGAACCCGAGCTGGGGCTGGGCCGCGGGCGCCATGATCTCGAACCTCGACGACCTGAGGTCCTGGGCCGAGAACGTCGCCACGGGCAAGCTCCTCACGCCGGCCACGCAGGCGGAACGCCTCCAGGCACTGCCGACCCCGGCTCCGGGCGATGCCTACGGCCTGGGGATCGACATCAACCACGGATGGATCGGGCACGCGGGATCCCTCCCCGGCTACCAGAGCCTCACCATCTACCTGCCCGACCTCAAGGCCACCGTCGTGGTCCTGGCCAACACGGACATCAAGTCGAACGGAGAGAATCCCTCGACCCTGTTCGGCCGGGCGATCACCCGGATCATCAGCCCGGACAACGTGTACGGCGCGGCCCCCGACCAGGACGACGTCGATTAGCCGACGGCCCCCTTCCACAGGTCGTCAGCGGACCGGCGCGGTGACCGCGGCGCGATGCCCGACGAGAAGGCCCTCGGCCTGGTGGCGGCAGGCGGTGGCCCGCTCGCCGTGGCCGGCGGCGTCGAGGGCGGCGGCCAGTTCGGTGTACGCGGTCGCCGTGCCCTGCGGGTCGCCGAGACGCTGCCGGAGCGCGAGGCCCTGCTCGGCGCACGCGATCGCCTCGCCGTGCTCACCGGCTGTGCGGTGTTCGGCGGCGAGGTCGAGCAGGGCGAAGGCCTCGCGGTAGAGGTTGCCCTGGGCCTGTGCGATCGAGCGGCTGCGCAGTTGGCAGTCGACGGCCTCCGGGTGGCGCCGCTGCCTGCCGCGGACCAGGCCGAGGATGTTCAGGGCGGCGGAGGCCAGTTCGGGAGTGCCGTTGTGCCGGTAGGTACGGATGCTCTCCTCGCAGTACTGCTCGGCCCGGTCGAGGACGCCTCGGCGGAGGTGGAGCAGGGCGAGGTTGTCGAGGGCGATGGCGGTGTCCACGGGCTGGCCGGCGGCCCGGTGGACGGCCAGGGCGCGGCTCAGGCAGACGGTGGAGGGGGTGTGCAGGCCCAGTTCCAGGTAGACCAGGCCGAGGTTGTTGTAGGCGCGGGCCTGCCGGTGGCTGTCCTGGTGCAGGCCGAACAGCCGGATCGCGGACAGGAGTTCGGTGGTCGCCTCGGCATGGCGGCGCCGGGCGGCGGCGAGGGTGCCGAGTTCGAGCCGTCCGATCGCCTCGGCCAGCGGGTCGGGGTCGGGCCCGGTCCGCGCCAGGCGGACGGTCCGGCCGGCGAGCTGCTCCCAGTCCTGCCAGTGTCCGCGCCGCTGGAGGAACGCCCGGAGGCGGGTGGTCAGTTCGGCGAGGACGTACGGTTCGACGGCTCCTGCCGCGGCGGCCTGGAGGGCGGTCCCGACCACGGTGGGGCGTTCGGCCTCCAGCCAGTGCAGGGCGTCCTCGGCGTCGGTGAAGCGGTGTTCCGGGAACGGCGTCCCGGGCCCCCGGAAGTCGCTGCCGGCGCTGTGGCCGGGGCGGAGCAGCAGGTCGGCTGCGTGGACGGCGGCCAGGTGGGTCCGGGTGAGGCGGCCGAGCATGCCGGTGAGGGCCGCCTCCCGCTCGGCGGGACTGTTGAGGCTGCGGCCGAACACCTTGAGCAGGTCGTGGAAGCGGTAGCGGAAGCGTTCGCCGCGGTCCGGTCGGGCGGCTTCGATCAGGTGGGCGTCGGTGAGGGTCTCCAGGTGGTCCTCGGCCCGGTGGTCCGGGATGCCGAGGGCGGCCGCCGCGGTGGGCACGCCGAGGTCGGGTGCCGCCAGTTCGCTCAACAGCCGGAAGGCGGAGGCGGCTTCGCGGTCGGGCAGGCCGTCGTAGCTCACCCTGAGGCCGGCGGAGACCTCCAGCCCGCCGGCCCGCAGCTCGCCGAGCCGGCGCTCCTCGTCGCGCAACCGGCGGGCCATCAGGCCGAAGGCGCCGGCGGGGCGCCCGGTCACCCTGGCCGCCACGATGCGCAGCGCGAGCGGGTAGCCGGCGCAGACGTCCAGGACCTCCTCGACGCTCGCCGTCTCGTCGTCGACCCGCTCCGGGCCGACGGCCTTCCGCAGCAGCCCGCGGGCATCGGCGTCGTCGAGGGCGCCGAGCCGCAGGACCGTCCTGGTCGCCAGCCCGGGCAGCAGGGAGCGGCTGGTCACCAGGACGAGGCTCTCCGCGGACGCCGGCAACAGCGGTTCCACCTGGGCGGAGTGCTCCGCGTCGTCCAGCAGGATCAGCAGCCGGCGACCGGCGGTGACCGTCCGGTAGAGCGCGAGGCGGCGCTCGAAGCCGGCGGGGACCCGGTCGCCGGGGAGGCCGAGGTCTTCGAGCAGACGCGCCAGGATCTCGGTGGGCGGCACCGGGCGTTCGCCGCCGCCGTGCAGGTGGGCGTGGAGTCGGCCGTCCGGATACCGGGAGCCGAGCCGGTGCGCGGCGTGGACGGCGAACGCGGTCTTGCCGATCCCGCCGGGCCCGGTGACGACGGCGAGCCGGGGTGCGCTGCGGGTGGCCGGTGCGGAGTTTCCCCGGCTCGGCGCGGAGCTGCTCCGGCTCGGGGCGGAGATCCGTCTCAGTACCGCGAGTTCGGCCTGTCGGCCCGTGAAGTCCGGTACCTCCGGCGGGAGTTGCGAGGGGGACGGGCGGAGCGCGGCCGAGCCGCCGGCGGGGGAGAGGTGGAGGGTGGGATCGCCGTCCAGGATGCGGCGCTGGAGGTCGCGCAGCTGCCACCCGGGCTCGACGCCCGCCTGGTCGACCAGCGTCCGCCAGGCGTCCTGGAACACGGCGAGCGCCTCCGCCCGGCGATCGGCCCGGTGGAGGGCGAGCATCAGCAGGGCCCGGACCCGCTCGCGGCAGGGGTGGGCGGCGGCCAGGGCGGACAGCTCGGGCACCGATTCGTGGTGGAGTCCCTGTTCCAGGCGGACGGCGAACCGCTCCTCCTCGGTGGCCAGCCGCAGTTCCTCCAGGCGGTGCCGCTCCCGCGCGGCGCTCGGGCCCGGGATCCCGTCCAGGGCCCGGCCGTTCCACAGGGCCAGGGAGCGGCCCAGGGCGGCGGCGCTGCCGGCGAGGTCACCGGCCTCGTGGCAGCGGCGGGCGGCCCGGCGTTCCTGCTCGAAGGACCACGCGTCGAGGCGGTCCCGGTCGGCGGGAAGGGCGTAGGCCTCGCCGCGGGAGAGCAGCACCGCCGCACTCGACCGGTACGCCCGGTCGGGCTCGATGGCCTTGCGCAGCCGGGCCACGTAGGTGGCGACCAGCTGCGGCGCGGTGGCCGGCGGCAGGTCGCCCCACACACCCCGGACGATCTCCCCGCGGGGCAGGAACCGTCCGTCGGCGCCGAGCAGCATCGCGAGGACGGCCCGCTGCTTGGCCGGACCGGCGTCCACCTCCCGGTCGTCGTCGAACACCCTGACCGGCCCGAGAAGTTGATAGCGCAGCACCACGGTTGGGTGAGTCTCCCCTTCGCATCCCGCCCCCGGGTCCCCTTCCGCCGCAGCATAGGGGCTGCCGGGGCGGGAGGGAACGAGCGGTCCGAGGGGCGGGTGCGGTGGGCGGGCAGCGGATCAGGTCAGCTGCCAGAGCGCGGGGGTGCTCGGCGGCTCCCAGCCGGCCTGCGAGGTGTGCGCCTGGAGACACCGGTACACGAGTCCGCCGTACGCCGCCCGGTCGCCCACGGCGTAGGACCTGCCTGCGACCCAGGCCGCGGCCGACGTCGCGGTGGCGGTCGGTGAAGCGGTCGGGGTGGCGGACACGGACGAGGTCGCGGTGGGCGACGGGGAGGGCGTGGACCCGCCGCTCTTGCGGTACAGGTGGATGTTGTCGACGTACACGTCCGACCGCTGGGACATGCCTTCCCGGCCGTAGATGCCGCACTTGAAGTAGTGGGTGCCGGCACCGCGGTCGTTGAAGGTCTTCCGCAGTTGGCCGTTGACGTAGACGAACACCTTCGCCGCCGCCGTGTCGTGGACCACGTTGAGGTGCACCCACCTGTCGTACACGGGGGAGTGCAACTGGGTCGCGGAGTCGTAGTAGTTGAGGCTGTCGGTGTTCATCGCGAGGGCCATGAACGTGGTGGCGGAGGTGGTGGCCCCGAAGATCTGCATCACGCAGACCCGGTGCGCCCCGGAGCCGACCTTGACGTCGGCCTCGAACTGCGCGGAGCCGGAGGAGTACTCGTCGAGGAACCGGATCTCGCTCCGGGGGCCCGACGAACTGGTCGGCCAGAGCACGGGGTCGGTGTCGTTGAGCCAGAAGTGGTGCAGGCCGGAGCCGTCGACCGTGTGCCGGGTCAGGCCGCTCGGCTGGTGCACGGTGTAGTCACCGCTCACCTCGGTCCAACCGGAGCCGATCGGCGAGGCCTCGGCCGACTGCTCGGCCCAAACTCCGGCCGCCAGTCCGGTGGCAGCGGCCACGCCGCCGACCAGGAACGTCCTTCTGTTCAGTGGGGACACGGGTACTCCTCGGTGAAGGGTCGGTCGGGTCGACCCGTGCGATGTCCGCCGGTGCGATGTCGCCCGGTGGGGTCCTGCTGGTGCGCTGTGTCGGCCGGTCGGGCCGGGTCGCGGCGGGGGATCCGGTGGGCCCCGCGCCGAGGCCGGGCCACAAGATCCGCCGGACCGGTCGGGGCGGTCAAGCCTCCGCCGGTGCGGAGCGGCCCGGCACCGGGCCTCCGGCGGCGGTCGGTGGAGTGCCGGGCGAGGGCGGCCGGTACCTCGGCGGCCGGCCGCGCGAGCGGCGTACGCCCAGGTCGGAGGCGGCTGCGCCGGTCCCGCGGGAGTGCGGTCGGCGGGCCCGCCGACGGGGGTCCGTCCGCCCGGCGCGGCCGACCGGACGGCGACCCGGATTCCATCCGCATTGCATTCGGCCTGCCCCCACCCCGGGTGCCCGGGACGCCCGGCTCAAGGAGACCGTCACGGACGGGACGTCATGGCCCGGCTGCGGAGGCATCCGGCCCATGGGGCAGGATGGCGGTCAGTTCGGCATGCGTACGCCAGCTCGACCGCGGCGGCGCACAACACGACCTGACAGGCGACAAGGTGACGACACAGCACGTTCGGCGGCCAGCGCCGGCCGGTTCCCCCGCCCTCCACGCGGCGGGGGCGGCCCGGTGACCCGGGAGCTGGTCCTGCACGACTGGCTGGTGGCCGGCATCGCGCTGGTCTCCGGCGGGGTGGCCGGGCTGGTGCTGCGGGCCCTGATGAAGTGGCTGGGCAGGCTCGCGCTCAGGACCGCGTGGAGCGGGGACGACGTCATCGTCGACGCGCTGCGCACCATCGTCCCCTGGTCGGCCGTGGTCGCCGGGGCCGAGGTGGCCGCTTCGGCCCTGCCGCTCACGGCGCGGGTCAGGGGACTGGCCGACCAGTCGCTGATGGCCGTGCTGATCGTCATCGCGACGCTCAGCGCGGCCCGGGTGGTGGCCGGGCTGGTGCAGTCGGTGGCCGCGGCGCGGACGGGCGTCGCGGCGTCCGCGAGCATCTTCGTGAACATCACCCGGATCGTGGTGCTGGCGCTGGGCGTCCTGGTGGCCCTGGAGACCCTCGGGGTGTCCATCGCCCCTCTGGTCACCGCGCTCGGGGTGGGCGGTCTCGCGGTCGCGCTGGCGTTGCAGGACACCCTGGCCAACCTCTTCGCGGGTGTGCACATCCTCGCTTCGAAGACGGTCCAGCCGGGTGACTACATCCGGCTCACCAGCGGGGAGGAGGGGTACGTCGTCGACATCAACTGGCGCAACAGCGTGGTGCGCAACCTCCAGAACAACTTGGTGATCATCCCCAACGGCCGCCTGGCGCGGACGAACATGACGAACTTCTCCCGGCCCGAGCAGAAGCTGTCGATCCTGGTCCCGGTCGGGGTGGGCTACGACAGCGACCTGGACCACGTGGAGAAGGTCACCCTGGAGGTGGTCGACAGCGTGATGGCCGACGTCACCGGCGGCGTGCCCGACCACAAGGGCGCCGTCCGCTTCCACACCTTCGCGGACTCCAGGATCAACTTCAATGTGAAGCTGGGCGTCAGCGAGTTCAGCGACCAGTACCGGATCAAGCACGAGTTCATCAAGCGCCTGCACCGGCGGTACCGGGAGGAGGGCATCTCGATACCGGCGCCCACCCGCACGGTCTCGCTCCAGCACGACGGGCCGGGCGCCCCGCCCTCCCTCCCGCACCAGTGGGAGACGTCGCCCGAGGTGCTCGCCGACCGGCGGTCGTAGCGGGCGAGGGCGCCGGCGGAGCCCGGGCGCGTGCCCCGGGCGGGTGCCGCACTCTTACCGAAGCATGACGCAGTGCCCGGCGTCGGGGTCAGGACGCCGCCGGGCGGATAGCGTCGGCGGGCATGAGGATTCTCGTCACCGGCGGTGCCGGGTTCATCGGATCGCAGGTCGTGCGGTCCCTGGTCGCGGCCGGACACGAGGTGCGGGTCCTGGACGCGCTGTTGCCCGCCGCGCATCCGTCGGGCGCCGCGCCGACGATGCCGGACGGGGTCGAGTTCGTGCACGGCGACGTGCGGGACGCGGACGCGGTGGACCGGGCTCTCGCCGGGGTGGACGCCGTCTCCCACCAGGCCGCGATGGTCGGTCTCGGTGTCGACTTCGCGGACGCGCCCGACTACGTGGGCTGCAACGACCTCGGCACCGCGGTCCTGCTGTCCGCGATGGCCCGGTCCGCGGTCCGTGGCCTGGTGCTGGCGGGATCGATGGTGGTGTACGGCGAGGGCCGGTACCGCTGCGCGACGCACGGGGACGTCGCCCCCGGCCCCCGGCGCCCGGCCGACCTGGACGCCGGCCGGTTCGAGCCGCCGTGCCCGGTGTGCGGCGCGCCGCTGCGGCCCGGGACGGTGACGGAGAGCGCGCCGGGCGACCCGCGCAATGTCTACGCGACGACCAAGCTCGCCCAGGAGCACCTGGCCTCGGCCTGGGCACGCGCCTGCGGGGGGCGGGTCCTGACGCTCCGCTACCACAACGTGTACGGGCCGGGGATGCCGAAGGACACCCCGTACGCCGGGGTGGCGTCGCTGTTCCGCTCGGCGCTGGCGCGGGGGGAGGCGCCGCAGGTGTTCGAGGACGGCGCGCAGCGGCGCGACTTCGTCCACGTCGGGGACGTGGCGGCCGCGAACGTGGCCGCGCTGGAGGCGGTCGGCGGGCGTCCGCAGGGCAGCTTCCGGGCCTACAACGTCGGCAGCGGCGAGGTGCGGACGGTGGGGGAGATGGCCCGGGCGCTGGCCGCCGCGTACGGGGGGCCCGCGCCCGTGGTGACGGGCCGGTACCGGCTCGGCGACGTGCGCCACATCACCGCCGACTCCTCCCGGCTGCGCCAGGAGCTCGGATGGCGGGCCCGGGTGCCGTTCGCCGAGGGGATGGCGGAGTTCGCCGCCGCGCCCCAGCGGGTCTGATCCCGCCGGGGGCTCGTTGCGGTGCGGGTTCAGCCGCGGGCGGCGGGCAGGGCGATCTCGAAGCAGCAGCCGCCGGCCACATTGTGGACGCCCGCGCGGCCGGCGTGGGCCTCGACGATGCCCCGGACGATCGCCAGCCCGAGGCCCGCGCCGCTGTCGCCGCCGTCCCCGGCACCGCCACCGGAGTACGGCGCGGTGGCGGTGTCCGCCGGGAGCGGTGTGCGGGCGGTGCTGCCGCGCCAGCCGGTCTCGAAGACCCGGGACAGGTCCTGTTCGGGGATGCCGCCGCACCCGTCGGTGACCGAGAGGACCACCTCGTCGGCCTCCCGCCGGGCGGAGACGGCCACCACGCCGTCCTCGGGGGTCGAGCGGATCGCGTTGACCAGGAGGTTGCCGAGCACCCTGGTGATCTCGTGGGTGTCCACCTCGACCGGCTCGGCGGCCACCTGACGGCCCTCCAGGCGGACGCCGCGCTGCCGGGCGAGCGGGTGCGCGCCGGCGAGCGCGTCGTCGACCAGGTCGTGGACGGACACCCGCGACAGGGAGAGGGACAGTGCCCCGGCCTGGATCCGGGACAGCTCGAACAGGTCGTCGACCATCGCGGTGAGCCGCTCGACCTCCGTGCGGATCCGGCGCAGGTAGCGGTCCGGGCTGTCGGTGACGCCGTCCTCCAGCGCCTCCGCCATCGCGCGCAGGCCGGCCAGCGGGGTGCGCAGGTCGTGGGAGATCCAGGCGATCAGCTCGCGCCGCGAGGCGTCGAGCATCTGCGCGCGGGCCCGGGACTCGGCGAGCCCGGCGCTGGTGGCGGCCAGTTCCCGGCTGAGCTGGGCGAGTTCCCGGCCGAGCGGGTGGTCCGGCGCGGTGAAGCCGGTGTCGCTGCCCACCGTCCGGGCAGCGACGGCCAGGGCCCTGCTGCCGGCCACCACCTGGCGCCCGAGCAGCGCCGCGATGACCAGCGACACGACCGAGGCCATGCCCAGGACGGTGATCACCACGCCGAGGTCGTGGTGGGACAGGAACATCGCCTGCGCCACGGCGAACGTGCCGGAGGTGACCGCGAGGACGGTGACGACGGCGACGCAGAACAGCGAGAGCGCGACCGAGCGGTGCCGTAGGAGCCGGACGGCCACCCACCCGACCAGTCCGGCGAAACCGGCGCCGAGCGCGGCGAACAGGGCGATCAGCAGCAGGTCCTTCACCGCGCACCCCCGGCGGGAGCCCCGGCCGCCGGGTCGTAGCGGTAGCCGACGCCCCAGACGGTGGTGATCAGCGCCGGTGCGGCGGGATCGTCCTCGATCTTCTCCCGCAGCCGCCGGACGTGGACGGTCACGGTGGACAGGTCGCCGAAGTCCCAGCCCCAGACCTGCTGCATCAGCTCCTGCCGTGAGAACACCGTGCCGGGCCGCCGGAGCAGGAAGGCCAGCAGGTCGAACTCCCTGATTGTCAGCGCCAGCTCGTCCGTGCCGCGGTGGGCGCGGCGGGCCCGGGCGTCGAGCGTGATGTCGCCGCTGACCAGCGGACCGCCCGCGGTCTCCGGTGCTGCGGCGGCCCGGGACCGGCGGAGCACGGACTGGACCCGCAGGACGAGCTCGCGCGGGCTGAACGGCTTGGTCACGTAGTCGTCGGCGCCCACCTCCAGGCCGAGGATCCGGTCGGCCTCGTCCCCCTTGGCGGTCAGCATCACCACCGGGACGTCCGAGCCCCGGTCGGCCCCGCGCAGCCGGCGCAGCACCTCCAGGCCGTCGATGCCGGGCAGCATCAGGTCCAGGACCAGCAGGTCGGGGCGGTGCGCGCCGGCCAGCGCCAGGGCCTGCCGGCCGTCGGCGGCCCGCTCCACCTGGTGGCCGGCCCGGGTGAGGTAGCCGGCCACGACCTCGGCCACGGTCGGATCGTCGTCGACCACCAGGATGCGGGCCGGGCTCGGCAGTCCGGCGTCGGGGCTCTCGTTCATCCGCCGAGGATACGAGCCCCGGTGCGGCCCCGGCGCCCCGCTCGCGGCCCCGTCCGGGTTCCGTAAGATCCGCCGTCCGCCGTCCGTCGCCCGCCCGGCACCACCCCGAGGGCGTACGAGTTCCGTAAGGCGTCGTTGACGCCGTGCGGCGGTGGGACGCGGTTAGCGTGGCGAGGGTGACCCCAGCGACCCTGCCCTCCGTCGCCGCGCCGCGCGTCGACGTCATCCTGCCCTGCCTCGACGAGGCCGCCGCCCTGCCCTGGGTCCTCGAACGGATCCCCACCGGCTGGCGCGCCGTCGTGGTCGACAACGGCTCCCGGGACGGCTCCGCCGACCTGGCCCGCGAACTCGGCGCCACCGTCGTCACCGAGCCCCGACGCGGCTTCGGCGCCGCCTGCCACGCCGGGCTCCTGGCGGCCACCGCCGAACTGGTCTGCTTCCTGGACTGCGACGGCTCCCTCGACCCCGCCGAGCTTCCCCGGGTCACCGGCCCGGTGCTGGCCGGCCACGCGGACCTGGTCCTCGGCCGCCGCCGCCCCACGGCCTCCGGAGCCTGGCCGGTGCACGCGCGGCTGGCCAACGCCGTCCTCGCCCGCCGGCTGCGCCACCGCACCGGAGCACGCCTGCACGACCTCGGCCCGATGCGGGCCGCCCACCGGGACCGCCTGCTCGCCCTCGGCCTCGGCGACCGCCGCTCGGGCTACCCCCTGGAGATGGTCCTGACCGCCGCCGCGGCCGGGATGCGGATCACCGAGACGCCGGTCAGCTACCGGCCGCGGGCCGGCCGCTCCAAGGTGACCGGCACCGTGCGCGGCACCCTGCGGGCCGTCCGCGACATGAGCGGCGTCCTCGCCGCACCGCCGCCCGTCCTGCTGGTGATCGCCAAGGCGCCGGTCCCCGGGCGGGTGAAGACCCGGCTCACCCCGCCCTGTACGCCCCGTCAGGCCGCCGACCTCGCCGAGGCCGCGCTGACCGACACCCTGCGCACCCTGGCCACCGTCCCGGCCGCGCTGCGCCTGCTCGTCCTCGACGGCGAGCCCGGGGACTGGCTGCCGCCCGGCTGGCAGGTCGTCCCGCAGACCGGCGGCGGACTGGACGAGCGCCTCGCCGCCGCCTTCACCGAAGCCGCCCGCCTCCGACCCGGGGCGCCCGCGCTGCTCGTCGGGATGGACACCCCCCAACTGACCGCCGCCACCCTCGCCGAACCGCTCGCCGCCGCCCGCCGCAGCGGCGTGGACGCCTGGTACGGGCCCGCCACCGACGGGGGCTTCTGGGCGCTCGGCCTCGCCCGCCCCACCGGGGAGCTGGCGCGCAGGCTCCTGCTCGGCGTCCCGATGTCCACCCCGCACACCGGCGCCGCCCTGCTCGAACGCCTCGCCTCGGCCCGGCTGACCGTCCGTCACCTGCCGTCGCTGACCGACGTCGACACCTTCGCCGACGCCCGCCTGGTCGCCGACGGCGCCCCCGACAGCGGGTTCGCCGCCTGCCTGCGCTCCCTCGACCCGGCCCCCGAGAGGACCCGATGACCGCGCGCGCCCTCCCCTGGACGGACGACCCGTTCGCGCAGGCCGTCCGCACCGGACGCGGCCCGCTCTGGCTCCGCCGCCAGGACGGCCGGCGCATCCCCCTCGACATCGAACGCTGGAGCGCGCCCGCGGGCGGCGCCGACCACGGCCTGCTCCTGCGCTGCACCCGGCTGCCGGCGCCCGTCCTCGACCTCGGCTGCGGCCCCGGCCGACTCGTCGCCGCCCTCCTCGAACGCGGGATCCCGGCCCTCGGCGTCGACATCACCGCCGCCGCGGTGGCCAGCACCCGCCGCCTGGGTGGCCTCGCGCTGTGCCGGTCGGTCTTCGACCGGCTTCCCGCCGAAGGCCGGTGGGGCGGTGTGCTGCTCGCCGACGGCAACCTCGGCATCGGGGGCGACCCCGGCGCGATCCTCCGCCGCTGCGCCGAACTCCTCGCCGCCGGCGGCACGCTGCTCGTCGAGGTCGAGCCGCAGGAGATCGAGGAGCGGACCACCGTCCGCGTCGAGGGCCCGGACGGCCGGCTCGGGCCCGCGTTCCCCTGGGCCCGGCTCGGCGCGGACGCCACCGCCCACCACGCGGGCCGGGCCGGCCTGGTGGAGACCGAACGCTGGTCCTCGCACGGCCGGCACTTCCTCCGCCTGCGCGCGTCCTGAGGCCCCCGGGCGAGCCGTCAGCGCACCCGCGTCCCGGTGGCGCGGCGCTCGTCGGCGGCGGCACCCGCCCGCCGTGACCGGGAGACCCGGCGCACGGCGGGCACCGCGAGCACGCACACCAGGGCCGCCCCGTACGCGGCCCGCTGGACGGCCGTCCCGCCCGCCAGGTAGAGCACCTGACCTGCGGCGGGGACGGCCAGCCACTCCCAGCGGCCGTCGAGGGCGACCAGGGCCACCACCAGCAGCCCGTACCACGGGTAGGCCGGCGCCACCAGCAGCAGCGCCGTCCCGGTCACCAGCAGCGCGCCGCCCCACGGGCGGTGCGGATCGCCGGACAGCAGGACCCGCAGCACCACCGCCGCCAGCACCAGCGCGGCCGCCCACGGCGCCCAGCCGTCCGGCACCACCGCCCGCAGCAGCCCGAATCGGTCCAGGTGCTCCTGCCCGTACCCCTCCTCCCGCAGGTAGCCGGGCAGATAGCCGAGCACCCCCGGTCCGGAGAGCAGCAGGTACGGCAGGTACACCAGAGCGAATGCCCCGGCCGCCGCCCCGAGCAGCACCGCGTCCCGCCGGCCCGGCCGCCGGGAGAGCACCCCGGACAGCGCGCCCGGCAGGGCGAGCGCGGGCAGCAGCTTCGTCGCGACCGCCGCCCCCAGCAGCGCACCCCCCGCCGCCGCCCGCCCGCGGGCCGCGCACCCCAGCCCGGCGACCATCAGCAGCGCGCCGAGCGTGTCGACGTGCGCGTCGTTGACCGCCCACACCGCCACCCCCGGGCACCACCCCCACAGCGCCGCCCGCCGGCTCCCCCGCCCGACGGCCAGCAGGACACCGGTGGTCGCCACCGCGAGCAGCGCGCCGCCCACCTGCACCCCGCGCACCCCGCCGCCGAACGGACGGAGCGTCAGGAACCAGACCTCCGCCACGGGTGGGTAGATCGTATGTACGGAGGGGCGGTTGATCCGCGTGCAGGCGCCGTCCACCGTCCGCCGCTCGTCCCACGAGGTGCAGCCGTCGTCCGCCGGGAACAGCCCGGGGTCGCGCAGCCGGACCAGCGCCGGGTCCTCGGGGGTGCGCGCGTACGGGGAGACCCCGGCCGCCTGGACCCGGCCGTCCCACACGTACCGGTAGGCGTCGTCGCTGGTCCGTGGCGGCGCCAGCAGACCCGCCGCCGCGACCAGGACGCTCCCGACCATGACGAGCGGCACCACCTGACGGTCCGCCACCCGCCGCAGCAGCACCACCGCGAGCGCGAACAGACCCGCGTCGAGCGCGTACCAGCCGTACAGACCGGTGCGGTCGCCGAGCGTGCCGCCGGCGGTCACGGTGGTCGCCAGGGCGGCCACCAGAGCGGCGAGGGCGAGTACGCAGGGCAGCAGCGGGGTACGGGTCGTCACCGGGCCAGCCTGCCACCGGCCCCGCCGCGCGAAGGGCACCGGACACCGCGGCGTTCGGATTCCGTAAGCACGTCGCTCCACCTCCGACGGCCGTCGGCACGCTTCGATGAGCGGGTGGAACCCAACTCCTCCGGCGTCCGACGCCGCCTCGACCGTCCGCTGCCGCCGCCCCCGGAGGCACTGCGCCGCGGCCCGTTCCGGGCCGGGACCTTCCGCTCCCCGCTGCACGAGCCGCGCACCACCGTCGTCCTCGGCCGGTGGCTCGGCGCGGCGGTGCTGGTCTGCTTCCTGACCGGACTCGCCAGCCACCTCCTCCAGGACCCGCCCACCTGGCTGTCCGGCGTGCTGCCCGCCCGTCCGGCCGACGGCTACCGCTTCACCCAGGGCCTGCACGTGATCAGCGGCATCGCCGCGATCCCGCTGACCGGCGCCAAGCTGTGGACCGTCTACCCGCGGCTGTTCGAATGGCCCCCGGCCCGCAGCGTGCTCCACGCCCTGGAACGCCTCGGCATCGCCGTCCTGGTCGCCGCCCTGCTGCTGGAACTGTTCACCGGCCTGCTCAACACCCTCCAGTGGTACCCGTGGCCGTTCCCGTTCCGGCAGACGCACTTCTGGCTGGGCTGGCTCGCCACCGGCGGCCTGCTGATCCACCTCGCCGTCAAGGCCCCGCTGATCGCCCGCAACTGGCGCCGACCCCAGGCGTCCGTCCCCGGCCGTCGCGCGTTCCTGACCTCGGTCACCGCGGCGGTCGGCGCCGTCACCCTCACCACCGCCGGCCAGACCGTGCCCTGGCTGCGCGGCCTGGACCTGCTGGCACCGCGCCGCCCGGACATCGGATCGCAGGGCCTGCCGGTCAACCGCACCGCCGCCCAGGCCGGTACGGTCACCGTCCCGGCCGACTGGCGGCTGCGGGTCGACGGGCCGCGGCCCTACACGCTCGGCCTCGACGACCTGGCCCGGCTTCCCCAGTACGACGCCGTCCTGCCGATCGCCTGCGTCGAGGGCTGGAGCGCGAGCGCCCGCTGGACCGGCGTCCGCCTCGCCGACCTGCTGGCCCGGGCCGGAGCGCCCACCGGCACGGCGGTCCGGGTCACCTCACTGGAGGCCGACGGCCCCTACCGGGTGATGGAGATGCCCGCGCAGTACGTCGACGACCCGCTCACCCTCCTCGCCCTTCGGGTCAACGGCGAGACGCTGAACGCCGACCACGGCTTCCCGGCACGGATCATCGCGCCGAACCGGCCCGGTGTCCTGCAGACCAAGTGGGTCGCCCGGATCGAGGTGGTCCGGTGACCACCTGGCTCCGGGCCACGGCACTCGCCGCCGGTCTCGCCATGACCGGCTACGGCCTGTACGGCCTGCTCGACGACTCCTACATCACCGCACCGGTCGACATCCTGGTCTGGGCGGTGGGCGGCCTGGTCCTGCACGACGGGCTGTGGGTTCCCCTGCTGTGCCTCGTCGGCGCGTACGCGGCCCGCGGCCCGGTGCTGCGCGGCTGGCTGATCGTCGCCGCGGTGGTCACCGCCGTCGGGCTCCCGGCCGTGCTCCGCGCCGACGACGACCACGGCAACCCCTCGGTGCTGCCACTGCCGTACCTGCGCAACTGGCTGCTGGTGCTGGCCGCCACCGCCGTCCTCGCCCTGCTGCTCGGGCTCCTCCGGCGGCGGCGGAACCCTCCGGTCAGTCGCCCGGAACGCCGGGAAGACCCGTTGTGAGACCGTCCAGCGCCTGCCCGCACGGGCAGGCGCGCTCGGCGGGCAGCAGCCCGATCGCCTTGAACAGCACCGTGCGCAGCCGCTCCACATTGCGCGCGAACTCCGCGAGGACCTCGGCGTGCGTCACGCCCTGGCCGCTCTCCACCCCGGCGTCGAGGTCCGTGACCAGCGCGATCGACGTGTAGCAGAGCCCCAGTTCACGGGCGAGCACCGCCTCCGGATGCCCCGTCATCCCGACCACCGACCAGCCGTTCGCGGTGAACCAGCGCGACTCGGCGCGGGTGGAGAACCGGGGCCCCTCGATCACCACCATGGTCCCGCCGTCCACCGGCTCCCAGGCCGCCGCGCCCGCCGCCTCCAGCGCGGCGGCCCGCCCGGCCGGGCAGTACGGGTCCGCCATTGACACGTGCACCACCTCGGGGACACCGCCGTCCGGCAGCGGCAGCCCGTCGTAGAAGGTCTGCACCCGCCCCGACGTGCGGTCCACCAACTGGTCCGGCACCAGCAGCGTCCCCGGCCCGAAGTCGGGCCGCAGCCCGCCCACCGCGCACGGCCCCAGCACCTGCCGCACCCCGAGCGAGTGCAACGCCCACAGGTTCGCCCGGTAGTTGATCCGGTGCGGCGGCAGGCGGTGGCCGCGCCCGTGCCGCGGCAGGAACGCCACCGACCGGCCGGCCACCTCGCCGACCACCAGCACGTCGCTCGGCTGCCCGTACGGCGTCTCCACCTGCACCTCGACCACGTCGTCGAGCAGCTCGTACAGACCCGAACCACCGATCACACCCACCTCGGCCCGCACCGGGCCATGACCGTCCGTCACGTTCACCACTCCTCTGCGTCACTGTCCGGCCACTGTAGAAGCCGGCGGTGCCCGAACCGGGACACCCGGGCCTTACGGTTCACGAACGCCGGGTCGCGGGGCGTGTCCGGCGGGAGGCTGGGCAGGGTCCGCGCTCCGATCGGCGACGTAGACACGGACGGTCTTCCCGCCATGGATGTCCGGCGTCACGTCCACGGCGGTGCCGATCTCGCGGATCAGGACCAGCCCCCGCCCGGAGGGACGGGTGGCGGAGGGAGGCTGCGGCCGGGGCCCGCGCCGGCTGGAGTCGGTCACGCGGATCTCGGTCCCCTGGGGGTCGGACACCAGGACCAACCGTCCCGGGCCGTCCGTGTGGTTCACCACGTTGGTCGCCAGTTCGCTGACGACCAGGAGGACGTCGGCGATGTGGCAGCACCCCTTCGGGTGGCACTGCTGCAGGAAGCAGCGTGCGGCGGCACGCAGACGTGCGACCTGTCGCGGGTCGGGCGGGATCATCAGGTCCAGGCGTTGACCGCCGAGGGTCTCCTGCCGCGCAGGCCGGCACCGCGGTGAGAGGTGGATCACTGCTCTCACGGCCTTCCCCAGTCGGAGGAGCGCGCCTCCGGAGCGGAGGCGCTCCTGCCGATGGTTCGACGCGGGCGCACGAACGGATTGGCCGTCGAGCGGTCGGTCGGGCGGACACGCCCGGGCCCCCACCGGATGTGACCACGGTCCGGGACGAGGTATCCAGGAAGGATGAACGCACGGCGGTGGCGGTACCCCCGGTCGCCCGACCAGCAGGGCGGGAGGAAGATCCTCATCCCGCTCGTGCTGATCGTGGCCATCTCGATCGTGGACATGCTGGCCCCACCGCAGGTGCACCTCGGGCCGCTCCTGGTGGCCGCCCCGGCGATCACCGCGTCGTTCGCCGGACCCAGAACCACCCTCGCCGTCGGCGCCGCCGCCGTCGTGGCCCAGGGCATCGTCGCCGCGGTGCGCACCACACTGGTCGATCTCAACCACTCCGTGCAGATCGTCGCGCTCGCGCTGATCTCGCTGCTCGTCGCCCTGTTCGCGCGGCTGCGCGAGCGTCACGAGAAGGAGCTGAGGCAGCTGCGTTCGGTGGCGGAGGCCACCCAGGCCGTGGTCCAGCGGCCCATTCCGGCGCGGATGGGCCCGCTGCGCATCGCGTCGGTCTACCTGGCGGCGGAGGCCGAGGCCCAGATCGGCGGCGACCTGTACGCGGCCGTGCGCACCCGGCAGGGGAGCCGCTTCCTGATCGGCGACGTCCGGGGCAAGGGGCTGGAGGCGATCGGTGAGGCCTCGCTGGCCCTCGGCGCCTTCCGCACCGCGGCCTACCGGCAGATCGACCTGCCCCGGCTGGTCGCCCACCTGGAGAAGGCGGTCTTCGGCGACCCGGGCGGCCAGGGCGACCCGGAGGATGCGGCCGGCAGCCCTTCGGACACCGATGCCGGCGAGTCCTTCATCACCGCGGTCGTGCTCGACATCCCCGACACCGAGCCGGTGATCCACCTCGCGGACTGCGGCCACCCGCCGCCGCTGCTCCTGCGGGACGGCACGGTGGTGTCGCTGGAGTCCCGGCAGCCCGCGCCGCCGCTGGGCCTCACCGGCTTCGGCCCGGCCGGTGTCGAGGTCGAGAGCTTCCCGTTCCGGGAGGGGGACCTCGTGCTGCTGTACACGGACGGGGTCATCGAGGCGCGCAACGGTTCCGGCGACTTCTATCCGCTCACCGAACGGCTCGGCTCGTGGCCGTCCGGCGATCCGGGAGCGCTGCTGCGGGGCCTGTGCCAGGACCTCCTCGCCCACGCGGGCGGCAGTCTCGGCGACGACGCCGCGATGGTCGCCATCCGGCGCGACACGGCCGGACCGGCCGTCGGCAGAAGTCTGCGCGAGGACCTTCCCGGGCTCTGACGCGAGCCGGGTACGGGCCGGGTGCGGGCCTGCCGGGCGGGTGGCCGTCCGGCAGGCCCGGGACTTCGGTCAGTCGGCTTCTCGCCCGGCTCCGGCGTGGCCGACCGCTCCTTGCGGCGCGGACGCGGCGGCCGGTGCGTCCTGCGGGGCGGCGGTGTCCCGGAGACCGGGGGACGGCGGTGGTGTCACGCCGGGGAGCGCCAGGCGGGCGCCGACCGCGCCGGCGAGGCAGACCCCGGCCGCCACCAGGCAGGCGATGTGGAAGCCGTGCATGAAGGAGTCCTGTACGGCTGTCAGGAGTTCCTGCTGGTGGACGGGGCCCGCGGAAGCGGCGGTCCCGAGGGCGGATCCCACCGAGTCCTGGCCGTCGGCCAGCGTCCCGGGAGGAAGCCCGGCGAACGCCGTCGTGGCGAGTTTGCTCGCGTAGAGGGAGGTGAAGACGGAGCCGATGACGGCCACGCCGAGGGTGCCGCCGGCCTCGCGGGTGGCGTCGTTGACGGCGGAGCCGACACCGGCCTTCGCCGGCGGCAGGACGCTGAGGATCGACTCGGTGGCGGGTGCGGTGGTGAGGCCGAGGCCGAGGCCCATCAGCACCATCTGCCCGACGACCTGCGGGTAGGCGATGAACGTCGGTGAGGTGGCGATCCACGCGAAGGACGTCCCCAGCAGGACGAGTCCGGTGCTGACCACGGCGCGGGTGCCCAGCCGGGGCACCAGGGCCACGCCGCCGACCGAGCCGACGGCGATGGTCAGGGCGACGGGCAGGATCCGCACACCGGTGGAGAGGGTTCCGTAGCCGCGGATGAACTGGAAGTACTGGGTCACCAGGAAGATGAAGCCGAAGAGCGCGAAGAACGCCACGGTGACCGATCCGCTGGCCGCCGAGAAGGCGGGGGTGCGGAAGAGCGTCAGGTCGATCATCGGATGGTCCCGCCCGCGTTCGACGCGGACGAAGACCGCGGTCAGGAGAGCCGCGGCGGCGAATCCGGCGATGGTCGCCGGTGAGCTCCAGCCGCGGTTCGGGGCCTCGATCAGGGTGTAGACGAGGACGCCGATCGCGGCGGATGAGAACAGCAGGCCGGCCGGGTCCAGTCGGGCGGACGCCGGGGAGCTCGACTCGGGAACCCACAGCCAGGTGGCCACCAGGGCGACCAGCGCGACGGGGACGAGCGCGAGGAAGACCGACGGCCAGCCGAAGTGGGCCAGCAGCACGCCGCCGACGACGGGCCCCACCGCGACCCCGAGGCCGGTGACGGCGCCCCACACCCCGACGGCCTTCGCGCGCGAGCGCCGCTCGGGGAAGGTGTTGGTGATGATCGACAGGGTGGTCGGGAAGATCGTCGCCGCGCACGCGCCCATCGCGAACCGGGCGGCGACCAGCGGGCCCGGGGAGCCGGCCGCGCTGCCGAGGACGCTGGTCGCGGCGAAGCCGGCCAGTCCGAGCAGCAGGGTGGGGCGTCGGCCGAAGCGGTCGCCGAGCGACCCGGCGGAGAGGACCAGGGTGGCGAAGGCCAGGTTGTAGCCGTCCACGATCCACTGCAGGTCGCGTGTCGTGGCGCCGAGCTGCTGGCTCAGATCGGGCAGGGCGACGTTGACGATGGTGGTGTCGAGGTTGATCGTGAAGGCGGCGAGGCACACCGTGGCCAGGATCAGAAGGCGTCGGCGCGGGGTGAGGGCGGGCATTCGAGGCTCCATCCGCCAGGCATGTTGACACTGGGAACATGCTCTTGATTGACACCCTTGCACCCCAGGTGGACACTGTCAACATCGGCCGGGGAAAGCGGAGAAAATTGGCTAATCGGACATATCACCACGGCGGCCTTCGTGAGGCCCTCGTCGAAGCGGGCGTCGCCCTGGCCCGCACCGGCGGCCCCTCGGCAGTCGTCCTGCGCGAGGCCGGCCGCCAGGTCGGCGTGTCCCACAACGCCGCCTACCGCCACTTCAAGGACCGCGAGGACCTGCTGGCCGCGGTCTCCGCGGGCTGCATGGAACACCTCGGCCGGCTCATGATCGAGCGGGCCGGAGAGGTCGACCTCCCCGACCCGCGCGACGCCGCCTGGGCGAGGCTCGAAGCCATCGGCCGCGCCTACGTCGACTTCGCCCTCACCGAACACGGCTGGTTCCGCACCGCCTTCTCCGGCGCGGTCGCCCACACCGCCGAGCCCGCCGAAACCCACCCCGGCCCCGCCGCCACCGACCCCTACTCGCTCCTCGCGCTCCGCCTCGACGAACTGGTCGGCGTCGGCGCGCTGCCGCCGGAGCGGCGGCCCGGGGCGCAGTACGCCGCCTGGTCGGCCGTCCACGGCCTGTCGGCCCTCCTCGTCGACGGCCCCCTGCGCCAACTCCCCGCCGAAGAACGGGAAGCCGCCGTCGCCTCCGTGCTCGGCGCCGTCGCCCGCGGCCTGTGAGCCCCGGCTCCTCAGCGTCTTCTGGAGAGGCGGGTCAGACCGCGGCCCGTGTGCCACCGTGAGCGGGCCTGGCGCAGCACGGTGTCCCATTCCTGGCGGACCTCGTTGTCCGGTGCCCGCTCTCCCCGGTGGATCCTGTCGAGTTCTTCCCCCACCTCTCGCCCCAGCGCCGCGCAGCCCACGGTCGCGAGCATCGCGCCGAACAGGGCGGAGAGCATGGCGAACACCGCCCCGAACGCGCCGTACCGGTTCGTGTAGGAGTCGAACATGCGTGGCAGATAGAAGCTCAGCGCCACGGAGTAGCCGGTCAGGGCGGCGGCACCGATGAGGCCGAACGGTACGAGGTGGGGCCGGGAGATGCGGCCGGCGGACAGGAGCCGGCCGCCCCAGACGAGGAACACCGCCGTGGCCGGCGCTTCCACGAGGGCCGCGGCCAGTTCCAGTGGCCGGTGGCCGAGCGCGGTGTGGATCCAGCCGTTGAACGCGGCGTAGACGGCCAGCAGAGCGAGCCACTTCAGGCCGTTCACGGTGTTGCGGACGCTCAGGGGCTGCAGCTCCCAGCCCTGTTCGTAGAGCCGCTGGGCGGCGCGCGCGAAACTCAGTGCGGAGACCAGGAGGAAGACGACGCCGAAGAGCCCCAGCGGGGTCCAGTCGTCGGTCGGGGAGAGGATGTCGCGCACGGCGTCGGCGCCGTCGCCGGTGAGGCCGTAACGGTCGATCACCCGCTCGGCGATCCCCTTGCCGCCGAGGTGGACCACCAAGGCGCTGCAGAGGATGGCGAGCGGGACCAGGGCCGTCAGCGCGGAGGAGGCCAGGGCCATCGAGCGGTCGAACCCGACCAGCCGCTGGAACCTGCTGACGACGCGCAGCGCGAACGCGGGGCGGAGCCAGAACGTCGCCGCCCTCACCACGTACGCGCGGTCGATCCGCTTCGTGTCGGCCTCCCGGAGAAGTCAGCGGCGAGGACGCGCCCAACCGCTCCGGTCCGGAGCGGCGCATGCCGGCACCGGCACTTCCGCGGGCACGCCGGATGGCCGCCGCACCGATTCTCGCCCGCCGGGGCCGGAACCGGCCCGGCAACCCGCCGTGCGGGCCGCCGCCGTTGCCCAGGATCTCCCTCCTGCGGGTGCGAGCCGTCCGAGCAGGGGGGGACTGGCGCTGATCGTTCGTCGGCGGCGGCCTGCGCGGCGTCAGGCCTGGATGTTCTCCAGGTCGGTGAGCAGGTCCGGGTGGGTGGGCTTCCAGCCGAGTGCGGTGCGGGTGTGGGTGCTGGACGCGGGTTGGTCGGTGGCGAAGACGGGGCCGAGGGGGCCGAAGTTCTCCTGCGGCAGGGACGCGGTCGGGAGGCCGAGGCGTCGCCCGATGACGGCGGCGATGTCGCCGACGGCGTCGCCCTCGTCCGAGACGGCGTGCCAGGACGTCCCGGCCGGGGCCTTCTCCAGGGCGAGCCGGAACAGTCGGGCCGCGTCGAGGGCGTGGACGGCGGGCCAGCGCTGGGTGCCGTCGCCTGGGTGGCCGACGACGCCGCTGCGCCGGGCGATTTGGGTGAGGAGGCCGGCGAATCCGCCCTGGCCCTCGTTGTGGACGGTGCGCGGCAGCCGGACGGCGGTGCTGCGGACGCCGTGCGAGGCGAGGGCGAGTACCTCGTTCACCGACCGGGCGCGGCCGCCGACGGGGCCGTCGGTCGCGAGCGGGTCGTCCTCGGTCGAGGCGCGTCCGGGTACGACGGGTGTGCCGGCCACGGTGACGAGCGGCCGGTCGGTGCCGGTGAGGGCCTCGCCGAGCACGGCGAGGGCGTCCGCCTCCTCGGCGACGGCCCGCGCGACGGCTTCGGGCGAGCTGAAGTCGTTGGCGAAGGCCAGGTGGATGACGCCGTCCGCCCGCTCGGCGCCGCTGCGCAGGGTCCGGAGGTCGGTGAGTGCGCCGCGGAGCACGCCGGCGCCGGCGGCCGCGGCACGGGCGGCGGAGGTGTCGGAGCGGACGAGGGAGGTGACGGTGTGGCCCGCGGCGAGCAGTTCGGCGACGACGGCGGAGCCGATCAGGCCTGTACCGCCGGTGATGAACACGTGCATGACGAGCTCCCCAAGGTGATGCGACAGGTGTCTCGTCACTTACGTTACCTCCTGATGCGACATCTGTCGCATCAGGTAGGATGGCTCCCATGCCGCGATGGAAACCGGATGCCCGACAGCGCCTGGTGGTGGCGGCCTTGCAGTTGTTCGCCGAGAAGGGCTACGACGCCACCACGGTCGCCGAGATCTCGGAACGGGCCGGGCTGACCCGCAGCACCTTCCACCGCCACTTCGGCGACAAGCGGGACATCCTCACCGCCGGTCAGGAGACCCTCAGCCGCCTCCTGACCGAGGGCATCGACGCCGCCCCCGCCGACGCCACACCGATGACCGCCGTCGCGGCAGGACTGGAACACGCCTCCCGCCGGATGACCTCCGTCAACCGCGACATCGGCACCCTGATGCACGCCGCCATCGAGGCGAACGACGAACTGAGGCAGCGCGACGCCTCCAAGAGCACCGGCATGGCCGCGGCCATGACCGAGGCGCTGCTGGGCCGGGGCGTTCCGCAGGCGTCGGCGTACGTGGCCGCGGAACTCGGCGTCCTCGCCTTCCGGCTCGGCTTCACCCGGTGGACCGACCCCACCCGCGACGACGACCCCGGCGAGCTGGCCCCGCTCACCCGCGCCGCCCTCGACGAACTCCGCGCGGCCGCCGCCGAACTGCGCTGACCGCCACCGCCGCTGTGGCTGCGGCCCCGGGGCTGGGGCGGCAGCGCCGTGCGCGACGCTCCGCCCGCGCGCGGAGGTGCGTGAAGCGCCGGGTGGAGGTTCGCTGGAGGGTAGAAGGTCGGGCCCGCAGAGATGGGAGAGGGCCATGGCTGTGGTGATGTCGATGGTGTGGGCCGGGGTGTCGCCGGCGCAGTACGACACCGTGCGGGACGCGGTGGACTGGGAGCAACTGGCGCCGGCCGGGGCCCAGCTCCACGCGGCCTGGTTCGACGCCGAGGGCCTGCACGTGACCGACGTGTGGAACTCGCAGGAGGCGTTCGAGGCGTTCATGGCCGAGCGGCTCGCTGCGGAGATCGAGAAGGCCGGGATCACCGGCGAGCCACAGGTGTCCTTCGCCCCGTTGCACCGCCGCTTCGTCGCGCCCGGGATCACCGGAGCCGCGTAGCGCGCCCGGCCGCCGTCACGCTGCTGCGGCGGCCGGGGCCGTCCCCCGTGTCGCGCCCGTACGAGGGTCCGATGTGCCGGAACCCGCCGATTCGCGCCGGTGGGCCCGGAGGCCCGACCGGCGGCGTGGCGGTTCTGGCTACGCGTCGTCAGGTGTGCTGGTGGTGGCGGGTGCGCCGGCGTCCCCGGTGGGGGTGGTGAAGCTGTTCTGGCACGGGCCGCAGGTGTGCCAGCGCCGTGCGCCGCTGTCGGTCCAGTGCGGGGCGAGGGTCATGTCGGCGGTGTCGAGGCCGCAGAGCGTGACGGGGCCGCAGAGGCCCGAGGGCTCGGTGGGGGCGGTGTGCGCGCGGAGTACCGGCTGGGCGGGGTGTGTTGAGGCGAGGATCCGGATGTTGCTGGGTGTGTCCGGTTCGAGCACGACGACGATGTCCATTCGGCCAGCGTCGGCCCGGTGACGGGCCGGCGCGCGGCCGCCGTGGCATTCGGAGCAGCGGGCGTGCCGGATGGGCCAGGAGCGGGCCCCGTGGGGAAAGGGCGGGTAAAGGGCAGGGAACCCGCGGTGCATTCAACTGTAATGGTTCATACCTTTCTAGCCTCCCGGTGACAACTGTGGTGAGCGGCCGCCCCGACCGGCCTGCTCACAGGCGGCGCAGTTCCGTCCCCCATGCGGCAGTCCCCACGGCTGCCATGGACCAACGGAGGAGCACCCCTTGAGCACAGCACCCCCACACCCCACCGGGACCTCCCGGTTCTTCACGAGGGTCGCGGCCGTGGCCGCCGCCCTCGTGCTGCCCGCCGCCGGCCTGGTGGCCGTCGCAGCCCCGGCCCAGGCGGCCGGCACCGCGACGGCCACGTACACCAAGAGCTCGGACTGGGGCACCGGCTTCGAGGGCAAGTGGACGATCAGCAACACCGGCACCACCGCGCTGACCAGCTGGACCGTCGAGTGGGACTACCCCGCGGGCACCTCCGTCAGCTCGTTCTGGGACGCGGACGTCACCAGTTCGGGCGGCCACTGGACGGGCAGGAACAAGAGCTGGAACGGCACGCTGGCCCCCGGTGCCAGTGTCAGCTTCGGCTTCGTCGGGACCGGTTCGGGAGCCCCCAGCGGCTGCAAGCTCAACGGCGGCAGCTGCGACGGCGGCACCACCCCCACGGACAACCCGCCCGGCGCCCCGGGCACCCCGACCGCGAGCGGGGTCGGCGACACCAACCTCACCCTCACCTGGGCTCCGGCCAACGACGACTACGGCGTGAAGAACTACGACGTCCTGCGCGGCGGGGCGAGGGTCGCGACGGTGACCGGCACGTCGTTCACGGACTCGGGTCTGACGAAGGGGACGACGTACAGCTACACGGTCGTCGCCCGTGACACCGCGGACCAGACCGGCCCGGCCTCCGGCGTCGTCAGCGTCACCACCACCGGTGTCATCGTCGACCCGGGCGGCCCGGTCAAGCTCGGGTACTTCACCGAGTGTGGCATCTACGGGCGCAACTACCACGTGAAGAACCTGGTCACCTCCGGGACCGCGTCGAAGATCACCCACATCAACTACGCGTTCGGCAACGTGCAGAACGGCCAGTGCACCATCGGCGACGCCTACGCCGACTACGACAAGGCCTACACCGCGGACCAGAGCGTCGATGGCGTCGCCGACACCTGGGACACCGGCGCCCTGCGGGGCAGCTTCAACCAGTTGCGCAAGCTGAAGAAGCAGTACCCGAACATCAAGGTGCTGTGGTCCTTCGGCGGCTGGACCTGGTCGGGTGGCTTCGGCCAGGCGGCCGCCAACCCCGCCGCGTTAGCCGACTCCTGCTACCGGCTGGTCGAGGACCCGCGCTGGGCCGACGTCTTCGACGGCATCGACATCGACTGGGAGTACCCCAACGCCTGCGGCCTGTCCTGCGACACCAGCGGCGCCGCCTCGTACCGCAACCTGATGTCGGCGCTGCGGGCCCGCTTCGGCACCGGCAACCTGGTCACCGCCGCGATCTCCGCCGACGGCAGCAACAGCGGCAAGCTCGACCAGGCCGACTACGCGGGCGCCGCCCAGTACGTCGACTTCTACAACGTCATGACGTACGACTTCTTCGGCGCGTGGGACGCCAAAGGCCCGACGGCCCCGCACTCGCCGCTCACCTCGTACGCGGGCATCCCGATCGCCGGGTTCAACTCCGAGGCGGCGATCACCAAGCTCAAGGGCAAGGGCGTCGCCGGGTCCAAGCTCAACCTCGGCGTCGGCTTCTACGGCCGCGGCTGGACCGGCGTCACCCAGGACGCCCCCGGCGGCGCCGCCACCGGACCGGCGCAGGGCACCTACGAGCAGGGCATCGAGGACTACAAGGTCCTCAAGAGCAGCTGCCCGGCCACCGGGACCGTCGCCGGCACCGCCTACGCGCACTGCGGCGGCAACTGGTGGAGCTACGACACCCCGGCGACCATCGCGGGCAAGATGGCCTGGGCCAAGCAGCAGGGCCTGAGGGGCGCCTTCTACTGGGAGTTCAGCGGCGACACCGCCAACGGTGAGCTCGCCAACGCGGTCCACAGCGGACTCCAGTAGCACCGACCGGAGCCGGGGAGCGGGGTCCGCCCCCCGTTCCCCGGCTCCGCCGTGCTCCCGGCGCGCCCTGACCGCGGCTCAGCGGTGTCGATTCCCATCGAACGGCGCACTGGCCCGCGATGGCGGTTCGCCCACGATGCGATTCTCGCCGAGGATGGGGGGACCGGGTGACGGTCGTCGCGCACCCCGGTCGCACCCGCTTCACGGATGAGGAGAGCACCTGTGGTTGTTTCCGCACGGCCGCCCGCAGGGCGGCGCGCCGGCCGATTCTCCGTCATGGTCCCCGGCGCCGCGGTGATAGCGGTCGTGCTGCCGCTCGCCGTGCCGGGCAGCGCCAGGGCGGACGGCGGCCCGCCGCCCTTCCCGGTGGCGCAGGCACTGGACGGGCAGACCCCGCTGAGCTCGGCCGAGGAGGTCGCCGGGTTGTGCGACAAGGGGGCGGCGTGCAGCTTCCGGATGTACGACCGGGCGCCGCGCGAGTTCGTCAGCGCGGTGGTGTCGGTGGGGAACGCGGCGATCAACTGCACCGACAGCGACATGGAGATCGACCGCACCGTCACCTTCGTGACGAGCAGCACCGACAACATCGGCGGCCAGATCTCCGGAAAGGCGGCGCTGGAGGGCGGGGTGGACACCACGGTGACCGTGTCGGGGTCCGGCACCGCGACGCCGGGCGTCGTGACCGGCACCACGCAGAACGGTCCGAACAAGGACAAGGGCCCGACCACCAAGGACGACGTGAAGAACACGACCGAGGTCACCGGCACGGTGGCCGGCTCCAACGCCCTGCACCTGGGGGCGAAGGCCACCTTCGAGGCGGCGTTCCAGGCCAGCTTCTCCCGGCAGTGGCAGGCGGTCACCACGGAGTCGACCCGGGTGGTGTTCACCGTCAGCCCCGGGGACGAGATCCAGTTCGGGGTGGTGAACGCGATGTCGCGGGCGGCTGGCCAGCTGACGGTGAACAACACCGGGAAGCTGGTCAAGAACATCACGGTGGACAGCCCGTCGAGCGTCAACGTCAGCTCGGTGGTCGCGCAGACCTTCGCCGTGCCGGGCAAGTGCCTGTCCCTCCGGCCCACGGGCCGCGCCGCCGTCGGCGGCCTGGTCGAGCCGCCACCCGACCGGGCGGAGAGCGCCCGCCGGGCACCGGACACGGTGTTCGTCCGGACCGCCGACGGCAGTTGGAGGACCCGATGAGGCGATGGAAGGGACTGGCGGTCACGCCGACCGTCATGGCCGTACTCGCCCTGGGCGCCGCGCCCGCCCTCGCGGAGGACGCGACCTCCGCTCCGGGCTCCGCCGTCGCCCCGTCACCGTCCGCCGAGGACGACGCGCCCGCGATCGCCCACAAGTGCGGGCAGGAGTACGACTGCTCGTTCCGGATCATTCCGGGCCTCACCCGCGAGATCACCTCCGCGGTGGCCTCGGTCGGCAACGCGGTGATCAACTGCACCAACAAGCCGATCGACATCGTCCGCACCGTGGTGCTGGAGTCGAGCACCACGGACAACATCGCGGGCGAGATCTCCGGCCGGGCCGCGCTGGAGGGCACGATCGACAACACCACCGACGTCTCCGGCAGCGTGAGCGGCAGCAACAAGACCGAGGTCACCCACACCGACATCACCGCGCCGAGCGACAAGGGCCCGAACTCGGAGACCACCAACGGCGGCTCGATCTCGGTCGGGGGCAGCGCGACCGGCGCCGCACAGCTGAAACTCAGTGCGAAGGCCTCCTTCGAGCTGGCGTTCAAGGCGACCTACTCGCACGAGTGGAAGCGGACCAGCACGGAGACCACGCAGGTCAAGTTCACCGTGAAGTCGGGCGACGAGCTGCAGTTCGGCACGATGAACGCGATGACCCGGACCGTCGGCGAGCTGACGGTGGGCGGCATCGGCAAGCTGATCAAGAACATCATCGTCGACAGCCCGTCCACGGTGAACGTGAGCACGGTCGTGGCGCAGACCTTCAGCGCCACCGGCCGCTGCCTGTCGCTGCGTCCGGGGGGACGCGCGCTCGGCGGCGGGCTGATCGAGGCCGCGCCGCGTGCGGACGGCACCGCGCCGACCGGGCGGTACCGGCTGGACGCCGGGGACGCCTGGACCGCGCTGGGCTGACACTCCGCGCGCGAGTCGGCCGCCCTTCCCGAACGGTGGGAAGGGCGGCCGATCTCCGTGACCGCGCCTACGGGTCGAGCAGCACCGACCTGGTGGCGGCCCCGGCGGGCGGGGTGCCCACAGTGATCAGGCGCTTGTCCGTCCCGGCGCCGTTGTCCGGCGTACCGGCGGTCGGCCGGGCGGCGCCGCAGCGCTGCAGCTCGGTCTCGGTGAGCGGGCCGCTGCGCTGGTAGTAGCGGTCGGGAAGGGAGGTGGAGGGGACGTCGAAGACCGCGTCGAGCCGGTACTTGTTGCGGGCGTTGGTGAACGTGCCGACCACCCGCTCGCGGGCCGGCTGCACCTCGATCCAACTCATCTCGCCGGGCTGGATGGTGGGGCCCAGCTGCTTGGTGGTGGTCCGCGACCAGGTGAGCGGGTTGTTGGTGCTCACCGCCGCCGAGTTGCCGCCCGCCGTGCTGAACCCTGCCGCGGCCTGGGCCGCCAGGTTGGGCCGGCTCTGCGAGATGTCGGAGCGGTTCGGCACCAGAGGGGTGCCCTTGAGCGCGTAGTACTGGGTGAGGCTGTCGTACGGCGGCTCGGTGTTCTCCATCCGGCGGTCGTCGACCACCGCGTTGCGGGTGCAGTTGATGTACACCTCGCCGACGATCCTGGTCTGGCCGTAGTACCGGTAGGAGGAGCGGTTGTCCACGGTGAAGACGCAGTTGGTGGCCGACCCCTCGCAGTCGTCCACCGCGATGCTCGGCTCCAGCCGGTCGTTGCCGCGGTAGGCCTTCGGGCCGGGCAGCTGCTCCTTGCGGATCCTCTGATCGACCGGGGCGGGCGTCTGCCGGGCGGTGACGTTGGTGATCAGCGGGCCGCAGGAGAGCGAGTCGCGCTGCTCGGCGGAGTCGAAGGAGACCATCGGGTTGTCCTCGGTGGCGGTGAACTCGAAGGTCCGGCCGGAGGTCCAGTTGGCGGTGCCCACGGTGTCGGTGCCCTTGGTGGTGACCACCGGGTCCGGGGCGGGACCGGTGGTGATCAGCGAGACGTTGTACGTCTGGCCGTCCTTGACCTGCTCGGGCCTGCAGCGGCGGTCGACGCCCGGGCTGTCGTCCCAGCTCAGCGTGACGGTCGAGCCGGCCTTCACACCCCACAGGCGGGTGCGCAGGCTGAGCGCGGCGCCGTTCCAGTTGAGCGCGGCGGCCTGGTGGCCGAGCGGGTGCTGGGCGAGGGCCCTGCCGAAGACCACCCCGGTGTTCTCGGGGGACCAGTCGGCGTGACCGGCGGAGGTGCCGTTGTCGGGCGCCGCGGGCTGGGCGAAGGTGCCGTTGAGCACCGGGACGTCCACCGTGTCGGCGGCCTGCGAGGGCGGCGCGGTGACGAGGACCAGGCCGGCCGCCGCGAGCGGGGCCAGCGTGCGGTACGCGAGGCGGCGGCCCATCAGCAGAACCACCAGTCGCTCGGCGGGACGACCGCGTCGCCGGGTGCGACCGTGGAGGTCAGCGCGTTCGGCAGGGCGCAGAGATCGTTCGCGGCGGTGTTCGGGTCCTGCTCCCGGGGGACCTTGCCGAAGTCCGCCACGGCCTGGGTCTCCTTGTCGATGCCGTCCTTCTCCGCCTTCCCGTCGCCGGCGACGCCCGCGAGGCACTCCCGGTCGGTGGGCGGGCACTTGTCGATCTTGTCCTTGCCGCCCGCGACGTCCTTGCACTGGGGACTGCTCGCCGAGTCGCCCGCGCACGGATCGCTCTGCCCGGGCGACGACGGCTTCGAGGTCTGCTTGGCCGCGACGTTGGTGATCACCGCGAAGCCGCAGTTGTTGCTGTCGACGGTCTGCGCGGTGAAGGTGACCTGCGGCGCGTCCTCGGTGGCGGTGAAGGAGTAGGTCCGGCCGTAGAACCAGTTCCCCTTGTTGCCGCCCAGGGGCTCGTTGGTGGTGAAGTCGGCCGGAGTGTTGGCACTGCCGGCCACGGACACCGTGTAGGGCCGCTTGGCGGCACCCTTCACCAGGCAGCTGTCGGGGCTGTCGTCCCAGCTGAGGGTGACCGTCGCGCCCGCCCGGACGCCGCGAACGCGCGTGCTGAGGGGCCGCGGGGATGTCACACCGGTCATGGCCGCCTGGTAGCCCAGCCGGTGATCGGCGCGGGTGGCCGACACCAGGCCCCAACCCGTCCAGCCGTCGATCCCGGCGGCGGCGTTCGAGGGCACCGTGGGGGAGGAGAAGGTTCCGTTCACCACCACGGCCGGTTCGGTGTCCTCGGCCACCGCGGGCGCCGACGCCGCGAGGGCAACGGCACTACTGAGAGTCATGACGAGGAGTCTGGCTCGGTGTGTCTGTGGCATGGCCCTCTCCGATGAAGTCGGCTCGAACAAGCGAAAGTTGCCGTGATCGATCTGACGGTCGATCAGTCCAGGTCGTCCCATGTTTCGAGAGATGGTCACGTTGTGCAACCAGTGGGCGCCCAATGGGGCGACTACGAACTATTTCGCTGGGCCGACGGTATGGAAATCGCTCTCGATACGTACGACCGTTCTGATCGCTGGGCAGGGATTCGGGCGATCCGATCACCCCCTCCGGCCACTGCCGCGCTGTCAGGTGTGCGCGGCCGCACGACAAGGGACGACATGTCACCCCTCTCCGGATCGGCCCGGGGCCGCCTCCACGCCCTGGCTCCCCTGTTCGCCCTCGCCCTGCCGCTGCTGAGCGGGCCGCCGGCCGTCGCGGCCGCCCCAGCCGCCTCGGCCGACCTCCGCCCGGTGGCCCGGTGCGGCGACGAAGCCCCGTACCTCCATCACCGGCCCCTGCCGGGCCCCGCCCCGACCACGGGCGAGCCCGTCCGCCGGGGCCCGGCCCGGCTCTGCCGCTGAGACCCCGTCCACCAGCCCCTTCGCACCTCCCCGAGCCGCGGCTCCGTCCCGCCGCGCCCGGACGTCCCCATGCCCGTCCCACCCGAACGCGAGGAAGACATGCACCCGCAGCACCGCACGCTCCGCCTCCTGCCCGCCACCGCCGTACCCGCGCTGGTCGCGAGCCTCACCCTGCTCGGCTCCGCCGCCCTGCCCACGTCCGCCGCCTCCGCGTACGACCTGCGGCTGCGCGCCTGGGGGCTCAACACCAGCGGGCAGCTGGGCGACGGAACCAAGACCCAGCGGCTCACCCCGACCTCCGTGGTGGGCCTGTCGGGAGCCGAGCTCAACTCGGTGGCCGCCGGTGGCACCGGCGGCTCCGCCGGCTCGGGCTTCGGCCTCGCCCTGCTCGCCAACGGCACCGTCGAGTCCTGGGGCAAGAACGACAAGGGCCAGCTCGGCAACGGCGCCACCAGCGCGACCGACGAATGGGCGGTGCCGGGCCTGGTGGCCGGGCTGGGCGGCGTCGACGCGATCGCCGCCGGCGGCTCGCACGCCCTCGCCCTGCTCAAGGACGGCACCGTCAAGGCCTGGGGACTCAACGACAAGGGCCAGCTCGGCAACGGCACCACGACCAACGCCGCCCTCCCGGTGACCGTGGCGGGCCTGGAGGAGGTCAAGGCGATCGCGGCCGGCGACACCTTCAGCATGGCCCTGCTGAAGGACGGCACCGTGAAGACGTGGGGCAACAACGACAAGGGCCAGCTCGGCATCACCGCCAAGCCGGCGAAGGCGAGCGACCCCGTCCCCAAGCCGGCCCCCGCCACCCGGACCTCCGCCGTCGCCGTCCCCGAACTGACCACCGTCAAGGGCATCACCGCCGGCGCCTCGCACGCCCTCGCGCTGCTCGCCGACGGCACCGTCCAGGCCTGGGGCCTCAACGACAAGGGCCAGCTCGGCGACGACACCGTCGCCGACAAGCCCTACCCGGTGCCGGTCCTCGAGCTCAAGAACGTCACCGGCCTCTCCGCCGGCGCCTCGCACAGCCTGGCGCTCCTCCAGGACCGCACGCTGCGCGGCTGGGGCCTGAACGACAAGGGACAGGTGGGCGACGGCACCACCACCCAGCGCAACACCAGCGTGCCGATCCCCGGCGTGACCGCGGTGGTCGGCATCGCCTCCGGCTCCGCCCACAACCTGGCCGTGCTCTCCGACGGCACCGTTCAGGCCTGGGGTCTGAACGACAAGGGCCAGCTCGGCGACGGCACCACCACCCAGCGCCTCACCCCGGTGCAGGTGCTGGCCAAGTCCGGCAGCGTCTCCATGGTCGCGGCGCCCTCCAGTGGCAGCTTCAGCCTGGCGCGCTGACCCCGCCCGATCCTTCGACAGGAAGGCAACCCATGACGAACTCCCGTACCGCACAACGACGTCGGCTCCACCCGGCGCTGGCCGCCTCGGTGGCGGCGCTGACCGCGCTCGGCCTGGCGGCCGTGCCCGCCGGCAGCGCGCACGCCCAGGAGAAGCGGCTCAAGTCCTGGGGCAACAACCGCTCCGGACAGCTCGGCGACGGCACCTGGACCGACTTCCGGACGACCGCGACCACCGTGCTGGGCCTGACCAGCGCCGAGGTGGTGAAGATCGCCGCCGGCGGCGCCGGACCCACCAACGGCCACGGGCTCGCCCTGCTGACCGACCGTACCGTCCAGTCCTGGGGCGCCAACGGCTCCGGACAGCTCGGCGACGGCTCGGTGTTCAGCCACAACGCGCCCGGCCAGGTCGTCAACCTCTCCAACGCCACCGACATCGCCGCGGGCGGCGCCCACAGCCTCGCCCTCCTCGCCGACCAGACCGTGGTCTCCTGGGGCAGGAACAACTACGGCCAGCTCGGCAACGGCACCAACAGCGACAGCAGCGTGCCGGTCGCCGTCGAAGGCCTCAACAAGGTGATCGCGATCGCGGCAGGCCTCAACCACAGCATCGCCCTGCGCGAGGACGGCACGGTCTGGGCCTGGGGCTACAACATCAACGGCCAACTCGGCGACGGCACTTCGGCCAGCCGCAGCGTCCCCTCCCCGGTCACCAACCTGACCGGGGTCACCCGGATCGCCGCCGGCTGCAACCACAACCTCGCCCTGGTCGGACCGCCGAGCGGCCCCACCAAGCCCACCACCGGCAACTCCGTGAAGGCCTGGGGCTACAACGCGACCGGCCAGCTCGGCGACAACAGCACGATCAGCCGCTACACCCCGGTCGACACCCAGGGCATCTGGCTCGGCGGAGTCTCGCAGATCGCCGCCGGCTGCAACCACAGCCTCGCCGTCACCGACAGCGACAACCGCCTCAAGGCCTGGGGCCAGAACACCTCCGGCCAGATCGGCGACGGGACGACGGACTACCGGATCACCCCGGTCCCGGTCCCCGGCATCAAGGGGATCCAGCTGGTCGCCGGCGGACGGGAGCACACCCTCGCCCTGCTCGGCGACAACACCGTGCGGTCCTGGGGCAACAACGGCTCCGGCCAGCTCGCCAACGGCACCACCACCGACAGCAGCACCCCGGTGACCAGCCTCACCGCCCTCACCGGCGTCGACAAGATCGCCGCACCGGTGGGCGGCGACTTCAGCCTGGCCAACTGATCCTGGTCCACGGCCCCGCGCCGTGGAGCGCCCGGTTGGCGCACCCGTGTCGTCCGGGTGCGCCAACCGCGGTGACGAGTCGTCGACGGGGTCGTTGCGCCGGGCATGAAGAAGATCATCGCGCTCGGCGCGCTCTCGCTCTCCGTACTGGCCCTGACCACTCCGGCACACGCGGACAATGACAGCAACTTCGGCGGCGGCGTCAATGCCGCGAACAACTGGAACTTCACCGCGGCGGCGGTCTGCCTCGTCGAGGTGGCCGTCGTGCCGGTGCTCGGCGACTACGTGTCCGACCACGTCAACAACTGCAGCAACGGCAACGTCATCGACCACTCCGGACGCTGAACCGCCTCCCGGCTCGCCGCCCCCCCGCCCCGGGCGGGGGGGGGGGGCGGGGGGGGGGGGCCGCGCGGAGACGCCGGCGGGGTG